>JAWOCK010000079.1:0-15233 GCA_046483845.1 Thermoplasmatota archaeon | reverse complement strand
AGTGAGGAAAGGACCGAGGAGAGCGCTTCCCTGGACCGGGAGAGGGAGCAGCTCGAACTGCAGCGCCGGGAGCTTGATGACTACAGAAAACAATTGGATGATTACAGGGAACAGGTGGAAGGTTCCCGCAACGAAAGGGAAGAACAGCTGGAGGAAAGGGAAGCCGAGCTCAAGGAGAAGGAGGAGCGCATACAGGAGATGCAGGAAAAGCTCAGGACCAGGCTCCAGGAGCTACGTGACGGGGAAGAGGAACCCCCGGAGGAGGCCGTGAAAAGGGAAGAGGATCCCAACAGGAAGGAGGAAGAATTGGCCGCGGTCAGGGAGCAGCTGAAACAGTTCAGGGAGCAGATGGACGAATACCGGTCCAGATTGGAGAGCAGGGAAGAGGAACTATCCGAGAAGGAAAATGAGATAGGGGCAGAGAGAGCACAGATAGAGAGCTCCAGGCAGGAACTCGAGAACTACAGTGCCCAGCTGGAGGATTACCGCAGAGAGCTTGAGGAGAGCATGGCATCCTTTGAAGCCTCCGAAAAGGAGATGGAAAATAGAAGCATTGAGCTTAAGGAAAGGGAAAAGAAGCTCGAGGAGCGTGCCGGAAGGATCGAAAGGAAGGAGAAGAAGCTGAGGGAGGCCCTGGAAAAGTTCAAGGAGAGAAAGGCCAAGAAGAAGGTCTCCAGGGTGGAAAAGGAAATAATGTTCTCCTGTCCCTACTGCCAGGCAGGACTCTCGGCCGAGGATCTGGAGAGGGGCATCTGTCCAAAATGCTCTGGAGCGTTCGTTTCCGAAGAGGAGGAAGAGGTTGTGATCTACGAGTGCCCCCACTGTCTCCGGACCGTGACCCAGGATGTCATAGACAAGGGAATATGTCCGTTCTGCCAGGGAAAGCTCCAGGGGTCCTGAGAGGCCTCAGCTGTATACCACAATGAGATCGGAGAGCTCCACAACACCCTCCTGTCCGGCTATCACCCTTACAGGCACCTTGACACTGCCTTTTGCATCATTTTCCTCAAGATAGCTAACAAGCGCATCGGTCATATCGAACTCCACCACGTCGTCTTCTTTCATGATCCCATTGTGGACCCAATCGATGGTGCCGTCAGCCCCGAGGTCTATGGATATGTCCGATGGATACCAGTAGCATCCGAGGACCAGAACGTTGTTGGTGTTGACCACCGAGATGGTTATGTCCTCCCTTCCGTCGCTGTTGAAGTCCGCCGTGTCTATCGCATACGGATAGGATCCGATATTGAGGTCCTGCACCAGACGGAAATCCTTTCCTTCCTCGTTCATGAGAAAGATCATATTGTTGGTGTCCGTGTTGGTGGCTATTATGTCCATCCAGCCGTCCTGGTCCATATCGAGTAAATTGACGTACTGGGGCCGGTTGCCGGCTGGGTAATCACCCAGTTTGAAAAAAGAACCGGTGCCGTCGTTGATCAGCACGGATATGGTGTCATCCCCGGTGTTGGACGTGACGATGTCCGGATACCCATCCTTGTCGAGGTCGTGGATCACCGCAGATGTGGGCTCCTTTCCAACCTCGAACTTGGTGCGTTCCTCGAAATCGAAGGTGCCGTTATTGATCATCACCGATACGGTATCCGTCGGATCCAGGGAATCCCCCCTGTCAACGGTGATAAGGTCCATGAGACCATCGCCATCCACGTCCTCCATGAGCGAATCATAGGGCAGATCATCCCCCAAAGGTATGGTCTTGTAGTCGCTGAACATTGTGGAGAAGTTACCGGACCCGTCGTTGAACATCAATGTGGTGGAACCCTGGAAGTAATTGGAGGTGTAGAGGTCCATGTCTCCGTCGGAATCGATGTCCCCGGTCCTCAAACTGAAAGGATAGGCCCCAATATCATACAGATACCTCTCCGTGGTGAAACCTCCTTCCTCATCGGATCTGAGAAGGATTATCCTGAAGTTCGCCTCGTCCGCGGAGGCCGCGTCAATGTGTCCGTCACCGTTGAAATCCTCCAGCACAACAGCATAGGGCTCCAACCCTATCGGGTACTCCCTTGGCAATGAGAACCTTCCCAGGCCGTCATTGTTGAGAATGGATATTGTGGACCCGAAATAATTGGCGGAGGCGATATCCACATCCCCGTCACCATCAACATCCCTGGTGAAGACACCTCTCGGACTGTTCCCGGTCCCATACTGCCTGTAGGTTCCGAATATGCCCTCCCGGAGGTTGATCAGAACGGAGACCGTCCCGTTGCCCCCGTGTTTCTCTATCCAGCCCTTCCAATCGGAGGTGACAATATCCTGGTCCCCGTCGGAATCGAAGTCCATGAGCTCCATGGAAGTGGGATTGAGGCCGACGTAATACTGTTCGGGCTCACCGAAGGTCCCGTCGCCTCTATTCCTGTATATCAGTACCGAGTCAGAGGACCTGCTGAGCGCAAGTATGTCCAGGTCACCGTCCTCCTCCAGATCATGCAGGATAACCTGTGTAGGGTCCATGGAGCCCAGGGTGACCTGGTCCAGCTCCTCTTCGGGACCCCTGTGATAACCACCCTCCCCGTCACTGAACATGATCGAAACGTTGTGGTAGCCGAGGTTGGACGTTACTATGTCCCGGAAACCGTCGTTGTTCAGGTCGCCCAGGTCGATGGACGAAACACCCTTCTGGGATCTCAGATCGTCCACATCCCTGTGATAACCCGGACCGTCATCGTCCCTGAGCCAGACAGATACCGTGCTCAGCCAGTTGGAAGGTCTCTCCTTTTCCTTATCGAAATACTGGTAAGGTTCGCCGCTCCATGAGATCACATCCCTTCGATTGGATATGACCAGATCATCGGACCCGTCGTTGTTCATGTCCGCTGCGGCGATCCTCGTCGGGTTCCCCTGCACCGTCTGGTTGTAGGAGCGCTGGAAACTTCCCGTGCCATCGTTGGTGAATATGGTGAGGTTATCATTGTTGGTGGTGATCACGGCAATGTCCATGTCACCGTCGGAATCATGGTCGAAGCAGACCATGTCTGCTGGCATTTCGGTGAAATTGAACGGTTCACCCGAGGACCTCAGACCTCCTCTTTCGTTGTTCAGGAAGATCCTGAGCTCCCTGCTGTCCTCCGACAGCACCGCGGCATCCGGAAGAGGATGATCATCAAGGTTCTCCATCACCACGGCGATGGGTCCCTCCCCCGCATCATATACACTGCCCCTGGATAAACTCTTACCATTATGCTCCATGATCATTATGGTCCCGTCGCCGTTGTTCGCGACAAGGGCATCGGTATAAAGGTCGCCGTCGATATCCCCGACCGCGATATCGATAGGGGTCCTCCCCGCCTGGTAACTCCGTCTCTGCGGTGGAAGGGAGCCGGACACCGACAAGGTGGCCCCGCGAACCTCAGCGTCCGCCGGAAGCTCTATATGTGTATCCGTTCCCAAAAAAGTGGTGTTGAGCTGGACCCTGGAGGAACCTCCCTTGAACTGCTCCTGAAGCTCGGTCTCTTCTCCTTGCGTTGGTTCATCCTCCACTATGCCCCATATCCTCAAGGTGAGAATTCCTGCCAGGACCAGGGAGGCGACAACTATCATGACGATGATGACCCTTTTCCTGTCGGGACCCTTGGCCGGCTCCTCATTGGCTGAGAAGCGTCTTTGGGACGGTGGTGGGGATCTTACCGTGGGGCCTTTCCTCTGATGCGGTCCCAGGGGTTCTCGTTCACGTCCTGAAGAATGGATAACCGTCCTTGCCATATGCATCGCCCCGGCATCTGATCTGAAATGCCTCTGATGTACAATCCCATATTGGCATTATATATATTAACTAGTTCATGTGTTGGATTGTGTCCGCGGGATCGCCGGTGCCCGTCGCTTATCGATCAGTAGAGCCTGAAAAGTGATGTGGCATCCCTCGGATAGGATATGTGGAGTTCGGGAGGGGGGTCCCTGCTGCCCACCACTTCCATGGAGGTCTCCATGGCAAGGAGCGGATCGTTGTTCTCCTCCGATAGATGGACCAGCACGATGTTCCTGGTCCTGGGGCCGATCACCCTTTCGAGGAGCTCCTGGCACTGCTGGTTGGAAAGATGGCCCTTCCGGTCCATTATCCTCCTTTTTAGATATTTTGGATATCTTCCGCACATGAGCATGTCCGTATCATGGTTGGATTCTATCACAAGACCGTCCCTGTTCCTCATTACCTCCACTATCCCGTCATCCACATTGCCAAGGTCGGTTATCAGGGCCATGGAGCTCTCTCCCGACGAGACCACGAAGCCGAAGGGGTCGATTGCATCGTGGGGGACCAGGAAAGGAACCACCTTCATCTCGCCCACCTCCACGGACCTTCCGTCATGGAGCTCCCTCACCTCCGCCGTGTGGCCGCTTCCCATGAACCAGGCCACGGGCGGTGAGAGGTATACAGGGCAGGAGAACCGTTTTGCAAGAGGGAACAGGTTCCTGGTATGGTCCGAATGTTCGTGGCTCACGAATATACCGTCAACCCCGGACCCGTCGGTCAGCTCTTCCACCATTCTCACCGTGTACCTCACGGGGAGCCCCGCGTCGAGGAGTATGGTGCTGGACCCGTCGGTGACAAGGGTAGAATTGCCCGAACTGGAGCTGCCTAGAACACTGAAAGAAAGCCCCCGTATGCCTTCCTCACATAATCCCATGGTCCTACCCTGTCGGGAAATATCTTTCACCATGATAATCCTTCTCACTGGAGAGTCTTTTTATATCATAGAACCTGGGCAGGCTCTCCATCACCCTTCGGTCCTGATAGCGTCTGTCCATAAGGACCACCAGGTTGTTCTTCTTCCCCTTGGAGTCTGCCATGGTGTTCACCATCCTCATCACCTTGGTCATGGCAGGCATGAAAACGGAGATGATATGGCCCAGGTTGGTCCCGTGCCTCTTCTGCAGATGGACCTTGAGCTGGTTGGAGATCGGGGTGGGGGGCGGGATGTGCACTCCCACCATCACCACCGTCTCCGGGTCGAGGTCCCCCTCCTCCACCGCTTTGGCGATGTAGCCCCCTTGCACCGTCAGTGCCAGAACCCTGTCACCTACCTTGATCTCCTCCACCAGCGACCTCCGGTCCATCTTGTGCATTCCCTTCTCCTCTGCTACAACAGGGAGCTCTATCCTGTGTTCCACCATGGCCTCCATGACCATCTCCATGATATAGTAGGAAGGGAGAACAGCGACGCAGGTCCCAGGCGAGGTGGATGTTATCCTCTGCAGGTTCCTCACGATGTTGTTCCACTGGGTCTCGCTCCTCTGCTTGTAAGAGGTATCCACGTTCCCCATGCTGATCACGGTGGTCCTGTCCATCAGGTCCGATGATACGTAGGAGCGGTTAAGAGTGGTTTCGGGTCTAAGACCCAGAAGTGTGGTGTACATTCCCTGGGGATACAGGGTGTCCCCGAACATCACCACGCTGGGAAAGGAGTTCAGTATGGGCCTGATCATCAGCTGCAGGTCCAGAAGCGATAGTCTTATGGATGGGATATCACGGTGGACCTCCAACGTCCTCCCCACCGAGGAATGCTCGTTCATCCACAGCTTGAGGAAGAGATAGATGTCCTTTACCTTCTTCCTTTTGGAGATGGTGGTGAACTCGCCGTTGTCCAGAAGCTCCTTGATCCTGTCGGTCAGGGTCCCTATACCCATGGAGACACCCTCTTTCCGCGTCCTTTCCCTGAAACCCTGTATGAGCCATTTCCTCTCCAGGGGCTGCTCGGGATCCGAACTCTCCGTCACCTCCCTCATGACCTCTAACAGGGCCGAGAAAGCCTTTTCCGCATCCCGGGGAAGTCCGTTGAGCTCCCAGCTGGATATGTCCAGATCATTCACCGTGAATGAATAGCTGAACCTGTCCCTCAGATGGTCGATCAGCAGTGAGGGGTCGCAGATGCCTAGAACACAGTCCCTGGGATCCTGCCCCATGAAATCGAATATCCTGTCCCACCCCTCCGAGAATATGAAGGGATAGTCGGTAACAATGGTCCGGGCCTCCGAGGCAAGGTCTATGGCGATCCGGGCCGGACACATTCCCTTGGACCTTATCTCGTCGTCCATCTCCGAAAGAAGAGAGCCCCCTGACGCCTTGATCCTCCTGTAGATATCAAGGTCGAAACCGGTCTGGAAACCACACTCATCCATCCTGTCCTTCCTCACGCAGTGGTTAAGGAGGTCGCCGGTGTCGTTGGCCGAACCGTCCATGGGACAGATCAGGTTCCTTGATGTGAAGGATATGATCGGAGCCTTCCCGTTGGTGCTGCCCTCTATGCCCCGAACCACCTGGGACATCCACCCAACATCCTTTCCGTGGCCCACCATTATGAGCTTCTTCCTCTTCCTTTTGGTCCCGTGGTAGAGTTCCTTTATGAACGATCTGGGGAGCTCACCCTTCAACGGGATGAGGGCAAGCATGTGCCTGCTGCGGTCCAGCGCCTGGGCGATATCCCTGTCGAGACCCATGGGGGCCCCTGTGGTTCCGTTATCACTCTGGATCTCCGCCTCCATCGGTACACCTAACCTTTATCGGATACATCGAACAAATCGAGGTCCCATACCCCTTTTCTTTGCCACTTGGGTATTGTGCTGATATGATTTAAATGATATTACGTAACAAGGTTTCGGAGCAGGTAATATTGTATACAAATGCTCTCGATACGAATATTATTATACGATACTCCTAATGTGTATCATCATGAACGGAGATCTCCAGAGGGTCCATGTCGTTCCCATGGGTCTCGAGGTGGACCGGGTGATCGGTGGGCTGAAGAGGTTCCCCACCAACAGGCTGATATTGCTTTACGGAAAGGTGAAGGACTCGGAGATAGAGAAGAAGGCAAGGAAGAACGGCGAGAGGATAAAGGAGATGGTGTCCGCCACCATGGACGTTGAGGAGATGGAGATGGACATCTTCGACTTCTATTCGGGGACCAGGAAGCTCAGGGAGCTCTTCGAGGACCTCAACGAACAGGGGTGCGCCGTCCATGTGAATCTCTCAACCGGCAACAGGATAATCACCTCCGCAGCCCTGCTCGCCTGCTTCATGACCGGTGCCAATCCCTACTACGTCCACCCGGTGAACTACTCCATACCCGAGGACCAGGAAGTGCTATCCCATGGTGTGGACAGGGTCATAGCGATCCCCAGCGTGTCCATAGCGGGCCCCACAACAACGGAGGAGACCATATTGAAGGTCCTGGGGAGCATGGGGGGAAGCGCCAGGCACGAGACATCCCTGATAGCTCCGCTGGACCAGATCGGGGGTGTGTTCAAGGAGAAGAACGACAGAGAGAGCAAGAGGGCATATCTTGCCAGAAAGAGGGCTCATCTGTCAAGACTGCTGAGAGCGCTGGAGAAGAACGGTTATATCGAACTGGTGAAAAGAGGCAAGTTCGTCAAGGTCGAGCTGACCGATACCGGCAGGCTCTTCTCCGCCGAGAAGGAATGAGGAGGGTTCACTTCCTTGCTCCCGAGAGTATGTTCAGGTCCGCGGACCTGCGGATCACGATGGAGTCCGGAAGCACCACGGTGACGTCCTGTACCTTCGGCTGCCGTCTATATCTTTCAAGCATCGTGTCCATTGCATGAAGGTCCTTGCCGAAGAGCCTGATCCACATACCTGCGGGCTCCCACAGCGGGACAATGTCCCAGCTCCCCCTGCTTATATCCTTGAGATCGGAGAAACAGGTATCCAGTTTGCAGCCCCGATCGAGATACACCAGCACGGAGAATGCGGGGTAGGAGGTGACAGCATCTTCCTGGATAAGGGGTCTGATCCTGACCCCTCTTTCGTTGACCAACCTTGCCACCCTTTTTTCCGTACACTCGGCATCTTCTCCCATCATGGATGAGATCGTCTCGATATCGGCCCTGCCGTCCTTCACCAGGAGCTTCAACACTTTCAGGTCCGCTCCCCGGGGGCGCCGGGGGACATCATCGGGGAGCCGTGGGACCATATGGGCCGATACGGTATTGGGGGATGATATGCTCTCCATCCTCTTTATCGCTGCCTTGAGGGAGCCAATGTTTCGGTGAACCACCTCGACCCACATGAAGTCGTCCACGTTTGGATAGACCATTGCCACCTGGGGCATTCTCGAGACCTCATCTATCACCCTGTCCATGGACCTCATGTCGAAGTGGAGCTTGACGAAGGTGGTGTCGTAGCCGAAGGACCTTCTGTCGAAGAATGCGGAAAAACCCTTGAGCTGCCCCTCTCTCTTGAGCAGTCTTATCCTCCTTTTCACGTTGTCGGGGGAGATGCCGAGCCTGTCGGATAGTGTCTCATCTTCCCATCTGCCGTTGCGGTTCAGAAGTGTTATGAGCTCCAGGTCTTTTGCGTCCATCCTAACGACGGTCTATTTGTCTGATATAATAATATATTTGTCCGAAAAATGACACCCAAGAAAGTGTCAATGACCTTCATATCGAAAGGTATCTGTTCAGCTCCCAATCGGTCACATGGGCCCGGAACTGCTGTACATCGCCGTACTTCGAATCCAGCATCGATTCGAATATGTCCTTTCCGACCGCACTCTTCACTATTTCATCGCTCCTTGCAGATTCCAGTGCTTCATGGAGCGATGCGGGGAGCTGCTCTATACCGAGCTCAAGCCTCTTGCTCTTTGACATCTTGTTGGGATCGGTGGCCAGGGGAGCCGGGGGCTCTATCTTCTTCCTTATTCCATCCAACCCGCATTCCAGAAGCACCGTGAACGCCAGGTAAGGGTTGCAGGAGGTATCCGAATGCCTCACCTCGATGTCGCCCACTCTCCTGGACCCGGGGGAGCCCGGGATCCTCACCATTGCGGTCCTGTTCCTCTGGCCCCATGTGGCATAGATGGGGGCCTCGAACTCGGGGATCAGCCTCTTGTAGCTGTTAACTGTCGGATTGGTGAACATGCAGGTGGCCCTGGCATGATCCAGGATGCCGCCGATGAAATATCTCGCTTCCTGGGAGAGCCCCATGTCGTCCTCCGGATCGCTGAAGGCGGATCCCTTCTTGCCCTCCAGCCACATATGTACGTGCATTCCGTTCCCGAGGTCCTTCTCGACGATCTTGGGAATGTAGGAGACCGAATAGCCGAACTGCCTGGCGGTGAGCCTGGAGAGCAGCTTGTAGAGCATGGAGCTGTCGCCGCACCTTACCACGTCGGGAACATGTTTGAACTCCACCTCCACCTGCTGTGCACCTCCCTCGTGATGATGGAACTTGATGTCGAGGCCGGCATTGATCAGATTATGGGTGAACTCGTTCCTGAACTCGTCGGAATTGTCCCAGGGGACCGAGGCGAAATAGCCCTGTTCGGGCTTTATGGCGTATATGGAGTTTTCAATGGAATTGACGTCCGCCGGGCAAACACCTTCCCTGAGGAGGTAGAACTCCAGCTCCGGTTGCAGGTGCGCCCTCGGATATCCCATGTCCACCATGTGCTCCCTGCATCTCTTGGCAGCATTCCTCGGGTCCATGTCGAAGGGCGCCGACCCGTCGGGGGTCCAGGTATCGGTCACCACCCTGGCAACTTTCTGTACACCCTCTCCGTAGGGAAGGATCAATAATGTCTCCGGATCCGGGACCGCTCTCAGGTCGGAGTTCTCGGTCCGTGCAAAACCCACCGAGGAGCCGTCGAAGGTCATTCCGTCCTTCCAAAGGCTGCCGTCTATCAGGTCAGAGGCCGGGACCGTGAAGGACCTTATCCTTCCGTCTAGGTCCGTGAACTGACAGTGGACCCATGTTATTTTCGCCTCCTTGAGCTCTCTGTTGGCCTTTTCCACGAGTGAATCCCTGTTATCCGTCATCTGATGCACCACCGGCCGGTGGTGAAAGGTGGAATGTATCTTAAAACTTATCCAGGCCAACATGTTACATATCGATCAGATCCTACTCCCGATAAGGTATGTGGGTCCCCGGTCATCGCTCCTTATGTCCATGTAGGTCCCCAACAGTTCGGGTCCGCCCTTGAACACGATGGGCGTATAGTTCTCATCCCTTGCCATCATGGTTCCTTTCCGTCCGATCTCCGTCACCAGGCATCCCCTGTGAAACCCCAGCCTCTCTTTCAACCTTCCCGCTGTCAAACTCCGGTGGAGCTTGGAGATCTCCCTGGACCTCCTCTTCATCTCTCCACCTTTCACCTTATTTTCCATAAGGGCAGCGGGTGTTCCCGTTCTGGAGGAGAACCTGGTGATGTTGAGTACGTCCGGCCTCATCTCCTCCAGCAGGGATATCGTTCCGAGATGGTCCTCATCCCGCTCCCCCGGAAAGGCGACGATCACGTCGGTGGATATCGTGGCCGAGGGGAATCTCTGCCTTATTGTGGAGATGATCCGCCGAACATCATCCACGGAGTATCCCCGTCCCATGGCCCTGAGGACCTCGTCAGACCCTGATTGGACAGGGATGTGGAAGAACTTGAAGACCATCGGGTCATCGAACCCTCTGAGTATGCTCCCCAACCTCTTCTTGAGATGGACAGGGTTCATCATACCCACCCTGATCCTGATATCTTCCTCCACATTCCCCGTTATCTCCCTCAGAAGACCACCGAGGTCCTCTCCACCCGTATCGGCTCCATAGGCGCCGGTGTCCTGGGAGGTCAACAGCACCTCTTTCCTGCCCGCTTCCGCACCCTTTCTTATCATCCTCAATATACTTTCAACGTGATACGATCCAAGGGCTCCCCGGGCCTCCCTGGTTATGCAGTAGGTGCAGGACCCCAGGCAGCCAGTGGAGATGGGCACGATGGTATCCAACCGGTCCGGGGGAGCTTCCTTGTGGTCGATGGAAAGGGACGCACGATCTCCAAAGGCCTGCCTTACAGACGACATGAGCTCGGCTGTACCCATGGACCCGAATATCCTGGCCCGGGGATATTTACTCTTTATGGCTTCGGGTTCAATGGATGCGAGACAGCCCGCAATGAACATATCCTTTCCCTCCGCCGACAGCTCTGCCATCCTCCTCCACATCCTCCTCTCAGTGGTCTCTATCACATCACAGGTAAAGAGCAGGACGATATCCGCCGACGGATGCGCCCTGCCGTCCACCGGGCCTTTGACATCAATACCCATATCCAGTAACATCTGGGCGGCCAGTCTGGCCTCACCATGGTTCATGGTGCATCCATAGGACTCGTAGCTTATGATCATCCTTGACACGTGGGCCGAGATGTGGGTTCTGTATTTAGCAGTTCTGGGCCGGACCTATTCCATCTCCTCCATCTCCTCCAGCTTGGGGGCTTTCTTCTTTTTCGCGGGTGCGCCCTTTTTCTTACCTTCCTCTTTCTTTTCCTGCTCCCCTTTCTTCTCCTTTTTCGTCTTCCCCGGAGTTCCTTTCTTCTCCTTTTTGGAGCTCTTCTTTTCTCTCTTTCCATCTTTCCCGGACCGCATATCCTGTTCCTTTGCGGGACCCAGATAAGAGCGCTTCTTTCCCTTTCCGAGCCGTGATCTTTCATCGGGGCCGAGACCTCTTTTTTTGCTTCCGTAGATCTCCTCGTACCTCTCCCTCTCGATCCTCTCCTTCTCGGCCGCGCTCTTCTGCGAGAGCATCCAGATACCGATGAACACCAGGATCACCACGACCATGAATATCAAGAATGCTATCATGAATCCCCATGGTCTTTCCATCTCATTCGATTCCACGAATATCTCCTCGTTGGTCCTGGCGGAGGGGGACTCGTCCTCGTTGGAATAGACATCTCCGTAAAGGTTCAGGAAGGCCAGGTTCTTCAGATTGGTGAAAGCATCGGCCTTCCAGGTGACGTTGAACCTCTTTGTCTCACCGGGCTGGATCACTCCGATCTCACCGCTCACCAGAACCGTACCCGTGAGCTCGATCTTGTACTTCACATCACCTTCTTTTGTGGGATAGGGATAATTGTTCTTTATATCAAAGGTGAAATGTATCCTGTCCCCTACCTCGTAGTCAGGTTTGGGCCAAACGTGCAGATCCGGAAGTCCGTCCCTGTTCGTGTCCACTATCTCGAGGTCCACTATTATCAACTTCAGCGGCATCTGCAGGAACTTCTGGTTGCCCAGTGAGCCATAACGGTACTTTACACCTATCACACCATCATTGGGCTGCTCGTCCATCGCTATCTCGGACCTCAGGACCACCGTGATGGTCTGGGACGGAGAGAGCGAGAGGACCACCTTTTCAAGGTCGTCCCGGTCGAACTGGAACAGGCCGCTGCTGAGGTCGGAGACGTTCAACACTTCATTTCCGGATACGTTCCGGACCTCACCCCCGGAACCGATCCTTACCCTGTAAAAGCTCACGGATGACCAGACAGGCCTGTTCTCTATCTCCAAGGACACGGTGTCGTAGAAGTTGCCCTTGTTCCTCAGAGTGAAGGGCAGATTGTTCTCCCCCAGGGTCATTCTGTAGGTGTTGCCGCTCACATCGGTGTCCAGAAGTGCTTCCATATCATCCTTTCTTGCCACCTCGACCTTCAGCGGGATGTCGGTCACGTTGGTCTCACCGACAGCCTTCATGATGACACTATGCTTGCCTGCCATTGCGTTCTCCGGCACATATACCATCGCATGGAAGGTCCTTGATGATTCAGGTGAGATCGATATTGAAAAGGAAGTTGGATCTATCTCCCCTTCCCATCCTATGATCCACCCGGAGGGTGTTGAATACTCGTTGATAATGACATAATCCGTTTCGATGGCCCAGTTCTCGAGGGTCACATCGAATCCCGCCGAGCTCCCCGGGTTCACCTTCTGATAACCTATGGGGGCCACGGACGTTCTCAGGTCAAATATTGTAGATACCCGGACCGTGAAAGAAGGAGACAAATAGGGTCTGCTCACGCCCTCGACAATGCCCTTTACGCTGGTTACCCTCTGGGATCCCATGGGCTCGAACTCCGGGGACCACACCGTTGCCTTGAGTGATTTGGTGGCTCCGGGAGGAAGCAGAAAGTTCCTCTCCGAGAACCTCACTGCCCATGAGTCCTCAAGGGGGAATGGCGAAGGGACAAAACCGTCCATCTCCAGGCTCACGTTCAGTACCGAGTCCCCTATGTTGCTCACCTCCATGGGGATCTCCGCCGCCACGTCCCTGCCGAGTATATAAGTGCCCGATTCCAGGTCCACCACCAGAGGTCCCTGCCTGCAGATGATACGAAGTGTGATGGTCCAGTATTGACCGGTATTCTCGTTGGAAACGTTGATGAGAATATTGGCCGACTCTTCCTGGAGGTTCTTCAGGAACATCTCCGCTGTCTTGCTCTCCAAGGGATCCATGTCAAAATATATCGTTCGGTCCAGGTTGTCGCCCAGGAACACCACCCAATCTTCGGGTACGTTCGAAATGGTGATCCTGTACCTTGCTTCTACCTGTTCAGGGTTTTCCAGATGTATGAGGTAGTTCTCTGTCTGCCCGGGTTGAAGATGATCGAGGTAGGTGGTGGAGTTGGGCAGTTCCTCGGCATAACCTCCGGAAAGCCTCACAGGGTATCCCTCGGGCAGGCCGTCCGCCGGCACCGACCCCGTATGGATCCCAGTGATAAGCACCGTTAATAGAAGGGCCATCGCCAATACATTTCGGGTCGGATCTCTCATGTCTACACCTTTTTCTCAATGATTAACCTTTTTATATAAAATTGATGGGCAGTTGCGCCCCGGGATCATTCCTGTTCCATCATCTCCCTGCAGATATCCAGCTTTTCCCTTGCCCTGCGATAGTTGGGCTGGCACTCGAGCGCCCTCTTAAGGAAGATCGAGGCCTCGGTCAGCATAGGAGGGTCCATCTCCATAAAGAGGGTGCCCAGGTTCATCCATGCAAACCCGTACCCTGGCTCCAGCTCTATGGACCTGTTCAGGGAACGGATGGCCGATTCCCTCTTGTCCTGCTTTTTCTGGATCACTCCCAGATTGTTGTAGGCCCTGTAAGATCTCGGGTTGTTTCTGATGGACCTCTCGAAGAGGAACTCTGCGGTCTCCAGGTCCTCCAGCACGAAATAGACATTGCCAAGATGGTAGAGTATCTCGTCGTTGTTCGGGTCCTCCTCAAGGGCGGTCTCCAGGATGGTCTTGGCATCCTCGAGCTCTCCCGAACGGAGCAGTGCAAGTGCTCTCCTTATTATCAGAAGGACCTCCTTTTCATCTTTTCTCTGTACTTTTTTGATGCCTGGCTTCCTGATGGTCCTTCTCTTCGGGACCGGCCTTATCCTGTCCCCTGTGGGTTCCGCCTTCCTTATCGGTCTCCGTTTTATCCTTGGTGATACGGATTCGGATGCAGGGGCCTCTTTTCCACCGTATGCCTCCCTTCTTACATCCTCGGCGACCCTGTTCCTGTCGAGCTCATCCTTCAGTTTCCTTACGTGTATCCTATTCTCCACAGTATCGTCCTTTTCGACCGCTTCCTCCTCGGTATCGGCAGGCATCAGGTCCCTTACCATCCTCATATCGATACCGTTCCCGATGACCTCAGCGAATGTCTCGCCGATATCGACTTCCATTTCCTCCTTCTCGGCCTTTTCCACAGGAGGCGGCATATCGACCCGGATCTCCGCCTGGAGGTCCTTGATACTGCTTTTCAGTTCCTCTTTCTCTTTGATCATGGCATCCAGTTCTTCCTCGTTGGCCCTCAGGTCGGTCTTGTCGACCTTGCCCTTGAGCATCAGTTCGATGGTGAGGTTCTTCCTAAGCTCCTCCACTTCCTTTCTCTTGGAAATGATCTCCTCTTCGAGATCTTCCAGCTCCTTCTCCTTCTCCCTGACCCGTAGGTGAATGCCGGATACACCGGAAACTGATCTGCCCCTGTCGCTTATCAATGCACCCAAACCTTTTCCAAGACCCTCATTTTTCAATTCCTCACCCTTTCCTGGTCGATATGTTCCGTAAATCTCCACGGGATACCGTAATGACGATTCTAATATTAAAGTAATGATATCCGATCCCTGAGGTCAGGGGAGCTCACAATCCGACCTTTCCCCGTCCTCAAACTTATATATGACCTCGCTTTCTCCTGGACATCGACCTGTGCTCCCATAGTGTAGACCGGCCAATCATTCCGGCCTTTCGAGCCGGTGACGTGGGTTCGAATCCCGCTGGGAGCACTCATCATTCCATCTCATTAGCGAAGCGGTTGAGATGGAATGGTGACCCTGCATGGGATTCGAACCGTAGGTCCCAGAAGTTTTGCGATTCACTTGTTTCGCAAAACTTGTGGGTCGGGAAAATCGTTGATTTTCCCAAGATCGAATCCCGCTGGGAGCACTTCAATTATTCTTCAT
>JAWOCK010000117.1:0-11036 GCA_046483845.1 Thermoplasmatota archaeon | reverse complement strand
CGCTCTCCTCGGTCCTTTCCTCACTCTGAAGTGTTTCCTGCGACCGGATACGATCGTTTAGTTCCTTGTTCTTCTCCTGAAGCTCAGCAACTGTCTGTTCCAGCTGTTCTATCCGCTCCTCCTTCTCCTCGAGCTTCTTTTCCCTTTCCTCCAGCTGTTCTTCCCTTTCGTTGCGGGAACCTTCCACCTGTTCCCTGTAATCATCCAATTGTTTCCTGTAGTCATCAAGCTCCCGGCGCTGCAGTTCGAGCTGCTCCCTCTCCCGGTCCAGGGAAGCGCTCTCCTCGGTCCTTTCCTCACTCTGAAGTGTTTCCTGCGACCGGATACGATCGTTTAGTTCCTTGTTCTTCTCCTGAAGCTCAGCAACTGTCTGTTCCAGCTGTTCTATCCGCTCCTCCTTCTCGGAGTCCTGCGCCTCGCTGAGCTGCTTCACCTGCTCCGTCCGTGCATCCAGCTGCTGCTTTAGCTCCTCCAGTTCACGGGCCCGTGTTTCGAGCTCCTCTTCCTTTCTTTGAAGCTCTGACCTTGTCTCTTCCATGCTCTTCTCGGTGGTCGAAAGGATATCCTCGCTCTCCGTGAGGTCCATATCCCTCTGGTCAAGGAGCCTTCTCAGGTCGTTGAGCTCCTTGCTGTAGGCCGAGAGGGCTTCCTTTGTGCTCTCGATCCTCTCCCTCTCTCGATCCAGCTCGGCCATCTTCTCCTCTTTTTCCGCGGCAGCCTGCTGAGCGACCTGCTCCCTGTAGTCCTCGAGCTGCTGTCTGTAGTTGTCCAGTTCCTGCCGCCGTTGGTCTAGCTGTGCTCTCTCCTCCTCAAGGGCTCTTTTTGTCTCTTCCTCTTCGGCTCCTGTTCCCGTCTCCCTATCCTCCTTAGATCGGGAAAGCTCCTCTATCTCACGATCCATCTCCTGCAGCTGCCCCTCCAGTTCGGATATCCTCTGCTCCTTCTCCTCCAGGGCTCTTTTCATCCCGGAGTCCTCTTTTTTCTCCACGGAGGATTCCCTCTGTTCGGTCTCCTGGAGCCTGGTCCTGAGCTTTTCCTGCATCTCCTGTATGCGCTCCTCCTTCTCCTTGAGCTCGGCTTCCCTTTCCTCCAGCTGTTCTTCCCTTTCGTTGCGTGAACCTTCCACCTGTTCCCTGTAATCATCCAATTGTTTCCTGTAGTTCTCCAGTTCGGCCCTGGAATCCTCTATCTCCCGTGCCTGCTCTTTCAGCTCTTTGCTTTTCTCCTCGGCAGCACTTTCTTCCCCTTCTCTGGCCTCCTCCAGGGCATCCTTCAGCTCCTTGTTCTCCTGCTGGAGCGCCACAACCTTATCCTGCAATCCGGAAAGCTCTTCTTCGGCGGCCGATGCCTCCTCTTCGGCCCGTCCGGAAAGTTCCTCTTTTCTCTGCTCTATTTCGCTCTCCTTGCGATCAAGCTCCGCGGACCGCTCCTCGAGAGTCTTCTTGTAGCTCTCGAGCTGCTCCCTGTAATCCATTAGCTTTTCACGGCTTTCTTCCAATTTGGCCCTTCCCTGCTCGATCTCTTCTTGTTCCCCGGCGGTATCTTCTCCGGCCTCCTCCAGGGCATCCTTCAGCTCCTTGTTCTCCTGCTGGAGCGCCACCACCGCATCCTGCAGTTTCCGGAGCATGGCATCCTCCTCACCGCTTTCCTTTTCCGCCTCGGCGCCTTGTTCCTCGAGCTTTGCCCTGTCGCTCTCCAGCTGTTCTTTATGATCTTCAAGTTCACTGCGCTGTCTCTCCAATTCCTCTTCCCTCTCCCTCAGGTCCTTTTCCCGTTCCTCAAGCCTGTTTTCCTTCTCCTTGCTTTCCAGGAGCTTGGTCCTGAGCTTTTCCTGCATCTCGGCAATCTTCTTCTCCTTGTCGTCAAGAGAGCTGCTTGCTGGACCATCCTCGGCCGCCTTTTCCTTACCTTGCTCTTCATCGGGCAATCTTACTCCTCCTTTTCCTTTTCTTCCTTCAACATGTTCTTTATCCTGATCTCCATGGTGGACAGTTCTGCTCTCTTGCTCTCGATCTCCCCTTTTGTCATCTCGGACCTTTTCCTGATCTCCCCGACATCCCTGGAAACCGACGATTCCATTGCAAGTCTCTCCTTGAGCTCGCCGAGCTTGGACCTTGCCTGGTCAAGCCTTTCGTTCTTGAGACCTATCTCCTCCTCCTTCTTTTCAAGCACCCTGGCCTTTTCTTCCAATTCGTCCTTCATCCTGTCAAGTTCTTTTCTGTAGCTCTCCATCTTCTTTCCGTATTCTCTCCAATTCTCGGAGGCCGAGTTCGTCTCCTCCTCCCTTGATTCGAGGTCCTTTTCCCTGGACCTCAGCTGTTCTTTCCAATCCTTGAGCTCCTCCATCTTTGGTTCGATAAGCTCCTCCTTCTTCTTGAGGTCCTTCGCGGACCTCTTCAAAGCCTCTTCTTGCTCCCCCAGCCCTTTTTCCCTGATGTTCAGCACCTTCTCCTTGTTGCTCAATGCATCCAACATCTTCTCCGTCTGGGAGAGATTGTCCATCTGTATGGTAAGATCTTCTTCCATCTCGTTCAACATCTTCTCCCTGTCCTCAAGGTCCTTTTCAAAATCCTTGAGATCCTTCATCCTTTCGCTTGTTCTTTCCTTTTCGTTCATGAAGGCCTCCATTTCCTTCTTCTGGTTATCCATCTCGATGGCCCTCTTTTCAAGTTTTTCCCTGTAGTTGTCAAGCTCACTGCGAACATGTTCATTGGCCTGCTCCCTGGATTCGATATCATTCCTTAATTTTTCGATCTCTTCTTCCCTCTGAGCCAGAAGAAGCTCCTTCTCATTTATCTCCTCTTCCCTCTGGGAGATCATACTCTTCAACTCTTCCGTGGACCGGTCCTCTTCCATTTCCTTCAGTTTGGATGAAAGTTCTGTGATCTTCTCCTCGAGAGCGTTCTTTTCATTGTGAAGGTTGGATATTATATTCGCCTGGGACCTGGATCTGGTCTCGTACTCCCTGATCTTCCTTTCAAGGTCCTTCCTATTGTCTTCCAGTTCGGCAGAGTATTCGGCTTTTACCCTGAGCTCCTTGAGCTCTGTCTGGAACTCGGAGACCTTATCTTTCAGGATCCCGTTCTCCTTTCTCAACCTGACGAGTTCTTCCTTGTCAACATCACATTGCTCGGACCTTTTTTTTTCCTTGATCTCCATTACATGCTCCATTATCTCGGAGAATAGTTTCTTTTCCTCATCCTCCATTGTGTTTTGGCCTACTTCCTCCTCCGAGAGCGTCTCGGAGATATTGTCAAGCATAGCGAGGCTCTCATCCCTCTTTCCGGAGGTCAGGTTTCCTTCCTTGACCGAAAGGTCGGGGAATATGGTTACCGCTTCTTTGCATGATGGGCACCTGAAGGCCTTTGGGCCATCACCTACCGATGCCTTGAACTTGGACCCACAGGACGGACAGTTGAAGATCCTCTTTGAACCGTCATCTTCTACCAATTCCATCACCTCTGTTCTTTCCGGCTTATAACCGGTTAATCCCCCTATATAGAGGCTGGGCTTTAATACGTTTTGTAGATGAAGGGCCGAGCTGCGACGATCGGCTGCGAATTATATACGTAAGTTTTTTAAGCTTGACCATGTTTTGTCGAGCATGGCATATCCGTTCGATGTTTCTGCCACATCTTTCCGTTCGGGAAACCGCAGGAGCCTTGTTGCGGGGGTATTTCTCCTCCTTCTGATGTTGTCTCCTGCAATCACCTTACTGAACACAACCGTGGAGGGCGTCCCGGAACCCGCGAGGGAAGTGGTGAGCTATAACGCGGCCATAGATACTGATGTGCCCGAGGAGCACATCTGTCTTGCAGGTCATAGATGGTTCCAGCTGGATCTGGTGTTCCATGACCTCTACGGACGAAATATCTCAATGGTCGGGATCGATCTTCGGGCGGATGCGGATACGACCAGGGTACTGACCTTCGATGTTCTGAGCGAGGAGCTGGAGCAGACATCTCTGTGGGGGCAGCTTGACATCAAAAATGGTGTTGTCGGTGTTCAGGATATGAGGAACATAACTTTCTCCGTTCAGCTCTTCTTCCATCTGAACTGGACGTTCGATAGGTCCTTTGCCCTGACCTCATCTCTGATACTGAACGGGACTGCCCCCTCCATGGACACGGCGGAGGTACTGGAGATAAAGGTACACGGAGGCATGGAGCCGTTCCCGGTAACGGTCCAAGGTCCCTCGGGGGAGGAGATAACGGAAAGCAGGCCGATGAGGCCCAACTCATCTATCTACTTCAATGATATCAGGTTCAAGTACTATCACCCTGTCTATGATGTCTCTTCCTATTCTCCTCTGCCCGAGGAGGTGCTTCCTGTTATCATTCTTGAGGACCGCGAATGGGCCGCAGAGTGGAACGGTTCCAGCTATTCCGCACAGGCCAGACTGCCTCTTCAGAAAGAGGGAAAGGTCAGCTTCGAGATGTACATTTCTAACATCACCGAGGAATGGCAGACCAAGGTGGATCTGTGGAAGTTCGTTGTGGACCTTGATGGCCTCCCGCCACAGATCAAGCTCAAGTCACCTTTGGTAAAGGTCCTCGACCCTCAATTCCAGTGGTCGGTCGAGATAATCGACAGACCCGCTCCCGGGGATTATTTTGTGGACGGCTCTTCTCTGGAATATAGGGTATACAAGGGAGGGATGTGGGGCCCCTGGTCGGATGTTAGCCCATTGGACGATGCTCAGTCACTCACATTCATTGGTACTGCGGAAGGTGAACGAGGGAACAGCACCCGCCTGCAGTTCAGGGTATCGGACGTCCTGGGGAATACCGGGACCAGCGATCCCATGTCGGAAGATTTCGTCATAGAGATAAATATCGCTCCAACCCTGGATATCCCCGGTGACCTGGACGGTAAGGAGTACTGGGATGATCAGACAATTTCCATAAACGGATACGATCTGGTATCAGACCCGGATGATGACAACCTCGATTTCGAGTGGTTCATGGATGATGAGGAAAGACCCATTTCCACTTCCAACAATCTAACAAAGAACCTGTTCAATGAGCAGCCGGGGGAGCATACGCTGACGGTGAGGGTGCAGGACCCTTCCGGAGGAGAAGATGAAGCAACCTTCGGTTTCGTGCTGAACATGGTTCCCGAGCAGGAGGATGAGACCTCCATAATGGATGTTCTGACGGATTCTCTATTCCTCACCATAGCCATTCCGATCCTGGTACTCATCGTGTTCGGAATACTGGTGATCATCATAATAGTGGTCTCGAAGAGATTTAAGAAAGGGGACGATTTCGTGATCAACGAGGGGTCCGCCATTAACTCCTCCCAGGCAGAGGAGATGGCGAACAGGATAAGGGAGATCTACGAGGAGAAGGAGGTATACAGTGCAACGTTCTCCGAGGACGATGCCCACATCAGTAATGATGAAGGCAAGTTCGATTTTGACTACGATCTCTACGAGGTCCTTGGGGTTGAAAAAGGGGCGGATGTGAAGGATATCAAGAGGGCCTACAGGAAGCTGGCGGCCTTCTACCATCCCGACAGGATAGCCACCCAACCTGACATAGACCCCGAAGAAGCCGCTGAGGAGATGATCAGGGTGAACAAGGCAAAGGAGTTCCTTCTGAACCCCGAGCTCAGGGCCGATTACGACGAGTATATCTCCGATATGGACTTCTCCTTCGAGATAGGAGAAGACGAAGAAGACGAGGACTGGGATTGAGCCTGTGGTAATCCACCGGTAATTACCATGCATAGGTTATATACGCTGCATCGGGTCCACCGTCAAGGAAGATGGTATCATGCTCAGACCGTATGCCGGCACCTGCCAAAAAGATGGTTCTGCAAAAAGAAGATTGCTCGGTGTCTCGGAGGCGGTGGGAACCGTACTTCTCCTTGGAATATCCGTCACGCTGGCCGGAGGTATAGCGCTCTGGACGGCAAACATAGATGAGGGTGAGGAAGGGATATATGTGGACCTCTGGGCCACAGTACAGGGGAGCGACCTGGTCATAACCCATAGGGGGGGAGACCACCTGGAGGGGTCCGGCACCAGGGTGATCATAATGGATTCAGATGGCAACCAGGTGATCACCGGAACATATTCCGACCTCACCGGCACCGTCGGAGAGACCTGGGGCCCCGGGGAAGAACTCGTGATCGATATATCGTCGGATACTTCCGTGACAAATACCTTCAAGGTGGTTGTCACGGCCCAAAGAGAAAGCGGTGAATCCGTTGTGCTGCTCAACAACGAACTGGTCAGATCAGGCTCCGTCGGCGGGCTTCCTGACCTGGCAGTGACCAGGGTCCATATGGAGGATGGTGATGGGACAGTGGTGAACACCATCCTTGACAACGGCGCATACGATATTGTAGTCAGGGTCACCAACTTCGGGGCCGACATGACCGAGGCTCACATGACGGATGCGGGAGATGGCAGGGTGGAGAACCTGAGGATATTCGATTCCAACGAACCGATGGAAACGAGCTCTGTGACCCTTGAACATTTTACCTCGGGAGATGATCCGATCCAGGAAACCGCCGATAACTTTGGCATATTGGCCAATGGAGAATATATGGTCTCCACCTTCACCTGGGACGCGACCAGCTCGGACCCCAGGTCCCTGGGCATACATACCATGAACGTCAAGGTGATACCTGTTTTCAGCGGGGAGCAGAACTACCGCAACAACTATGTGGAAAAGAGGTTCAAGGTCGACAAGGAGCTTACCCCGCTGGACATACACGGACCCGATCCGGGTATCTACGACATATATTTCTCCAACGAGGCCCCCAACAGCGGAGAGGAGGTTACCGTCACGGTGATCGTTCAGAACTCGGGTGACCAGCCCATACTGGCTGAGACGGGTGTGAACATGGTGGTGACGACCTGGGAGCCAAAGAAAGAGCATGATTCATACAGTGAACCGGAGATCCACGACTGGAGAATGGACTATGAGGACCATTATGGGGAATGGAGGAGTAATAACAGTGAAGATGTCGAGATAACGGAGGATGATACCTTCCCCACCTGTGTCAGGACAAACCTCGAACTCCTCTCCGGAGCCTATCTGTTCTTCTATTTCACGCTGGAGGCAAGGGTGGATGTCCCGGGCGGTGAGCAGTGGGTCTATGCCGCCATCGATCCTTACAATGACAACTCCAAGCCTCAAGCCATCGGATACAATCCGGGCGGGGACGACCCGGGGGACAACATGAGGTTTGGAAAGATCCAGGTGCTCCCCAGGATCCTGCTTGTGGATGATGACGAGGCAACCACGGGTTCCGATGGGGATATGGTCTCCACGGTGAGGGAATCGCTCGTGGGTGCGGGTGTGACACTGGACAAGATCTTCGTTGCACAGCAGGTTAGCGATAATGCCAACACCAGGGATGCTCCCGCATTCACATACAATCAGGAGGAGATAGCTGCTCCTGCCATGGAGGACTATGATATTGTCATCTGGGTCACCGGATCCGTAAAGGATCCGTTCACCAACATCCCAAACGATCATGAAACGAACATAGGGGGCAATATACAGGAGATCATGAAGTATCTGGATTCCAACAGGTATCTGATGGTGGTGGGGACGGACCCGTTCGACGGACTGATGTCCTATTTCGGATCGGGAATGACCACCGATAAACTGGTCATAGACGACGAAACGGACGATGCCAGTGACTTCCTTTACAAATACCTGGGAATAGAAGAGGTCATATCAGATGTGGACATCCCCGTGGAGGATCCCATCCGCTTATACAGCATGGACATCCTCATTGACCTCCAGGCCTCCATAGAGGAAGGGAACCTGATCATATCCCACGAAAAGGGGGACCCTCTTACAGGGTCCGAGACCTATATCAACATCTACGACGACACCGGTGTACCTGTGGAGACAGGGACCTATTCGTCATACAGTGGAACGTCCGGTGAGGACTGGATGTCGGGCAGTTCCGTCGAGGTGGAGCTCTCCGCCCTTTCTTCCCTTTCAACATACGACCTGGAGGTAACCACGTCAAGGGAATACGGTACACCCATCATCGTTCATAGGAACCAGATCTTAACACAGGATACCGGAGAGGAACCGGAACTCCTCTACACGGACGTGTACCAAGGTGGAATATTCTCACGGGAAGATACTATCGAACTCCTTGACCAGGAGGCCGGAAACGGGGGAATGAACCTCTTTGTTCCAAGGGGGATATATGAAGCTGACAAGTTCGAGGAGCCGGTAGGGGTTCTGACCAATGCCGAGGAGTCCGTGCAGGATACGCCAAGCTACAATACAATAAGATCGTTCAGCACCCCGGACCCCGACCTGTTCGATGCTTCGTACAGGGCGGTTGTAATGGCCTGGAACGTGACACAGATAAAGCATCTCAATGAGAAGGTGGACATATTCTCCAACGTGCTGAACTGGTTCGATTGGGAGGTCGAAGTGGGCCGTGACCTGGCCGTGACCAGGATGAACCTATACATCCTGAAGGAGGAGGAATCCGGATGGGTGAACGATCCGGTCAGCGAGGATAATTCCCCAAAATACCTGGACACGATCCTGATCGAGGCATACGTGAGGAACAACGGACCCAACCTGGAGAGCTCCTCCGTGATGTTCTACGTTACAGGACCGGATGGTGTAGAGCTTCCCATAACACCCAACATCCCGGACCCGACCAACGACCTTGAACCCGAAGAATATGATAATCCACACGATATGAACGGGCTGGCCGGGGGCGGGACCGAGGTAAGCATCTACAAGTTATGGCTTGCAGTGGGTGTCGGAACATACACCTTCAGAGTGGTGGTGGACCCGTTCCACTTGATAACGGAGATAAGTGAGGAGAACAATGACATATCATATTCCACATCCACGGTGACCTCCTTCATCACCAAGAACAATATCCTTGTGGTTGACGATGACATGTCCGACGATAATTTCCCGGATGATATGGATCCCGTTGTCATGGGGGAGAGAATGATAGATTACACCGGGCTGGGAGGCGAACCGTCCTTGGTGGTGGAGGACACTCTGACCTCCCTCTCCTATGATTTCGACCAGCACCTGGTGAAAAACGATAAGATAGAGGGACAATGGGATTACGACAGCGGACTTTCCATCCTGGACCTGAAGAGATATAACTCCATACTCTGGGTGACAGGAGATTCCGGAGAAAAGGACGAGAATGCAAGGGAAACCTTCACCGATGACGATCTGGAGGCCATCAAGCGTTATCTCGATGGTGACTATCCGGAAGCGAAGTACCTCCCGGAGGGGCATCACGAGAACCTGATGATAATAGGCTCCGGGTTCATGGACGATCTCATGGTGTCCAACGACCCGATCCAGATGACATCGGGAACCTACGACCTATTCGATATAGTTGAGGGTTACTTCGGTGTCAAGGCGGAAGCACCCGGGTCGTTGACCGGGGTATCCTTGAGGGGCCCCACCGACGGAAGGACAACGGATAAGGTCTACCTCGGAGTGGATTACGGGCAAGCGGAGTTGGATTCCTCATTTGCGGCGTCCTCTCTTTCCATGCTCCCCGATCCTACGGACGAATATGCCGATCCCGTTGAGGGTCTGTGGGCGGAGGACGCCGTCGGGAACAGTATACTGGTCTCTGCGCAGTACAATTATGATAACACCGGATCCACTCTGGCAGATGAGAAGAACTTCCGGGTGGTCCTTCATTCCTGGCAGCTTACCAGGTCTTCATCCCTATCCCAGGAGAGCCCGCTCAGGGAGATGCTTTACCTTCCGCTGCACTGGTTCGATACCCCCGAGGATGAGCCGGAACTTGTTGGAAGGTCCTGCAAGATATCCGTGGACACTGATAATCCCGTTATAGGGAATTCATATGTGGTCCAGGCCGAGGTGGCCAATATCGGCGGAGTTCCCGGCGGAGGAACTGTCAGGTTCATGGACGGCAGTATATTGGTCCAGTCCGAGAACATCTATATGGACCCCGATACCTCCACCACCATAGAGGCCATATGGAAACCTCTGTATGCGGGGGAGAGAACGATAACCGTCTGGATCGACAGGTACAATGACTACGATGAGGTGTTCGATACGATCAACAACGCCCCTTCCATCACCCTGGATGTCTATTTCTTCTGGGACGACATGGAATCGGGTGATGGCAATTGGGAGCACGATTCAACGGTCCTCAGGATAAACGGCGAGGGGACCCTGGATTACATGGCGGAGCCCACCTATACGAACATAGAGAAGGAATGGGGTGCCATGGACGGTTTCCATAAGAACACCGATGTGGCGAACACCGTGGTGCAGAGGGAATTCTACAGCTCGCCCAGCTCATACTACATGTACGAGCCCAATCTCGGCGGCACTTCCCGGAAGGACATAGATCTGGTCATGATGCTGGACACCTCCGGTTCCATGGACGATGATGGCTGGGATTCGTCCATAGGTGATGATCAGCCCATTGGTGACATGAAGATAGCCGCAAAGAACGTGGTGGATCAACTGACACCGGACGACAGGTTGGCATTGTATACATTCAGCTACAGTTCGCCCCTGCAGAGGTTACCCTTCACCTACATGACCCAGGAGGAAAGGGAATCCGCCAAGGAGCTCATTGACGATTTAAGTGCCAATGGATGGACACCGCTTTGGGATTCCGTCGGAGAAACGATCAATTACGCGGTCAACCATCAGAGGACCACCGATGTCTACACAGCTGCCATAACATTGACGGACGGTGATGATTACGGAAGCTGGGGAAGGGAGGACGGGAGCACGGTATACTGCCCCGGCTCCGAGGTCGGCACCTCTTACGACACCTGTACCTGGGGGGCTCCCACGGGTCTGAAATGGGATGATGTTGACCTTGATTTCAGAAATCAAGGCACTTATAATGGAGACGACGTGATAAGGGTTGGCGGGGGTGGTGCTTCCATAGATGGTTCATGGCTCAACCTCTGGGACGAGACCAGAACTGGCCTGATCCACGCGCCCATACCCGTCTACACCGTAGGTCTCGGCATCTCACCACACGAAGAGGATCCACTTAACCCAACGATTGGTTCC
>JAWOCK010000098.1:0-69766 GCA_046483845.1 Thermoplasmatota archaeon | reverse complement strand
CCTCTTCATCCTCTTCCTCAAAGAGGTCGATGTCCACTTCCTCCTCGTCCTCTTCGATGTCGAACCCTTCTTCTTCCTCCAACTCCCCCTCTTCCTCTTCTGCCACTATACTATTATCATCATCCTCTTCTATCTCGAATTCTTCTTCCGATCGTATTTCGAATTCTTCTTCCTCCACATCCATTTCTATGTCGATGTCCTGATCATCCTCGATCCCGATCCCTTTATTTTTCTCCGCTTCGGTGACCCTTGTTCCTATCTCGGGTTCTCTGTCCTGTTCAACATCGGTGCTTTCTTCGAACTGGGTGGGTTCTATGTCGAATTCCCTCTCGCAGAACCAGCAGAATATCTTACCAGAACTCGTTCTCTTCAATGGTACCCCGCATGATGGACATTTGGGACCGGAAACGCTTCCTCTGCCCTTTCCTTTCTTTTCCTGACCACTTTCCTCATCATCCACCCACGCGGTCCTCAATGTCACCCTTCTTCCTTTGGACAATATCTCCTGACCTCCATTCTATTCATGTAATTATCATCACATCATTAAATCAGCCATCCCCTTTTAAAGTTTCCCGCAGGACCTTTTGGTCTTTTTCAATTCCTTCTTGATGTATTCTGCTGTATGGGACCCCTTCTTTCCGGAAACGCACTCGGGCGTACCCTCAGCCACTATATACCCTCCTTCATCACCACCTTCCGGTCCAAGGTCGATTATCCAGTCCGCGGTCTTTATCACATCCAGGTTGTGTTCTATCACCACCACCGAGTTCCCCTTGTCCCTGAGCCTCTGTAGAACGTTGAGCAGTTTCAATACGTCATCGAAGTGCAACCCGGTTGTGGGCTCGTCCAGGAGATATATCGTTTTGCCTGTGGCCCTTTTGGAGAGCTCGGTGGCGAGCTTGACCCTCTGCGCCTCACCACCGGATAAGGTCGGTGCGGGCTGACCAAGCTTTATGTAACCCAGACCGACATCCGAGAGCGTCTTTAGCTTTCTTCGTATCGAGGGTATGTTCTCGAAGAAATCAAGTGCTTTTTCCACGCTCATAGAAAGTACCTCCGCTATGTTCTTGCCCTTGAATCGGACTTCCAGTGTCTCTTTGGTGTATCTCTTTCCTTTGCACACCTCGCAGGGTATGTATATGTCGGGGAGGAAATGCATCTCCAGCTTGATCAGTCCGTCTCCCTCACAATTGGCACACCTCCCCCTTTTAACATTGAACGAGAACTGGCCGGGCTTGTATCCCCTTGCCTTTGAGAGAGGGGTCTTGGAGAAGAGGTCCCTGATAGGGGTGAAGGCTCCTGTGTAGGTGGCGGGATTGGACCTCGGGGTCCTGCCGATGGGGGATTGATCTATCACTATCACTTTATCTATGTTCTCGAGACCCTCGATCCTGTCATGGGCCCCGACCCGGGAACTGGACCCGTACAGGTGGCTCTTCAACGCCCGGTATAGTATATCTTCCACAAGGGTTGATTTTCCCGATCCCGAGACACCGGTGACGCAGGTCAGGACGCCCAATGGGAACCTGATATCTATGTTCTTGAGATTGTGCTGGCGGGCCCCTCTTATGATGAGCTCCTTCCCGCTTCCTTTCTTTCTTTCTTTGGGAACCGGTATCATCTTCTTACCGGAAAGGTACTGTCCGGTAACCGATCTGGGAGAATCACATATCCTGTCAACATCCCCCTCTCCCACGATCTCTCCTCCATGGAGGCCGGCCCCTGGTCCCAGGTCGATGATATGATCGGCCGACCTTATGACCTGTTCATCATGCTCCACGACTATGATGGTGTTGCCCAGGTCCCGGAGGTCCATGAGGGTCTCTATCAATCTGTGATTGTCCCTCTGATGGAGCCCGATGGAAGGCTCGTCAAGGATATAGAGGACCCCCACCAAGGAGGAGCCGATCTGGGTCGCGAGCTGTATTCTTTGTGCTTCACCCCCGGAGAGTGTACCTGTGGACCTGTCCAGAGTGAGGTAGTCGAGGCCGACGTTCCTCAGGAAGGTCAGTCTGTTGATTATTTCCTTGAGTACCTGTTTTGAGATCATCTTCTCCTTTTCCGAGAGCACCTCATCCAGCCCCTGGAAGAATTGAAGGGAATCCCTGATGGAAAGCTGGAGCACGTCTTGTATGTTCATGTCATCTATGGTAACAGAAAGGCTCACGCTCTTGAGTCTGGCACCACCGCAGGAAGGACAGGGAGTGGCCCTCATGAACTTCCTGTAGAAATCCCTGGCCATGTCGGATCTGGTCTGGCGATACCTTCTCTTGATGGTCGGTATGATCCCCTCGTATCTCCGTCTCTGTTTGAAATCGTAGGACTTCGAGCTGATCTCTATGGAATATTTCCTGTCCGTTCCATATAGTATGGAATACCGGATGTTCTCCGGAAGCTCCTTCCAGGGCGTGTTTATGGAGAACCCCATCTTCTGTCCCAGGCTTTCAAGTATCCTCAGATTGTAGGATCCTTCCGGGTCGGTCCTGAAAAGTGCGATGGCACCTTTTACTATCGACCTCGATCCGTCAGGTACCACCAGGTCGGGATCCACATCGAGTGTGGTCCCCAGACCAGTGCATTCCTTGCAGGCGCCGAAGGGGCTGTTGAAGGAGAACATCCTCGGTTCCAGGTCGGGTATGGATATGTTGTGTTCAGGACATGACATCCTTTCGGAGAAGAAGGTCCTTTTACCCTTGTTCGATCCCTCTATCTCCTCCACCACCACTGTACCGTCCGATAATCCAAGCGATTGGGATATGTCCTCGGTGAGCTGGTCCAGGTGTTCGCGGTCCGTTCTCAGCAGGTCCAGAACGACATGGATGTCATGCTTCTTGTTCTTTTCAAGCTGAGGGATCTCTCCCAGTTTGATCTCCTTTTGGTCCACCCTGAGCCTTATGTAACCCTGCTTCTTCAGGTCCTCCATCAGGTCCAGATGGGAACCCTTCTTTCCGAGCACCACCGGTGCAAGCACCTTTACATTCCGCTCCCCTTCACCCATTATCCTGTCGATTATCTGGTCCTGGGACTGCCTCTCTATCTCCATTCCGCATATGGGGCAGTGTGGTATCCCGATCCGGGCAAAGAGCAGTCTCAGATGATCATGTATCTCGGTGGTGGTCGCCACCGTGGAGCGGGGATTCTTGGAAGGGGAGTGCTGCTCTATGGAGATCGAGGGGGAAAGCCCTTCTATGGAATCCACATCAGGTTTGTCCATTACTCCGAGGAACTGTCTGGCATAGGAGGAGAGGGATTCTATGAACCTTCTCTGCCCCTCCGCGTATATGGTGTCGAAGGCCAAGGAGGATTTACCCGACCCCGACAGCCCTGTCACCACCACCATTGTGTTCCTCGGTATCACGAGGTCGATGGACCTCAGATTATGCTGTCTCGCTCCTTTGATCACAATGTCCGTGCTTGTCATAGCCCGATCAGGTCCTCAATAAACAGGTTCGATAAATATCCTTTCCAATAACAGCTATTACGATCGGGTCCTCGGGGATCTCGACCAGGGGTCCAGTAATCACCCGTTAGCTATTTGAGGACATCCTCTATAACATCAACAGCCCAGTCAAGGTCCTTTTTGTCTATGGTGAGCGCAGGGGCGAACCTTATGGTCTGTCCGTGGGTATCCTTTGCAAGTATGCCTCTATCCATGAGTTCGACGCAGTGATCCCGGGCCTTACCTGCCTCCTCTTTTAGCTCCACGGCCACGAGGAGTCCTTTTCCTCTGACCTCCTTGACCTTTTCCGAATCAATGGATCCTAATCTTTTCCTGAAATACTCCCCTAGCTCCTCTGCCCTTTTATCGAGCTCTTCATCCTCCAGGACCTCGAGTGAAGCAAGACCCACAGCAGAAGCCACCGGATTGCCACCGAAGGTGGAGCCATGGGTTCCGGGGGTGAAAACGCTCATCCTGTCCCTGTCGGAAAGGATCGCCGATACAGGGTAGAACCCGCCTCCAAGTGCTTTTCCCACGATCAAAACATCGGGTTTGGCATCCTCGTGCTGCCAGCAGAACCTCCTACCTGTCCGGCAGAAACCGGTCTGGACCTCGTCGAAGAGCAGCAGCACATTGTGGTCGGTACATATCTCCCTTACCTTTTTCAGATATCCCTCGGAGGGGACCTTAACACCAGCTTCCCCCTGTATGGGCTCGACCATAAAAGCTGCGGTATTCTCGTTAATGGCCTCCCGGAGAGCCCCGATGTCATCATACGGGATCAACCTGAAACCCGGCGTAGGCGGACCGAAACCGGTATAGGATCTCGGGTCCGAGGAGAAACCAACAATGGTGGTGGTCCTTCCGTGGAAGTTCTCAGAGCAGACAATGATCTCTGCCTCGTTCTTCGGGATTCCCTTCTTCTCGTAACCCCATTTCCTTGCCAGTTTGATACCTGTCTCCACCGCTTCCGCTCCTGTGTTCATGGGAAGAGCAACCTCGAAGCCCGTGTATTCACAGAGCTTCTTCAGGAACTTCCCCATCACATCGTTGTGGAATGCACGGCTTGTGAGGTCTAGTCTGTCGATCTGGTCCTTGATGGCCTTGACTATTGTCGGGTGTCTGTGGCCTTGGTTCACGGCGGAATAGGCGGACAGACAGTCAAGATATTTCTTTCCCTCGACATCCCAGACCCACGGTCCCTCTGCCCTTGAAAGCACCACCGGCATCGGATGGTAATTGTGGGCTCCGTAACGCTCTGCAATGTCAATGTGATCCTGCGTTGCTGTCATTATCTGGTCTCCGGATGGTACTTTAAGATCATCTCGGTAATCGCTCCTGGTAAATGAAACTTATCTGTTTGACATATGGCATCACTTCTTTCCTATCCTTGCCAGTGCCTTTTTGACCTCCGTGATGCGGTCCCTGAGGAGAGCAGCTTCCTCGAACCTTAGTTCGGAAGCGGCCAGATGCATGTCCTCTTCCATCTTTTCGAGGGCTTCCTCAAGCTTCGCTGCATCCCCGGTCACTTCCTCCTTGCCCTCATCAAGCACCTTTGATACGCCTTCAGGGAGTATGGATCTTATCTCCTTTCTGATCGTCCTTGGAACGATGCCGTGTTCCCTGTTGAACTCCAGCTGTATCTTTCTTCTGCGATTCGTCTCCGCTATGGCCCGTTCCATGGAACCGGTGATGCCATCCGCATACATGATGACCTTTCCGGATACATTCCTTGCCGCCCTGCCGATGGTCTGTATCAAACTGGTCTCCGACCTCAGAAAACCTTCCTTGTCCGCATCCAGTATCGCCACCAGGGAGACCTCGGGCAGGTCCAACCCCTCTCTCAGAAGGTTTATTCCCACCACGACATCGTACTTCCCTCTTCTCAGATCACTGATGATCTCTATCCTCTCCAATGTCTTCACGTCAGAATGAAGATAATGGACCTTGACACCCAGCTCCTTCAGGTGATCTGCCAGCATCTCTGCCATCCTCTTGGTGAGGGTGGTTACGAGCACACGCTCTTTTGACCCCACCCTTTTTCTTATCTCACCCAGAAGGTCCTCCAGCTGGCCCATGACCGGTCTGACCTCGATCTCGGGATCGATCAGACCGGTAGGTCTGATTATCTGTTCGACGACCCTACAGGATCTCTTGTTCTCGTATGAACCGGGAGTGGCGGATGTGTAAAGCACCCTTGAGATCCTCTTCTCGAACTCCCTGAACTTCAGAGGTCGATTATCAAGTGCTGCGGGCAGTCTGAACCCATATTCGACCAGGTTCTCCTTCCTGGATCGATCACCCTGGTACATTCCACCTATCTGGGGAACCGTGACATGCGATTCATCTATTACCAGCAGGAACTCATCGGGGAAGAAGTCCAGGAGGGTGTACGGTGGCTCTCCCGGTCTCCTGCCGTCGAAGTAACGGCTGTAGTTCTCGATCCCGGAGCAGCTCCCCATCTCCCTGATCATCTCCAGGTCGTACAAGGTCCTCTGTTGGAGCCGTTCCGCTTCAAGGAACTTGTCATGTCTCTTGAACCATCCAACCCTCTCTTCCATGTCCTTCTCTATCCGGGCCAATATCCTTTCCAGCCTTTCCGATGATATGTTGTAATGGGTGGCTGGAAAGATAAGGATCCTCTGGATCTCTTCTGTCACCTCTCCCGATACAGGATGCACATAGCTGATGGAATCTATCCTGTCCCCGAAGAACTCCAATCTGACCACTGTCTGATCGGCGGTGCAGACCTCTATCATCTGGCCCCTTGCCCGGAAGGTCCCCCTCTCCAGTGATTCAGCTCTTCTGTACTGCATCTCCACCAGGGAGGAATAGAGGTCCTTTCTCAATATCCTCTGCCCTTTCTGGAGATCTATGCTGTGTTTCAAATATTCCTCAGGGGAGCCGAGACCGAAAATGCAGGATACCGATGATACTATTACCACGTCCTTTCTGGTCATCAGGGACATTGTCGCTTTGTGCCTCAACCTGTCTATCTCATCGTTAATGGAGGCATCCTTCTCGATGTACAGGTCCTTCTGAGGAACATAGGCTTCCGGCTGATAATAATCGTAATAGGAAACGAAGTATTCCACAGCGTTGTTGGGGAAGAAATCACCGTATTCGGAGGCCAGCTGGGCTGCAAGGGTCTTGTTGTGGCTCATGACAAGCGTGGGAAGACCAAGTCTTTCTATGACATTGGCCACGGTGAACGTCTTCCCCGATCCGGTGACACCGAGAAGTGTGACATGATCACCACCTTGTCCAAAGGTCTCCACTATCTCCTCTATTGCCTTGGTCTGGTCTCCTGCGGGTTGGAAATCGGACCTCAGATCGAATACGCTGTCCATCCTGTTTCCCCGCTTTCGTTCATTTATCGACCCTTACCTTTCTTCCGTCCCTTTTGACCCTTCCATCGACGATCCATTGGATGATCCGTGGGTACCATTTGTGCTCCTCTTTCAGTATTCTTCCCGAAAGGCTCTCCTCGTCATCATCATCGAATATCATAACGGGGTATTGGAATATAATGGGACCGTGGTCGACCTCCTCATCCACGAAATGGATAGTAAGACCGGTTACCTTGACACCATATTCCAATGCGTCCCTGTGTGCGTGCGCCCCCGGGAATGACGGCAGCAAGGAGGGATGGATATTGATGATCCGGTCCCTCCAACGCACCACGAACCACCTGGAAAGTATCCTCATGAAACCCGCGAGCACGACGAGGTCGATGTTCTCCTTCCTCAGTAGATCATCGATCTCCTTATCGAATTCCTGGCGCTTCCTGTTCCTGTGGTCGATCACCACATAAGGTATGGAATGTTCCTTTGCCCGATCTATGACGTACGCGTCGCTGTTGTTGCAGATCAGCAGGGCGATGTTCAGGTGAACCTCCCCGGATTCGGATGCGTCAACTATTGCCTGGAAATCGGTCCCCCTTCCGGATGCCAGAACAGCGATCCTTTTTTTATTTTTCTCCCTCTTCTCATCGAGGGCCGACATTTTTCCTGTGGTGATGCTGAAACCTGAGGTTTGTATGGTCATCTCCTGCATGGTGGGTTCAATATCGATCGACTCGTCGGACATCTGTTTCACCCGTTGTGGTCTATGAGGTGATACTTCATTGCTCTAATAACATTGACGCTGTCAGTGCTTGAACAATCTGATACCGGTAAAGACCATGGACATGCCGTGTTCATCGACAGCATCGATCACTTCCTGGTCCCTTATGGAGCCCCCCGGCTGAGCTATGGAGAGGACACCAGTTTCCGCAACCGCATCTATGCCGTCACGGAATGGGAAGAACGCGTCCGATGAGAGCACCGACCCCCTGGCATTTTCACCAGCTTTCTTTCCTGCCATGAAACAGGAGTCCACCCTGCTCATCTGCCCGGCACCGATGCCCACGGTCCTTCTCCCCTTGGCCATGACCACACAATTTGATTTCACATGCTTGACCACCTTGGAGGCAAAGGCCAGGTCCCCAAGCTGCTCCTCGCTGGGATCCGACCTCGAAACCACCTTCCATTTTGAAGGGTCCACTTCAGGCCACTCCATGGTTTGTAAAAGGAGGCCGCCCTTTATCTTCACCCATCTCTTCTCTGGGGTTGTGGTGTCGATAATGGGCCTGTTGGTCCTTATGATCCTGAGGTTCTTCTTTCTTTCCAGCTCCTTCAGTGCCTCTTCGGTGAAGTCAGGTGCTACGACGACCTCAAAGAACCTCTGGTTGATCCTTTCGGCCGTGTCCCCATCGCACTCACGGCTCAGGCCGATTATGCCACCGAAGGCACTGAGCGGATCGCAGCTGAAAGCAAGTTCGAAGGCATCAGCCAATGGTCTGTTGCTCCCTTCGGGTGCGATCGCAACACCGGATGGGTTGTTGTGCTTGATGATCGCGCAACAGACCTCACCAGGGAACTCCATCAATATGTCGGTTACTGCATCCACATCGTAGATGTTGTTGTAGGACAGTTCCTTTCCCCAAAGGACATCCGAGTTGGCAACGGAGATGCCGCTGAACCCGGGTTCAGAGAAATAGGCACCCTTTTGGTGCGGGTTCTCGCCGTACCTGGTGTCCATTTCCTTGTTGAACCTGGCCCTTATGGAATCCCCCCAGGGCATTTCCGGATGGAATTCTTCCTGCATCCAGTTGTATATTGCGATATCATAGGAAGAAGAAAGTTGGAATGCTTTTATCGCCAGGTCCTTTCTTGTATCCAGGTCGATCTCTTCTTTCGACCTGAGCTTTTCCAGCACCCTATCCCGGTCCGCCGGGTCCACGACAACGATCACATCCCTGAAGTTCTTGGCTGCAGATCGTATAAGGGACGGACCCCCGATATCGATATTCTCTATGGCATCCTGAACCTTCACATCCTGCCTTTCTATGGTCTTCTCGAAGGGATAGAGGTCCACCACCACCATATCGATCGGGATGATATTATGCTCCTCCATCTCCTTTCTATGCTCATCAATGTCCCTCCGACCGAGGATGCCACCGCATATCTTCGGATGAAGTGTCTTGACCCTTCCACCCAGGATCTCCGGGAAACCCGTTATGTTCTCGACAAGCCTGCATTCAATATCATTATCCCTGAGGAACCTATAGGTTCCTCCCGATGAGATAATGTCAATACCCAGTTCGCTCAAACCCCTGGCAAATATCTCCAGGCCGGTCTTATCCGACACGGAGATCAGCACATTTTTTACGATAGAGGACATACCGTTTTCAAGGTAACCGAGCAGTAGGTAAATAATCTTTCCCAACGAGACTATCCTCTGAGACCTTCCTTTATGAAGCCGACCTCCCTGAGCTTGGATGAGCTTCTGCTGATGTAATGCAATGCCTTTATCCTTTTGAATATTGTATTTGCCTTGATCAGCATTTCCAGAGCACCGTCCACGTCCATCTGCTGGAAGCGGATCAGTCCGAAATGGAAATATGTCAATGCCGTGTGGAACGGGATATCTATCTTCTCCAGGATCTCGAGTGCCTTGGTCATGTGGTATATGGAGCCCTTGAAATTTCTTTGTTTTGAAAGGAAGATACCAACTATCCTGTGCCACTGCGTCTCAAGGAGAAGATCGGAGATACCCCAGACCGTGTCCTCCAATTGGTCGATGCCCTCCTGGGCTTTTTCCATTTCACCGACCTCTATCATCAGGTCAACATAATAAATGAGGATCTGCTGGAAATCATGGCGGTTCGATATGTTCCCGATCCTGGAATATGCATCCTCGGCAAATCTGATGGAATCTTCAACCTCTCCCAGTCTCAACAGGACCTTTGCCATTTTCATGTGTGCCAATATAATGGAGGGGACCAGTTTTCCTTCATCGCATTTTCTGATAGCAAGCTTGAAATAGGTCAATGATTGATTGAAATCACCCATCTGATAATATATGTCTCCCATACCGATCATGGAATCCAGCTGATCCGAAACCTTGAGGTTCTCTGGATAATCCATGTATTTCAGATAGCATTCAATGGAGCGGGAGTAATCGCCTTTGTAGAAGTAGATGTTCCCGAGTCCTTTGAAAGCCTTGGATATCTCGATGTGTTTTTTCTCCTTCTTGGAGATGTTGAGCGATCTGAGATAGAAATCGATGGTCTGATCCCATTGGAACATTCTCAACTTCATATCCCCGATCTTCCTGTAGGATCTGGCAAGGTCATGGGAAATCCCGGTCGTTTCGGCTATCTGGACCGCTTCCAGATAGGATCCCATTGCCTCCTTTAACATCCCGCACCTTTCTTCTATGTCTCCCTTTTCCTGAAGTATACTGACCCTGTCGTCGAGACGGTCCATTCCTCCCTCCAGGTCACCCATGCACTCCAGTGCTTTATTCAGATGAACCAGCAGAACCTCAGCTGGTATATCGTCTCTGTGTTTTTCCGATAGAGCGAGTATCAGATCGAGCGCCTTTTTTTCCTCTCCGCCAATCAGATAATGTTCGGATGCCCGAGACATCATTGCGGGGTCATCTTCAAATCCCTTTCCATACAATGTCCGGGCGATCTTCCTGTGCAGATCTTTCTTCCTCTCTTCATCCATCATTTCATAGATGACCTTCCTTACCTTTCCGTGCTCGAAGATGAAACCCTCATTGCTCTCCTTTAAGAACTTGAGGACCATCAGGTCGTCAATGATATCGAGTACCTTACCCTGTTCCATTCCCAGGATCCTTGATAGACCTTCTATTGTAATATCGTCTTTCATCACGGAAGCAAGCTCCAACGCTTCCCTTACATTCTCGTCTAGGGACCTTAGCCTGATGGTGATCATTGTCTTTTGGTCGGGTAAGATGTTATCCAGGACCATCCCCGGAAAAAAGCCATGGAGCCCTGAGCTGAAGTAACCGATCACGAAAAGGGGATTTCCATCTGTTTCCTTCATCACATCATCTACCAGACTTCTTCGGGGTTTCTCCCCGATCAGGCACTCTACCATTTCTGATGTCTTTTTCCTATCGAACCTTTCCAGTTCCAAGGTACTGAACAGGTGCTCCCTCGTCATCCGCTGAAGGGAATCCCTCAGCGGTACCTGTTCTTCTCCATCCGCTTCCAGATTGAGCTCCTCGCTTCGGTAGGAGCCGATTATGAACATGTTCCTGTCCGCTGCATCCCTTGCCAGGTAATGAAGGAGGTTGAGAGTGGATTTGTCCCCCCATTGAAGGTTCTCCAATATTATCAAGCTCTTGTTATCCTCGGACAGCGAGTTGAATATGGAGGATATCATCCTGTTTGGTGAGCCCATGATCTCATCCGGATCCGACCCTGTAATATCCGATGTTCTTTTATCGTCCTTGAAAGGCTCATATGCCGATAATTCCTTCAATAAACCATCCTCGGGATCCACCGAACCGAACAAGATGGCGCCACTGTTCTTCCTGGAGATCTCATCCATGTTCTTTATGAACCTCTTCATTTCCTTACGGGTGTTTACCTTGGCCAGTTCATCGAATGAATGGAGGATCGCCATGCCGTAGGGGTTACTTTCGAAGAAACCTTCGAGGGTATCGATCAGCAGTTGAACATTCTTCGGGTCGAGACTTTCCTTTCCTTCCCCCAATTCAACGGACTTGATGTCTTTCTCATCCGGAATGAAGTTCTGCTGACTCCCTTGTTTCCCAATGGATATTGCCTCCATACCCATGGGAGGGATTTGTTTGATCAAGGAGACCTTGTCAGCGAGGTCGAACCGGTATGCTCCAAGTGGATCGTTCACAGGTTCGATCAGCTTTAAAAGCTCCCGGATCTGTAATGTTTCGGTTCCAAGGACCTTTTTGATCCTCTTCTCCAGGGAAGCTCTGATGTCATCGGATATCGGAACGTTCCTTATATCGTAGATATCCCTGATCATCTCTGTGAAGGGGAATAACGGGAACCTTCTGTAATGGAGACAGGCCCCCCGATAGATCGAATATCCCCTCTCTTTCGCCCTCCTAGCCACCTCATCTATGAGCCGGGTCTTGCCTATGCCGGCTTCGCCTTTGATGAGGACCATACCTCCTTTGCCACTTTCCGCACCTTTCATCATGTCCTGGATCCGAGCCAGCTCCTCTTTCCTATCGATGAGGTCCATGGTTCTCTCTTTCTTTCGGGAGCCAATGTTCATTTTCATAGCCAACTTGTTAAATGTACCAATATAGAAAACCCTATTGGTCAAATTCTCATATGTTATCACTCCTCGAACATTTATATATCAGGATTGAATAGGGCTGATACCAAACATACCCGGCTTGGCTCAGTCTGGCTAGAGCGGGGGACTGTAGTTGGATCCCGGGGAGCTCCTCCCCGCCCCCCCGCAGACATCCTTAGACCCCCGGTTCAAATCCGGGAGCCGGGACCATTTTAGTTCTAATTATCCAATAATTGCAAACATATAAAGGCTCCCGTTATAATTGTAGAATAATTATTGGCCAGCACAAAACCGATACCAATTTTGAGATGGTCAGTTTTGTGCGAAGGTCCGGGAGCCGGGACGAGAACATTTTACCATCAGTATTGAGAACATATTATGAGCCGGGACCATTTTAGTTCTAATTATCCAATAATTGCAAGCATATAATAGGCCCTTGTTCTCTTGTTCTCCTGTTATTTGGTGAGCTCTATTTCTCCGACCGGTTCGGGTTCCATGAGATAATAGAGTTTGAACGTGCACCCCTCGACTATCTCGTCATTCTCCTTAAGGGAAACACTGTCCATGCTGTCAAGAAGACCGAGGGACGGGGTATCGATGAACGCGATCTCCGTCGAGTTGGGACCGGTAGGTATCAGCGAGGACAGGGTCCCGTTCCTGATGACACTCCCCTCGGGGTTCTCGAGTTCATAACTATAGTTCATCATGGACTCCTCTGAGGTCACCTCCTCCACTCTAACGATGAAGTGGGAGCTCAAATAGGGGAGCTGCTGCTGGTAGTTGCAACTCAGCGTGACCTCGGGTATCGTTTTATTCTTACTAACGTATACAGTAACGACGCTGGTGTCGGTGGACCAGGCCTCTCCGTCCGATACGTTGACGGTCACGATGTAGGATATATCCTCCGTGGGTTCTGGATATGTCCATTCGACGACCATGCCGTTAATTTCCCAATCGTTGTCCTTGATGCCATCGTTATTCTCGTCAACACCTGCATCGACATCCCATTTGAAATAGAGATCATCGCCATCCGGATCGCTGGAGCTACTGGCGTTCAATATCGCCGGCTCCCCCGGGTATACCATCTGGTCCAGACCTGCGTTCGCAACGGGCTTTCTGTTCTTGTCATCCCGGTCATCCGTATCGTCAACACTGCCTCCTCCGCTGTCCCTGATGAAGAGTAAGTAGGACCCGACGGACACCACGAGTATGATCGCCAGGAAGATCACTATCTCTCGCTTTCCCAGATTGAACTTCATGAGGATAAAATCCACCTTCATCACTAATAAACCTATTGACCGTTTCACCTTTTATCTGAGGAACCCATTTGTCAGGCCCAGGTTCAATCTGGGATCGATGATCGGACAAAGGTAAAAAAAGCTCCCAAGGAGAAGGCCCCGACCCGCAAAGTGACCTGAAATGTCGCAGGTCGTGGCCCCAACTCGGGACCTGAAAGCTGGAAAAAAGACTTGTGCCCTGCTCGGGCCTGTACATGAGTGGCCCCGCACTCGCAGACGAAAACACCTTCTGACTCCACTATCTCCCGAGGTCCCAGGTTCCGATCCACCTGTTCATATCAAACTTCATTTGGTATCAACTGACGTCACATTATGATGGAACAAGTATACAGAAAGAAAGAGCCCCATACCTCTTTCAACCCCTCCAGGACCAATCCTGAGCAAAGTCATAGGCCATGTAAACCGATCCCGAGACCTAAGCGGAACCGTAGGTTCTGCTGTGCCCAAGAGAATCTTAAATTTCCCTTAGGGTTCTGCAAGCATTATCATTGGTTGAATTTCGATAGTATGTCGATGTTCGATCCAAGGACAATATACGTCACATGACCATGTAACGTGTAAAGTTGTTTCCAAACTTTATTAGGGTTCAATTAACGTTTCAGGGATACGTTTCTCTTTTTTCATTATCTTCATCCAGCCCTTGGACTCATAGATGGCAAGGTCCTTCGTGTTGAGGGCGTTCTCGAAATCGTTCCAGCCTATGACCTCGAGCCTCTTGTTGTTGCCCTTGGTGAACTGGACACCATCTGTACCCACGACCCTGCCTGGTTTCAGGTTCTTTTCATTCGCGATGTTCTTTGCAGTTCCAATATCTATCCTGGTCATTGCCATATTGAGCATCCTCCTATAAAGGTAGCTTAATCCCCTACCCACACCCCATAACGACTGCTGGCTATTTAAATATATTCCTTCTGGACTGTCATTTTAACGGAAAAAAAACCTATTCTTGGGAATTTATACCATCAGGACACGTTCTGAGGCATGGTTTCTATCTTCTTTTACCGCGCAGGTGAACTTTCATTTTCCCAGCCATCGTTCTTCAGGTTCTTCTACACCTGTCAAATAATATTGCTGGCTACTTTTCTACCCTGCTCAATGTTCTTTCTGTAATATTGTTATTGGTTTCGTGGAGATGACCATCAGATATGATCCCGTATGAACGGTGTTGGTCAGATCATTCTCAGAAAAAAAAGAAGTACAAAGAGCATGTTCCGGATGAACGAGCGTGTCATGATGAAGGCACTGGTGCTGGCAGCGGGCCAAGGGACTCGCATGGGTCCATTGACCGAAAATCGACCCAAACCCATGCTTCCCGTTGCTGGAAAACCTTTTCTGGAGCATACCATAAATGCCCTTCGGGATGCCGGGGTCACGGAGGTCCAGGTCCTGACAGGTTATCACGGGATATCTATAAAGGATTATTTCGGGAACGGCAGCTCCTTCGGTGTTCGGATGGACTACATCGTTCAACCAAGAAGACTTGGTACAGCCCATGCAATTTCGATGGCCTCGGAGGCCATGGACGGCCCTTTCCTCTGTTTGAACGGTGATGTGATAGTATCCGGTCAGCTAATAGAGGAGATGCTCCGGCTCTTCGAGGCCAAAAAGGACACTATAATGACCCTTGTGGAGGTGAAGGACACCTCCAGATTTGGTCTGGTTCATGTGGAGGGCGATCGGGTCATTGGTATAAAGGAAAAATCAGGAGAGGATATGCCCGGTCTGATAAACGGAGGGATCTACCTGTTCACCGAGGATATATTCAAGGCCGTCGCGGAGACTCCCATCTCCCCCCGGGGCGAATATGAGATAACACAGTCCATAGAAATCCTGATGGAGGCCCATAATGTCAGAGCGTACATTCCCCGGGAGGAATGGGTCGATATCGGCTCTCCCTGGGACCTGCTCAATGCACACGAAGTATACATGGAGAAGTTGGAAAGCGGCCTTGAAGGAAAGGTGGAGGCGGGTGTGACGATAAAGGATGATGTGTTCATAGCCAAGGGCGCACTGGTGAAGTCCGGCACCTACATGGAGGGAAAGGTCTACATCGATGAAGGTGCTGTGATCGGTCCGAACAGCTACATAAGGGGGTCCACTTACATCGGAAAGGATGCCAGGGTAGGCGCCGCATCCGAGGTAAAGAATTCCATAATAATGGACCGATCGAACATACCCCATCACAACTACGTTGGGGATTCGATAATCGGTTCCGACTGCAATCTGGGATCGGGGACCAAGGTGGCAAATCTGAGACTGGATGATGCCAACGTCCCGGTGACCATTAAAGGTGAGAAGGTGGACTCGGGAAGAAGAAAGTTGGGTGTGATCATCGGAGACGATGTCAAGACGGGCATAAATGCCACCCTCGATCCGGGGACCATGATCTATTCGGGGACAAGGATAGGACCCGGTTCCAAGGCATCAGGGACCATCGGAAAGGACTCCAGGGTGCAATGACAGTGAGATGAGATGATGAGGGTACTTCTGACCAGTCTGGAAGATACGGCATCCAGGAATATAAGGGACAGATTGCTTGAGCTTACCTCATGGGATGAGGTAGGGACCTTTCAGGGGAACCCCGTCAGGATGAGCGGGGACCTGCTTCTTTATGAAAAACCAGGTCTCCATCTTTACTTCGAGGATGTGGACAGGGAGATATCCGATCATATCAGTTCAGAATTGGGAATGGACCCCTCGTCGGATCCAAAACGGCCGCTTGACCTTTTGATATTCCTCAGCAAACACAGGTCTAAGAAGGATATCCGCTCACTTACGGTGCATCCTCCTGGGAACTATCTTTCCGCAGATTACGGCGGAGAACCCGGACATCTGCCACCGTCGGCACCCCGTGAGATGACATCCGCCCTCAGGTCACTCTATCGGAGCAAGAAGGAGCTTGACCTGAAGGACAGGACCACCTTCGAGGTAACTCATCACGGTCCCAGGATCTCCTCTCCGTCCTTCTTCATCGAGATCGGATCCAGTGAGGAGAGATGGCATCTGCCGGAACTGGGGAAGGCCATCGCAATATCCCTGCTGACAAGGGATGAAGTTTCTGAACCACTGCCGGTCTCCATAGGCGTGGGAGGAGGACATTATGCACCGAGGTTCACGGACAGGGCAATGCGTCAAAAGTTCGATTTCGGTCACATGGTCCCGGACTATATCCTCTCATCAGCAGAGAATATCCCGGAATGTATCCGGATGGCAAAGGATTCAACGCCGGGATCGGAATATATTTTCCTTCACAGGTCGAAGAGGAACAAGGATCTCCTCCGGGAAGTGGAAGCAACGAGCGACCACCTGGGTCTGAAGATAGCCAATCCGGAATGAGCTTGAGCCTTTCAAAGGTCCTTTCCCATGTAAGGGCCGACCCTTTCGAAACCCAGTTTCCTGTAGTAATCCCTCACGCCTATGCCGGAAGTGACCAGGAGGTGTTCCATTCCCCATTCTTCTCCTGCTATGGAGCTGGCATATCCGATAAGGTCCTTTCCATAGCCTCTGTGCTGCCAGTCATCCCCCGCCCTTCTTCCGATGGGGACCATCTGACCGAAGACCTTGACCTCCCTGATCACCGCCGCTGCTTTGATCTCATCCCTGTGAGCATCCGGTGATGGTCTTCTCAGCCTCAGATAACCCACCAAGGCATCCATGGCCTCTGCCTCGAAAGAGAGGAATACCTCTTTTCCACCGGAGGCATCGTATTCCCTTCTGGTCAGGGTCACGTCCTCCGGAAGCGGAACCCCTCCCCCATCGCGGAGCTTGTGACCTATCTCACGGCACCTGATGCATCTGCACTTCCAACCCCTGTCCCGCATAACATCTCCTGCAAGCTGTCTCAGATTGCTTTTATCCACTCCCCCCTCGACGAGGGGGCTGGGGATATCCCTCTGGACCCTCTGGATCCTTATCCAGGGAGGGGTTATCCTCTTGACCTCCGCTACCAGCTCCGCAGCATCCTCGGTGGATATGGGTTCGTACTCGCCCCTGCGCCACATGTCGTAGAGTTTTGTTCCTTTGATCACCAATGTGGGATATATCTTCAGCATGTCCGGCTTGAACCTGCTGTCATTGAAGGTCATATAAGCGGTCTCGAAGTCCATCTCTCTGCAAGATCCCGGTATCCCGGGCATGAGATGATAACCCAGCTTCAGGCCGGAATCCTTGGCTATGGTGGTCGCCTCGATGGTGTCACGGACCTGGTGTCCCCGCTTGGACCTGATGAGTGGGAGGTCAAAGAGGGTTTGGGCCCCTAGCTCGAGCCTGGTACCCCCTATGGAAAGCATCAGATCGCTCTCCTTTCTTCCGAACCAGTCCGGACGGGTCTCGAAGGTTATCCCGATGCATCTGTGTTCCGACCTCTCGTTCAGCCTTTGTGCCTCCTCCAGGGTCCCGCTGATCCTGTCGTTCATGCCATCAAGACATCTCTTGACGAAATCGATCTGATAGATGAGTGGGCGGGCCGTTATCGTACCACCCATGAGTATCAGGTCTATCTTGTCAGTTGAGTGCCCGACCGCCTCCAGCTGCTCTATCCTCCTTCTCACCTGTTCGAAGGGTTGGTACAGATTATCGGCAGCTCTCATGGCCGCCGGTTCCCTTCCCGTATACGATTGCGGTGTCGGAACCTCCTTGTCCCATCCCCCTGGACAGAATATACATTTTCCATGGGGGCATGGGTCGGGGGATGTCATCACCGCCACCACGGCCACTCCCGACAATGTCCTTGATGGTTTTTTTATGAGGAGGTGGAGCATTTCCTCTTCCTTTTTTGGATATTTCCTCCGGACCGTGTCGAGTATCATGGAATTCGTCGGTAAGCGGATACTGTCTCTCTTTGCAGCTTTGATCTTTTCCCGCTGGAGTGTTTCCCTGTCCGATATCTCTCCCCGCAGTATGGACTTTATCAGACCATCTATCAGAGCCTCGGTTCCCTGTTCCTCATTCAATTGAGGAGCATGGATCGATCCGTTCTTCTCAGGAGCACCCTTCAAGTTCGCAGCCTCGTCCCGTGAATGATCGAATGGGGTTAATGATTTTTCCTCTGTGGGGCTCTCAGGATTGCCATAACGATCCGATGGTGCAGTCCCTATACCACGGGAAATGTTAATTTGGGGGTTCCACCATTCACCCATTAAAGGTGTTTACATGACCCTGAAACTTCCAGATAACGAAGATGTGAGATATATCTACGAACAGGTCGATACCCATACGGACTGGTTCCACGACTCCCTCTGTATGATTGCCTCGGAGAACCTGGTCTCCCCACTGGCCAGGCAGCTTCAGGTGAGCGATTTCACGGATAGGTATGCAGAAGGGCTGCCGGGTAAGAGATACTACAATGGCAATATATATGTCGATAAGGTCGAGCTGAGGGTCACGGAAATAGCAAAGAAGCTGTTCAAGGCCCCCCAGGCGGATGTCAGACCCATTTCCGGAACCACAGCGAACATTTCAGCGTTCTTTGCCTTCATTAAACCGGGCGATCTCTATTTTGCCCCACATCTGAACGACGGCGCACATATCTCTTCCGCCAAGTTCGGTGCTGGCGGTCTGAGAGGCGGCAACGAGATGACATATGTATGGGACAAAGAGATGATGAACATCAATGTGGATGAGACCAAGAAGCTGCTTCTGGAGCACCGTCCCAAATTGTGCCTTTTCGGAAGGTCAGTATTTCTCTTTCCGGCCCCTCTGAAGGAACTTCAGGACACACTCCAGGAGATAGGATGCCATGTATGGTATGATGGTGCTCATGTCCTGGGACTGATAGCCGGTGGGAGGTTCCAGGACCCGCTCAGAGAGGGGGCACACATCATGACCGGCTCGACACACAAGACACTTCCGGGCCCACAGGGGGGTGTCGTGGTTGGTGATCCAAGGGATGAAGACCAGTGGAAGGCGGTGAGGAGAAGGATATTCCCCGGTACCCATTCCTCCCATCACCTGATGAACATGGCTGCCAAGGGGATAGCCTTCGCAGAGCACCTGGAATTCGGTCGGGAATATGCTGACCAGATCATAAGGAACGCCAAGGCCCTTGCACAGGCGCTGCATGAAAGGGGGTTCAGAGTCCTAGGAGAGAAGCACGGTTTCACCAGCTCACATGCAATAGTGCTTGATGTCTCGGATCAGGGAGGAGGAGCACCGTGCGCTCTGGACCTGGAGACGTCCAACATGATAACCAACAAGAACCTGATACCGGACGATCCGGGATCGGCAATGAGACCCTCCGGCCTCCGGCTTGGCTCCCAGGAACTGACCAGGATCGGCATGAAGGAATCCAATATGTCGGAAGTAGCCGACCTCTTCAAGAGGGTGTTGATCGATAAGGAGGACCCAATTAAGGTTAAGGAGGATGTCAAGGAGTTCAAGAAGGATTTCCAGACCATCCATTATTGCTTCGGTCCCGACGCACCCGCCTATCAGAAGTGGCGCATAGTCTGAGGTTCTACTGTCCCAGCTCTGCCCTGCAGTATTCGACGCCCTTCATGGCGGTAACGTTCTCGGGGTCCAGTTCCAGAATGTTCTTGTAACATTCCATGGCCGGACCTAGCTCTTCCATCCTTTCAAGTATGATGGCGGTGTTCAACCATGTCTCCACTGAACTGTCATTTATCCTGAGAGAATTGTCAAGAGCTTCCAAGGCTTCTCTGGATCTTCCTGCTTTGAAGAGGATCACGGCCTTGTTGTTCCAGGCATCCTCGGAATAGGGGTCGCTCTCCAAAACCTCCGATATCAAGTCCAGGGCTTCATCCAGTTCACCTTTTTCGGAGAGCAACAAAGAATAGTTGATCTGCATCTCAGGTGTGGGCGTTCGAATGGTCATGGCCTTTCTGTAGCATTCCAATGAACCATCCAGGTCGCCAAGGTTGTAGAGTATCACTCCACATTCGTTCAGTACATCCGGATCATCGGGGTCCTTGTCAAGGAGTCTCTTCACCATCTCGAAGGCATCCTCGAGCTGACCATCTTCCACCAATATCCTCACCGAGACGATGGAATCCTTCAACTTTATGGGTGCTTCCTCTTTTGGTTCTTTCCGCTTGGGGCCTTTCGGGAACTCCTTGTCCTGTCCGATCTCTTCTTCTGGAGCCGGTGTTGAAGGTGTATGAATATTTTCATCCTCCTTGTAGTCCAGCATAACACCCATTGGGACATCTTCTTCCTTACCCATAGAAGAAGGTTCTGCCTCGATAGGCTTTTTTTCCTCCCGGAGTCCCTTCCTTGCGGATTTCAGCTGTATGGGATCGTCATAATCCCCCGTTCTCTTGGCGGGAGGTTCCACTTCCATGGGTTCCGGCTCTTCCTCGTCCCATTCCAGTTTCAGTTTCCTGTTCTTGTGGGATATCAATCCGGGTTTTTTCAATGATCTGTTTTTTTTGAGGTCTTTTCTATTACGATGGACATCGGTATTGTGGTCATCCGCCGGTGGGACCTCGATGGTTCTCTTCTCTCCATTGGTATCGTCCAGCAGATCCGGGGTTCTATCAGGGAGAGGTATGGTTTCCTTGTTTGTCCTTTTCTTTTCACTTTTTTCCACCTTCTTCTCTCCCTTTATTTCCGAGAAGAGCTGCGTTAGCTCCTCTTTGATCTCCGTTTTCACCATTTTCTTCTCCTCATCCGTGCTGGACCTGTGCTCCTCTCTCTTTCTAAGGGTCTTCAACAGATGAAGGTGCTCCTCATCTGAAATTCCCAGATGAGCCCTGATGTCATTCAGGAGCTGTTCTATCAACATATCCCTCTCACCGGTCTGTACATACTGTCTGAGCAGTGAGCGGTAAAAGTCCATGTTCTTGACCCGGTCCGAATCCGGAGATGGGCCCCGACCATTGTTCTGACCATTGATCAAGGCATTCAGGCCCTTTCCAAGGGCGTTTTTTTTCTTTGGTTTTCTGGCCATGATGCTTTCCCCTTTTTAAGGACGCTCCCGAACATACCCCTAATTTGGACCAGATCCGACCTTAAAGAAGTATCTACTCCAGTTAAATGAAATTGCTTACGTGTTTATGCAATTTACGGTTCGTTCACTTTCACAACACTCCTCCTTGGTGAATATTAATAATCCGAGACCTTTGAGGACTCCGAGGTATTGCTATGTCTCATGACGAACAGAATGCGCCCAATGAAGAACCAGACCGGGCGCTTGGGGAACTTGGTAGTGAGGAGCTCTTCCATCTGAAGGAAGAGGTCCACAAGATGGCTGATGAACTCGGAATTCCGGTTGAAGAGGCAACCAGGATGGCATACGAGGAGAAGGGGATCCGTGTCCCGCACAGGTCCAAGTTGGTGGGGTCCATAGAGGAGCTCGTGCCTGACATGAAGAACATCTCTCTGAAGGCCAGGATAATTTCTCTGAGAAGGCTTGAAAAAGAGGACGGCGACCCGTTCTTCAGGGGTCTTCTGGGTGATTCAAGCGGGGAGATAAGATATATCTGCTGGGTGGACTTTCCATTCAAACCGGATACCGCGATATTCCTTCAGAACGTATCCACACGTACATGGAACGATGAGTTGGAGCTGGTGATCAACGATTATTCCTTTGTTTCCGTGATCGAGGATACGGAGGGTCTGCTCCCAAAGGTGGAGGACGGCGTTCCATCCGCCATATCAGAGCTTTCGGCAGGGGACAAGCAGGTCGACATCGAGGTCCGTGTGGTGGAGGTGAGGGAGCTCAAGGTCAGGTCCAAGGGGAGATTGGTCGATATCACCAAAGGTACACTTGCTGACCGGACCGGGAGATTGAACTTTACCTGCTGGGGGCCTGTTGACCTTAACGAGAACGGATGCTACAGGATAATCGGGGGTTATATCAAGGAGTTCAGGGGTATGATGGATCTCAATCTATCTCCTGGATCCCTTTTCAAACCCCTTCCCGAGGACCGTCTTCCCCCGGCCGATGAGCTGATGATGCCTGAGGATTCCAGGGTGGTGGGACTTCTTCAGGGACGCTTCTCGGGTCCGGTGGTACTCAGGGGGGTCATACTATCTGTCAGACCGGGGTCCGGCATTTACAAGAAGTGCGATGTCTGCGGACGCAGGCTGACAAAGGGACAATGCACAGTGCACGGAAGGAACGAAGGCGAGATGGACCTGGGGCTCAAGTGCATCCTGGACGATGGTTCCGGAACAGCTCTCCTGAAGGGTGACAGGTCCATTGTGGAAGAGATACTTTCAACCAATATGGAAAAGATAAAGGACGCTGTCAAGGATAGGATGGACACCGATTGGGTCCTTCAGGACCTTACCGAAAAGCTTCTCGGAAGGCCGGTGACAGTGGTCGCAGACCCTATACTGGATGATTACGGTCTTATCCTGAACCTATCGGAGATCGAAAATGGATGGGACACCGGACAGCTTGAAAGGGAGATAATATCCCTGATGGAGGTGATGGCATGAAAAGGAGGGAACCGGCCTATCCTTTGATGATCAAGGAGATCATAGATTCGGTGGAGGACGAGGTACCAAGCGAGGAGGGCAGGCCCCGGAGCACCTTCGTGACCATCACGGGAGCCAATGTATACCGGGTGATGATCTCGGGCATACTCATGGAAAAGGTCGATATCGGGTCAGAGGACTCTCCCATACTCAGGGTAAGGGTGGCAGACCCTACCGGAGGCATCACATTTACCGTTGGAAGGTTCGATCCCGAGGTCCAGAGGATGATGGAGGACGTCAGGACCACATATCCGGTGGTGGTGGTGGGAAGGCTGAGCACATTCGTCTCGAAGAGGGGGAACAAGGTGATCACCATAAACCCCGAGATAATCAGGGAGATCGATAAGGAGGAAAGGGCCATGTACAACCTGATGGCGGCAAGGGACGCCATGGCGAGACTTTGGAAACTGGAAGGCAGGGGTCCATTACCAGGCAGTTGGATGGAAGTCGTAAAGCCCGACGATCCAAGAGGAGGAGAGGAGGTGGTCGAATCCTCCAAAGAGATGATCCGGGACACTCTCCGTTTCCTCAACAAGACCATGTTCGCCAAGGAATTGGACACCGCGGAACTGGTAAGAAGGTCCCCTCCTGAAGCGGAGGATGAAAAGGACCCACTGGAGGAATACGAGGATATGGTCGTGGATATCATAAATGAGCTTGATGGAGGCAGTGGTACCAGGTGGAACGATCTGGTGGATTACGTAGAGAGGAAAAAACTGTCAAGGGATGCCGTGGAGGAGGTGGTGACATCACTGCTGGACAAGGGACTTGTCTATGAACCGGTACTGGGATATCTGAAGGCCATCTGAAACGTTATACCCATATTTCATATATGGTGAACTTCTACACTACTGGCATGGCAGATAGGAAGAAGATCTTCATCGGAGGTGCATGGCCATATGCCAACGGTCCGCTCCATTTGGGGCACATCGCAGGTTGCCTGCTGCCTGCTGATATATTCGCAAGGTATTCAAGGATGATGGGTTACGAAACACTTTTCGTATCCGGTTCCGATATGCATGGAACACCGATCACGGTGACGGCCGATAATAAAGGTACCACTCCAGAGGAGGTTGCTGAAAGGAACCACACCTCGATACTGAAGACCATAGAGGATCTGAAGATCTCCTACGACATTTATACCAAGACCCATTCAGAGCACCACTTCAAGGTGGTCAGCGATATCTTTCTCAGGTTGAAGGAGAACGGATACATAGACAAAAAGACCGAAGAAGCTCCATACTGCCAAACCTGCGGTAAGTTCATGCCCGACAGATATATCGAAGGCATCTGCCCCTTCTGTGGTTCGGAGGATGCAAGGGGAGACCAATGCGATGGCTGCGGAAGGGTCCTCGATGCAAACGAGCTCGTGTCCCCGAGATGCAGGACATGCTCCGATACCCCGGAGTTCAGAGAGACAGAACATTTCTACCTGCTCCTTTCCAAATTGGAACCCGAGATCAGGGAATTCATCGAGGTCAACAAGCATAGATGGAGGGCGAACACCAGGAACAATACCGAGAATTTCATAAAGAACGGTCTGAAGGACAGGGCCATAACGCGCGACCTGAAATGGGGTGTCCCGATCCCTGTGGAAGGTTACGAGGACAAGAGGATATATGTCTGGTTCGAGGCCGTTTGCGGTTACCTTTCCTCCTCGAAGCTGCATTCCCTGAACGTTGGGCAACCGGAACTCTGGGAGTCCTATTGGAAGGATCCGGAGTGCAGGCACTATTATTTTCTGGCAAAGGACAACATCCCCTTCCACACCATAATATGGCCTTCAATACTGACGGCTTACGGAGGCCTGAACCTTCCATATGACGTACCATCAAATGAATATCTTCAATGGGATGGGTCGCAGTTCTCCAAATCGAGGGGGCACGGCGTCACCGTTAACGGTTTTCTAAAGGATTATCCGGTGGACCCTTTGAGGTTCTACCTATCATTGAACATGCCCGAGAAGGGGGATTCGAACTTCGATCTCGAAGAGTTCGTGCAGAAGAACAACACGGAACTGTTGGGGGCGCTGGGAAACTATCTTCATAGGGTGGTGACCTTCCTTGCCAATAACTTCGGTACTCTCCCCCCGAGAGGTGAGCTGGACGAAGAGGACCGGAGGATCCTGGAGACTGCAAGGGAAAAATACGAAACCGCACTGGCCTCAATGGATAAGGTCCGACTGAAAGAGGGCATATACACCATGATGTCACTTGTCAACGAAGGCAACAGGTACATAAATGACCAGGCTCCCTGGAAGCTGATCAAGGAGAACAGACAAAGATGCGGTACCGTTCTTAACGTAGCCCTTCAGATCGGAAGGATCATCATGTACGGGATGTACCCTTACATTCCCCACGCGGCAGAGAGATGGTTCACCATGCTGGGTACCCGCGAACATGAGGAAATGGACTGGAGAAGGGCCCTTGAGGATTACACACCCGGTATGATCATCCATGGACCCAGTCCTTTGTTCACCAAGCTCGAACTAAGAACGGAAGAGGGCTCGTCCGTGCCAGCCCCGGAAATGGATGAGAAGAAGAAGGAGGAACCAAAGATGGATATAGTGGATTTCGACCAGTTCAAGAAGCTGGACCTGAGAGTTGCAAAGGTAGTTGAGATATCCGACCACCCCAATGCGGACAGGCTTTATGTTCTGAAGGTGGACCTGGGTGAAGAAGAACCCAGGACCCTGGTGGCCGGTCTGAAGGGATATGTGGAAAAAGAAGAGATGCTGGGAAAGAAGATCATTGTGGTGGCGAACCTCAAACCCGCCAAGATGAGGGGTATAATGTCCAACGGCATGCTCCTGGCCGCCGAGGATGATGACGAGGTATCCCTGCTTACAATAATGAAGGACCTGCCGCCGGGATCAAAGATACACTGAGTCAGGCGAACATGGAATACCTGTCCGTTCCCTTGGAGGTTTGGGACAATCTGAGTATCTCCTCCCCGCTGGTCTCCTTGAGCTTTCGGAGAGCATCCTTGAAGTCCTGGGAGGTGATCTTCTTCCTCTCGCTCCTGATAGCGAACATTCCGGCCTCGGTGCATACGGCCTTGATCTGAGAACCGTTGAAGTCTGCTGACATGGATGAAAGCTCATCCAGGTCCACTTTTCTGTCCACCTTCATCTTTCTCATGTGGACACGGAATATCTCTTTCCTTCCCTCGAAATCAGGAAGCGGTATCTCGATTATCCTGTCCAATCTTCCGGGTCTCAGTATCGCTCGATCAAGTATGTCGGGCCTGTTGGTGGCCGCGATGATCCTGACATCGCCAAGGTTGTCAAAGCCGTCCAGCTCTGAAAGGAGCTGGATCAGGGTCCTCTGGACCTCTCTATCGGCGGATGTGGATGAATCGGTCCTTCTGCCCGCGATGGAATCCAGTTCGTCCAAAAATAATATCGAAGGTGATTTTTCCTTGGCGAGCTGGAAGAGCTCCCTCACCATCCGGCTCCCTTCCCCTATGTATTTCTGAACCAGTTCGGATCCCACCATCCTTAGGAAAGTTGCCTTTGTCTCTCTGGCGATGGCCTTAGCCAGAAGTGTCTTCCCGCATCCCGGAGGTCCTATGAGAAGAACTCCCTTAGGAGGATCTATGCCCACGGTCTTGAAGAGATCGGGGCGTATAAGAGGAAGCTCCACGACCTCTTTTAGCTCCCCTATCTGCTGCTCCAGACCACCAATGTCCTTGTAACTTACATCCGGCCTTTCATCTATCTCCGCTGCTCCCACAAGCGGGTCCTTTGATGATGGAAGTATCGATACCACGGACATGTTGTCCTTGTTCAGGGAAACCTTGGTTCCCACTTCCAGATCATGGATGTCAACGGAGGACAGTACTTTGACCACGAAAGAAGGACCACCAGATGTCGAGACCAGTATCTGTTCATCCGTGTAACGATCGATCACGGTACCGATGATCAGCGGAGGGGATTTCATCCTGTTCAGCTCACCATTGAGGAGCATGACCTTGTTCTGGAGACGCATCACCTCGTTCTCAAGATATCTCTTTTCGTCCCTCATCCTCATGGCTTCTTTCTTCCAGGGGTTCGATCCGCTGTCCCACTGGACCTTGGAAAGCTCTTCCTTTATCCAGTCCTTCTCCTCTTCCTTGGATGGGAGCGGCCACCAGGAATCGTCTTCGTCCTCCTCCTCGAGCTCATTATTCTCATTGAGCTCATCGAACCGGTCCTCTTCGAACTCGTCCTTTTCTCCGTCCTTCTTTCCTTTCATCGAACTCGAGCCCTCATGTTAATGTACATTTACAGTGTAATAACATTTTCCACTAGATGAACAGACCTTCTCACGACAATCTTTAATTACGAACATCGGATATTCGGGTGGTGGATTCCTTGTATGAAGCGGTCCTAGCGGTCAACCTCAAGGAAAGCTGGGTTGGAAAGATATCCAGACAGCTTCCCATTTCGATAAGCATAGTGGATACCATTGCTTTCGGGGATGAAGGTGTCCAGGACCTAGCAGAGATAAAGCTTAACGGAACGGACCCTAAACTACTTGAAAAACTGATAGAAGAGCTCGATCATATTGATTTCGTGAAATCAAGCCAGGTGGACCAGGACAAGGTAATAGTTATCGTTGGTACCAAGGGGTGTGGCGGGTGCCGGTCCATACTGGAATCGGGATGTTTTCTCATATCTGCATCCACCGATGATCAGAGCTGGGTGGAATGGAAGCTGGTCATGAACGAAAAGGTCCAGATACAGAAATTGGTGGCATCACTTGAGAAAAAGGGTATCGAATCCAGATTGATACTCATACAACCAATAGACGACAAGGAATCATTGACCCCCAGACAGGAGAAGATAATCAAGACCGCTCTGGAGAGGGGATATTATGATTTCCCGAAGAGGATAGGCATAAGGGAGCTTGCAAGGATCTTCGACATATCAACAGCCTCGGTCTCTGAAACCCTGAGGAGAGGTCAAAAGAAGATAATAGAACATTATTTCAAGGACAAGATCGAATGAGGGAGTTTTCCATGTCAAGTGTCATTCTTTTATAGTGCCAGGTCCTAGATGGAACGAACTGTAATGGTGATCCGTTGAAAAGGGTGTATTTCGACAGCAATTCTGCAATGCCCACAAGAGGGGAGGTTGTCCAGAGGATGCTCCCCTATTTCACAGAGCACTTCGGGAACCCCTCCTCCATACATGATCTTGGAAGGGTCCCCCGCACTTCCATGGAAGACGCACGCTCCAGTGTGGCCTCATTGATAAAGGCGTCTCCCGAAGAGATATACTTCACGTCAGGGGCCACGGAGTCCATCAATCTCGCATTGAGAGGGCCGCTTCCTTTCAAGGGAAAGGAAAAGAACCGATTGATAATCTCCCAGGTAGACCATGATTCGGTCAGGGCAACCTCGGCGGCCGTCGAGGGTACCGGACTCGACAGAGAACTGCTGCCCATAGATGAGTACGGGGTCATCAAGATAGATGAGGCGTCCCGGATGATCGACGATTCCACATACATGGTCACACTTCCACTGGCCAGTTTCGAGGTTGGTACAATTCAGCCCGTCATTCGGATAGCAGAACTCTCAAAGGAAGCTGGAGCACTGGTTCATCTGGACCTTACGACCTCTGCCTTCCAGGTCAGGTTCGATGTCACCAAGGTGCCCGTGGACCTGGTCACATTATCCTCCGTGGACATGATGGGACCAAAAGGAGTGGGCGCCCTATATGTGAGAGGGGGCACCAGGATCTCATCCTTGATAAAGGGTGGAGGTCATGAGAGAGGCCTGAGAAGCGGTAGCGAGAATGTCCCCGGGTTGGTCGGAATGGGGGCGGCTGCCGAGTATGTCAAAGAGAACATGAAGGTGTACGTTCCCCGCATCAAGAGGATACGAGATAAGCTGATAAAGGGAATGAGCCAGATAGAAGGGAGCCATCTTAACGGCCACCCGGAACACCGTCTTCCCAACAATGCGAATTTACGCTTTGACCACATCGAAGGAGAGAGCATGCTCCTTTTGCTGGACATGAACGGTATCTCCGTCAGTTCCGGGTCGGCATGCACCCAGAAGAACCTCGAAGCTTCAAAGACGCTCCTGGCAATGGGCCTCAAACATGAGGAGGCACACGGAAGTCTGCAGTTCACTTTGAACCCGACCAATGAGATGGATGATGCCCGATATGTTCTGGACCTCATGCCGGGCATAGTTTCCCAGCTTAGGGAGATGTCCCCTCTTTACAACAAGAAGGTGTGAAAGATGACAAGACTGGAATATTCGGAGAAGGTTCTGGAGCATTTCAAGAACCCCAGGAACGTGGGCGAGATGGAAGATGCCGATGCCAGGGCAACGGTGGGAAACCCCGTTTGCGGGGATATGATGGAACTTTCCATAAAGGTCAAGGATGATAGGATAGAGGATATCAAGTTCAGAACCTTCGGTTGTGCTTCGGCCATCGCCACCACATCCATGCTGACCGAGATAGTGAAAGGGATGGATCTGGAAGATGCCGAGAACGTGAAGTGGGCTGACGTGGTCGAAGGTCTGGACGGATTGCCGTCTGTGAAGGTTCACTGCTCGCTCCTGGCAGTGGATGCTTTGAAGAAGGCCTTATATGAATATTACAAGGGTAAAGGTATTGATCGTCCCGATCTTAAGCCCAAGGACGACGAAGAGGATCACGATCATGTGGACGGTGAGAAGGCCTGTGGTCCACTTGTTTGAAGGTGACCGTTACTTATAATATAATAGAATAGATGTGCGATTCGTAATGGAGGTCTAACTTTGTCCTGTGATGGAATGATCGATCGGGCGATCATTGTTCTGATATTGATATCTTTCACACTGGTCCTCCCAGAAGCATCAGGGGACCAGACGGTCGGTAGGGACAGCATGATCGACGACCTAACGCCGCAATGGTGGACGGACCTTTCGGAGTGTCCCGACCGGCCGGACCGACCATATGACCCATTCAGGGACTTGATCATCGGTAGGTGGTTTTTCGATCCTGCGAAATATGAGGACCTCTACTCCGGACTGCCCGATCTCGGCGGATCCGGACTATCGCTCGTACAGTTCCATGGTCCCGTCGACCCGGATATCTTCCAGGAGTTCGAGGTAGTGGACGTGGTATCCTCATCTACCTTGCTCGTGGACGATGATGGCTGTGAAGGGCAAGAGATCAATAGCAGACCCGGGGTGCGCGCCACGGCACCTTACCATCCCGTCTTCAAACTGGAGAGCGAACTCCTTGACCGGGTCATATCCAGGAACGGCCAAGGCCTCTTCGAGGTCGTGATGGGTCTTTACAGGATGCCCGCGGGAGACGAAATGGCATACATAGAAGGGCGAGATGCATTCTTTGACCTCAACAGCGGTCTTCTGTACCTCGATCTTTCGGCGGCGGATATCGCTTATCTATCTGCAGAAGGCTGGATCTCGCATATATCCACCGTGGGGACTATTGGTGCTGATAATGATATTGCGGCGGAGATCATGGACGTGGAAGGAACAAGGAGCACTCTATCCCTTAACGGAACCGGACAGGTGATCGCTGTCTGCGATACGGGTCTCGATACCGGTTCCAATTCCACAATTCACCAGGATTTCAAAGGAAGGATAAAGGCGGCGTATTCCTATGGGAGAACAGGTAACTGGTCCGATCCGGACATCCATGTCTGGAATCCGTCCACCCAAAAGTGGGATTACAAGGGAGGTCACGGGACCCATGTTGCAGGGTCCGCGCTGGGTAACGGATCAGCATCAAATGGTACCTATTCAGGAATGGCCCCGGCCGCGGACCTGGTCTTTCAATCGACCATGACCTCCACCGGCTCACTTTCCATACCATCCTATACCAGGCTCTTCAACGACGCATTCAAGAACGGAGCCAGGATACAGACCAATTCCTGGTCTTCCAGGTCCTCCTATGGGAACTATACCTGGAGGTCCTGGCAGACGGATAATTATCTCTGGGGCCACAAGAACCTCACTGTTCTTTTTTCATCCGGGAACAAGGGCCATACGGTGGGCGACCATTCGGTATCGACCCAGGCGTCCTCGAAGAACGTCATTGCAGTGGGCGCATCGGAGAACTACAGGCCCAATGTGTCCTCCTCAGCCGATAATGTGTCGGAAATGGCATATTTTTCCTCATTCGGTCCGACCTGGGGGGACAACAGGATAAAACCGGATGTTGTAGCACCGGGGACCTATATCCTCTCCACCAGGGCCTCCACTATCAGTGATTTCTGGAACCATTATTGGGGTTCCAATTCCACATATGTCGGTGTCAATTCCAAATATGCCTACCTTGGGGGAACCTCCATGTCGACACCGCTGGTGGCGGGAATTACGGCTTTGATAAGGCAGTACTATGAGGAGATCGAGGGGCTGGATGACCCCTCATCCGCATTGGTGAAGGCAACGCTGATCAACGGGGCCAGACCATTGAACGGTAACTGGTCATCCATACCTAACAAATATGAGGGATGGGGTAGGGTAAACCTGTCCAACTCGCTGTGTACGAACGACTCGGACGCAGGGGTGCTTTCCTTCGTGGATAACAAGACAGGTCTTTCCACGGGTTCCACCCACGAGAGGCTTTACACGCTGTCCGGGGGCGGTGCGGACATGGTGGTCACTCTTGTCTGGACGGATTATCCCGGTTCCAACACCTCCTCGACCAAACTCGTCAACGATCTCGACCTGAAGGTTACGGCCCCAAACGGTAAGGTGTACAAAGGAAACGGTCTGGTATACAACTCGACCAGCCAGCATGATCGAAGGAACAATGTGGAGAGAGTCCTGATCCGATCCCCATCATCGGGAGTGTATGGTATCAACGTTTCCGGATACTCCGTTTCCCAGGGACCTCAACCATATGCCTTGGTACTCTCGGGCAACATATCCGGAGCCGCAAGTTCACTCAACTGGAAGGCACCGTTCGTTCCCGCCAACGGCTCCTCGGCCGACTTCGAACTTTCGGACGCAAATCTCACGGGGGAGGGCTGGGTCAGGCTCAAGGTCAACACATCATCGGACACGGACGGCGAGATGATAAATCTGACCGAGGATAAGGTAGGCGGGAAGGGAATCGGTATCTTCAAGGGGAGTGTCAAGGTCACGACATCTATGCCAGGTCCGGGTGAGGTCCGTGTCACCAGGGACGAACCCGTGACCGTCCATTATAACGAGCAGTACCCCAGACGGTCCGTTTCGAGTTCGATCATGGCCTATATTCCGGCAGAGATATCCGATGTCTCCCATGATAGTAACGGAATAACCCTGACCTATCAGGACAGGGTTATCGTCAGCATCAACGGGACCGCCGGTTGGAAAGCGGAATTCGATGTGGTAGGTCTAGGTTCCAGACAGGGTATCGCCGCCGAGGATGATGGTATTGCACCTGATGTCATGGCAAATGATGGAATATATACAGGAGAGTTCACCGTTCCGAACCTGGTCGTGGGCAATTATACCATCAGGGGCACGATAAAGCGGAGTTACCTGCCGCCTGTTCATGAACTGTCTGCAAGCCCGTTGATAATAAATACTAACATACCCAGGAGTCCACTGGATCTCTCTGCAGAACCCGTTCTCATCGGGAACAGCATCAAGCTTTCATGGGAGAGTCCTGGTGACGTAAATCTCATGTCGTACATGATCTACCGCGCAAATGAATCATCTGCGGGCAGTGGAGAGCCTGATGATATAAAGTTGGTTCACACCACGCCGGACAACAGGACGTATTGGGTGGATGACGGCCTCATCGACGGCAGGAGATATTTTTACAGGATCAGATCATTGAACATACTGGGTTTCCTTTCGGAACCCACCGAATGGGTCCGATCGGTCCCCAGGGATGAGACACCACCACGGTTCAGCTTCGAAGCTTACGGAGGGCCCCACTTTGTGAACAAGGTGTATGAGATCAACTACACAACCGATCCGGATGCAAGGGAGGTTCTGTTCCATGGAGCCCTTGACCATAACAACGATGGGGACCCGGATACGGATTGGGCCTTGGTAGGACGGGATGACACTCCTCAGGATCCTTATGATTGGGATACAACGCAACTTTCCTCACCGCTTACCGAGGGCAGCATCATACTGGTCAGGGCAAGAGTGGAGGATGAGGCGGAGAACGTCAATGTCACCGATCGTACCGTATCCTTCATCGTCGATAACACTCCGCCGAATTACTTTTCTGTCTCATCCGAGCTGGTTTCCGTCTTGAACGTGTCCGTCTACAGGTTGACCGGCCTATCGGAGCCTTACGCGGTTGTCAAGGTGATGAAAGATGGATCCGAGTTCATTAGCTGCAGAGCCGATGAGGATGGATCCTTCGAGACATTCCTGACCCTGGAGGAAGGTGGGAACACCTTCCGGGTCCTCTTCTATGACCGGCTGGGTAACGGGCCTTCGACCCTGGAAGAGGAGGTATACGTCGTTTACGATCCGTACGAGCCCGAGGCCAGGATATCGATGTCCAATGCTACCACTTCGGCCCCATTCTTTCTTGACGCCTCCTCATCAAGGTTCATTGGCCCGGATACACCACTATCCGGTCTGATAAATTACACATGGTCGATAATGACCCGTAAAGGTGAGGTGGTGCTCTACGGGAAGGTGGTGGACCTCAATATCGACATACCGGGCACATATGAGGTGTCCCTTCATGTCATCGACTCCGCCCGGAACCATGACTTCAATATCACCCACTTTCAGGTCACCGATACCGACCCCCCGCAGCTGGCGGAAATGGAAGACCTTGTGGTCAAGGAGGATGAGGAGATCGTTCTCAGTCATGGATATTTAGAGGATAATGATCCGGAAATAATGGCTCTTGGAAGCTTCACCTGGAGCATCATGGGACCGGATGAGAAGGTCCTTACAGGCAGTGAGGTAATATGGACCTTCTTCACTCCCGGGTCATATCTGTGCGAACTCACGGTGACCGATACGGGCGGCTGCTCGGATTCAACAAGTTTCAATATCCTGGTCCAGGACGTAACACCCCCCGATGTAATTGCTGGTGAGGACAGGGAAGTGATAAGGGGAGGGACCATTTCCTTTTCCGCGGGTGAGACCAAGGACAACGATCCCATGTTCCCTCTGGATGCCAATTTTACCTGGGTGGAAAAGAGGTCCGGTAACCTTTACTTTGGAAAAGAGGTCTCCATTACCTTCCACGAGCTTGGAGAGCATCGGATACAGTTCAAGGTCGTCGATGCCAGTGGGAACGTCGATCATGACATTGTCGTGATAAACGTTGTGACCGACGGAACGCCGCCGGAGCTGGTTCATGTCAATTTCAGAGATGACCCCCGTAACATGACAGAGGAAAGCGATCTCTTGTTCATTTTCAATGAAGAGATCGATCCGGACACCATATTCGCGAACATCCGCTTGCAGTCGGCATCAGGGGTCGATATCCCTGCGGAGATCTCCCTGTCAGACCCCAGGACATTGGTCATTGATCCGGAGGATGAACTGGATGACGGAGTTGTCTATTACGTGTTCATATCGAACGGGTTGACGGATGCGACAGGTGAGAGGATGGTCCCGACCGAGCTTGAATTCGTTGTCTTCGAGCCTGTAAGTATAGTCTCCGTGGATGGTTCCTCCTCATTCCAGGATGAGATGGGGTACCTCGGGAAAATTGATGTGCCGCGGTCGCTTGATATAAGGATCTCAGGTACCATTTCGATCAACTCTTCGGTCCACCTCATTGATGAGAACGGTTCCCGGATAGATCTTCAGGTCCGGTGGGACCCGGAGAACAGGCGTTTCGATGTCCTTCTGGAAGATGATCTGGAGCCTGGCAGATATATCATGGTCCTGGATATCCGGGATGAACTGGGCAGAGGTATCAATGGGTCCGACCGGTTGAGCTTCGACATAGTAGAGCCCGAAACGTCCTCGCATTACAGTGGGGAGGGCGGGCGGCTTTTCATCTTGATCACGGCAGCAGCCATATCGGTCCTCCTTCTTGCAGCAGCCTTGATGATCTTCATCAGGAATAAGAAGAAAAAGGAAAATGAGCACCCTCCGGAACAGGAGAACAGCCCAGATGGACCCCATGGAGCGTTCAATGATCGCTCCGAGATAGATAGTGAGATGGGTTTTCGAGGGTATTGAAAGAAAACAAGAAATAATAGGGATCGGTCTATGTCAACTGGTTGGAAGGAACTAACATGTCGAAGAGACCCGGATCGAGCCGGTCAAGGAAAAGCAGGGGGAAGCAAATGAAGAAGAGGCCCAAGCTGGTGCTTTTCTTCAGATCTCTCTTTTCAGGGGTATTCATGACAGCGGGTATATTCCTGGTCCTTTGGGCATTGGGGGAGCTGTTCGTCAGATTGCTGGATGGTAAGAACAGTGGCAGTTACATCGATTGGGGGATGGTACCCGTTCTCCTTGCACTCGCTTCGATACCGTTCTTCATTCTCTATATTGTGATAAACTACGATAGGATACGGCTAACAAGGGCTCTGCTGGATCGGATCGGGAAGGATAAGGCCCCCCGGGAGATCGAGACAGTGGAGCTCGATTGAGAGGGTTCCTTAACTGGATTCTATCCTTGGCGCCAGAAGATATCTTGCATGCCCCTTCTCATCGGAGAAATCGAAGTCCATCTTCAGAGGGTAGCTGTTGCCGATGTTGAAATTGATGTCCCTGTTGGGTCCAATGCCTTTCATCAGCTGGCTGAAGTAGTCCAGTGAGAACGAGCTCTTCGCCGGTTTATCGAAATTTATGACCTCGTACTGCTCTCCCTTCATGAGCTCAAGGGTCATGGAGGAGAGGTCCTCCGATGAGGTCATTGTGAGCTTTTCCTCCGAGCAATCGAAGGTGATGTAATCGGAGATGGATGCGGAGACCTTCAACCCTTTCTGAAGCTCTCCCGAGTTCAATTTCAGACCCACAGGAAGCTGCAGGTTGGGGACCTTGGGGTCCGAGAAACCAGAAGCATCCACCAGAGGTATCTTCAGTGTCAGGTTGGACATGGAGACCACAAGCCTGTTATCATCGGCCAGTACTATGCTGACAATGTCCTCTGCCTTTGCACCTTTCATGTGCTCAAGGAGCCTCTCGACGTTCAATCCCATCTCCATGGGCTCCAGCTCATATTTATCGAAAGCATCCTTCGAAAGCGTCAGGTCCACCATGGCCACATGGGCTGGATCCACCGCTTTTATCTTCCATCCTTCATCATCCGCCTTGAGCTTCACCTCACCGACGATGGGAGTAAGGATAGAGAAAACGCTCTTCAATGTATCGACCTTAACCTTTACCTCGAACATTTCCATCCCCAACTGGACCTTATGGTCTGAATTGGACCGTTATCATGAAAGGCTGTAATAAAGTTTATGTAAAGGGCAGCGGAAGAACTATTCCTCTATACCTGCATTATTCCTCTTTTTGTTCCTGACGGCTCTGACCACATCTCTCATTAAAGCGGTGCCCAAGGAGATGAGAAGTATGATGGCCAAGGGTATTAGCGGTGATCCGAGCAGCCCTTTTAGAACGAAGGTATCTTCGTTGATACCCAGAGGAACATCGAACTCAAGTATCTCGAGCTCTCTGCTGTCCTTTCTGGCATGGAGGCGGAGATCGATCACCTCCGTTATGTTCTCCAGTGTCCCTTTGATGCAGATGACCGAGGTACTGTTATGGATGGGGCCGCTGGAGCCGATGGGTTGCATAGGCAGATCCTTCCCACTCCTTGCATAGAGTAAGAATTCAGTGGGTGCATCGGCGGAGCAGGTTATATCGAACTCGCAGACCACCTCCCAACCCCCATCTTCCAATTCTTGGCTGTAGGCCCAGACCTTTCTAGCCTCAACCTCGTCCTGCAGGGTGCCATCCCAATCGAAGTCGAAGACCCCTCTGAAATATCCGGCACATTCCCGGGAGGATATCAGCACCCCCACCTCTCGGTTCTCTGTTCCTGAAACGGGATTCCAGTTGTAGGAAGAGATCCAGGTGGTATCGGAATCGATTATTGCTCCCTTGGCGTGGATCAGTTCGATATTCCCACGGTCGTGGAATCTCGTTCTGGGATTGAGTTGCACCTGGAGATGCTCAGAAACGCCCCTGGTCTCCGCAGCTTCCATCAGTATGTCCGCGGCGAACTGATTGTCGGGCTCCAGGTCCCCGTCGAAGTCCGTGCCGTCCAGAAGGACCCTGATATCGACTCCCCTTTCCGCCGCATCCAGCAGTGCTATCATGTAAGGATTGGACAATTCCCCTGTGAAAGTATCCGGGTCCCACTTATCATCCAGATAGAAAGGGTCCATATCCAGCAGTTCCAGGGCTATCTCCTTTTCGGCCAGCTCTATTGCCTTCATGAGACTGTTGGACCTGAGCGAGATATGATCAGGGGAGACCATAACACGGGCGGATGAACCTGCTTTTGCCTTCCCTGGTCTGAAGATGTCCACGTGTCTGCCGCTCCTTTCAATATTAGCCATTTCCCGTATGTCACCCCATTCTTCAATGAGCGTCCGCGCATCCAACATATCCGGACCATGGAAATCTTGTTCGAAGACCACGGTGAGATCGTTCGCCAGCCCCTTTGATTCCATGGAAACGACCCAACCTCTCGTGGTAGCTCCGGATGCTGTGTCCAGCGGCGGGAATGAGGAATCCTTGAAATTATCGGTGGATACCAGTACCTTGTTGCCATCTGCGACAATGTACTTTGCGTGATCGTATCGGTATCTGTCCCTTATGTTCCTCGACGGGTCCGTGTACATCAACCGGACATCGATGCCTTTATCCAGCAATCTGGCCACAGACCTCTTCTCCAACTGTCGGATTCCTCCCACAGGGTTCCCTTCCAGTATGATCCTGACATCGACTCCCCTGTCCACTGCTCCGATCATCCTGGATACGATCCAGTGAGAGGTAAGTTCGTAAACGTTCACAAGAAGGGTCGAACCTGCCCCGGAGATGAGATCGTCCATTATACTTGAACTTGAATCAGGACATACGCCGTACTCAAGCCGATCCATGGTGCGTTCCGAAAAGGGGGTTAACCTGGATTGCCCCGGATACCTATCCCTGATATCCGACCAATCCAGGGCGGAATCCGTATCTTCTGCCTGCTGACCTTGGGGCCCCGGGCATCTGTGGAGAACCCTTCCCCAACCAACATCGTCCACCGCGGGTCCTGTCCAGTCCCGGGGGCCGTAATGGCTCCATTGTCCCTCTTTCCATATTGCGCTTCCGTATGCCACAACGTCCACCACTGAACCCAGCGGGTCCCTGAGGCAGACGGTATCCTTCGAATTGGAGAGTCTGAAGAAACCACTGGTACAGATAGAGCTCCCGGACCTGTCCCAAGAAGAATCCGGTGGGAAACCGTTCTGACCCAGGAAAGCCCCTGCATTCATTGATATGAAAAAAAGCTCCCCTGGGCCCACCGTTGAATTCTCGATCACGACCATACCATCAGAGGCTATCCCGAGCCCCTCATCGTCGGATAAGATATAACCGGAGAGGTCCAGTTCACTGTGGCCGGTGTTCTTCACCGCAACGTACTCATCGGGATCGTCCACAAGGTAAGTGTTGTAATATACCTCCTCTATCCTCAATTGGTGGCGTGCTCCAACGGAGGAACTGTTGGTCTCAGGGGCGATCAAGGACCATGGGAAGGGTGTTGTCATCCCGAAAAGGTCTCCGAGAGGACCGTTCAATCCCATGTCGAGATCGAGCCTGGTCCCTATCCTGTCCTCGCCAAAGGAAGGTATCCATATCGAGCTGGAGGAATCCGAGGTCCCGTATCCTCCGAACAGGGTATACGCCCAGGTAGTGTCTCCCATATACATTCCGGAGTTACTGCTTTCTCCCTCGAGCACCTCTTGTATAGAGGCAGCCCTCAGGAACATGTCATCCTTTAGACCGTCCATCCAGTAAAGGTGCTCCCCCTTTTCCGTTCTTGATCGTACTTCCTTGAGAAACGGTATGCAATCCCTCGATACGACGCTCATATCCCTCGGATTTAATACGATCCTGCCTCCATCCTCCCAGCGCAGAACGTCCAAAATATCGACCATATCCCACGGGCCTTCCCCCAGAACCATGGACATGTGACCCTTTAGATGGTCCATGGGGCCCAACCAGTCATTGGCCATCATTGAGCACTCCCGGATAAAGGAACCCTCTCCCGGGGGCCCGAGGTCAAGAGGAGATATATCGATCGGAACTGGGTCCAAGAGGTCCAGATGACTTTCCGCATCATCAAGATCCAGTGAAGATGCGATCTCCTGGATGTGTCCTTCATCAATGGACCTACCCTGAAGATCGATACCTGCAAGAGGCTCCACCTTCACTTGCTCACTCTCCAGGAAGGGACCGGGAAATAATGCCATTCTCGTTCTAGCGAAGGCAATGCTCATTCCTCCGATACTGCAATCTCCATCCTGGTAGCGAACATCTGCTCCCTTTTTCCACAGGCCCCATGCAATGGATGCCATGGAACTGCTGTTTGCATAAAGCCCCCATCTTTCATCAAGTTCCTCCCAGGGTGGAACATGATAGTTGATGACAACTTCATTTCCCTCGTCCATGTACAAACAAAGAAGAGAATAAATATCATCATCCGCCAGAAGGTCCGTGTGGAGCGTGAGACGTTCTTCTTGCATCATCCATCTCATCAGGTCAAGTCTGTCATCGAAAAAATGAATGCTGACATTCTCCGCCTCTCTGGCGTGGTCCAATGCGTATATCTTTTCCTTCCCGTATGCCAGTATTCTCCAATCACTGCTTTCGTTGTCCTTCCAGTAGAGCACGTCTCTCTCCGCTTTTTCCAGGTGAGGTTCGGTCACGCTCCCCCAACTGACCCGATCGATCGGGATGTTCGACCGGTCCTTAAGGACCAGGTTCCCTCCCGAGTTCGGAAGGAGCATCTCGCTGAAGGAGGGAACCCGGCACCCGGGGATGATATCACCATCCGGTCCATCCGTATCGTGACCCGTTACAAGGTCTGGGTCCCTACCTTGTGCATCCCGGAAGAACACAGGGTCCGAGGATATGACCAGAAGGCCGTTCTCATCGGTTCTGGTCCCGTTTGGTATCACCGCACACCTGTTTCCAAGGAAGAGTGCAAGACCGGATACGTCGACCCCTTCCCGGTCCGTTCGAAGTATGATCAGCTCTCCGGGTCCTCCTGATGGGGAAGGGGCCGGCAAGATGCCGCCTATCCAGGCCGAATTCTTGTATACATACCAGTCCGAAGATGTATTGGTATCCACCGGCATTCCCCGAGAATCCACCCTCCTGTGGTATATGGTTCCCCATGTTGTCTCTTCCCCTTTGTCAAGGGGTGGTCTCAGCGGGACATCATCAATGAGATGTCTGTACCGTGAAAGGAGCTGTATCCTGCCCGTTGAGAAAGGGTCGGGAACCCCGTTCTCTGCTATCATCCTTTCCTGCCTTGCACTTCCTCCACTGACCCATATATGTCTTCCTTGCTCAGGCACGCGTTCCTGTGCTTTTGCTCCCCAGAGGAGATATATCCTCTCTCCTGGCTCGATCGTCACATCATCCTCGAAGGAGGCGAAAACGGTTCCGTCGGACAGCTTCATTCCATCGATGGGGATCCCGGTTGGGCATGGGTTTCTTATCTCGACGAAGGTCGATTCTTGAGTGCAGTTCCACAGGACCTTTGTTATCTTCAAGCTCTCCTGCCCCTGCGGGACTGTGGAGGGCTCGATCCTTATGTCCACAACTTCATGGTTATTGTTCTCATCCACCTCTTTTATCAAATTGTCCGGATCTATGGAGAAGTAAAGTGTGTGGTTCCCTGAAAGATCGATCGTATCAAGCCGGAGGTCCATTTTCCTTCTTGATCCGGTCCGCATATCAGATAATTGCCGGTTGAAGATGGTGGAGATGCTTCCTGTGTCAATATTTCTCATCTCCACGATGACCGTTGTGTTGCCAGGGTTGATCTCACCTCCTCCCTCTGCGATGAAGGATATGTCCACAAAGGATCCCTCCGGTATCGACATGAGGTCCCCGTTCTTCACCTCGACCTGTAAGTCGGATATCCCTAGGTCAGGTCCGGGGATCATCACTTGAACACTCTGTTTTATTTCGATGAAGGACAAAGAGGACCATACCATGTTCATTTCCACAAGACAAGACCTGTTATCGCCAAGTTCGGGACCGAGGACAGAGAACGAACTGTTCACCACTTTCCCGGGATACTGGTCAGGGATAGTGATGTTGGACGGCTCGATGATCCAGCTGGTGGATGTGGTCTCCAGATCAATGGTCAGTTCATCATGCATGTTTCCCGTATTGGTCATGCTGAAGTTCACGGTGCTCCACACCCTGCCGTCCACACATATCACATCCGAGGGGAGAGAGACCAGCACCGATGGGTCAAGTGAGTTATCGTAACCCATGGTGCTACCCATCCCTCCCTCGTCCACTTTCCAATCCAAGGTGGAATTCGTATCAAAGGCGTCCTCGGAGCGCTTGAGGGATCTCCCTTCATGCGGTTTTGGGTTCATGTTCTCGCCCTGGACGAACCTTTCCATCTCATTATCATAGTAACCCCCGTCCCATGGTTCTCCATGGAAGATGCCAGAAGGATAACCCACGTGTGTGGAGTTACCCCAGGCCACATAGTCCAGTAAGTATCCGTCAGGATCGGTGAGACAAAGGTCATCCCCGTTCACGTAGAAAGCCCTGCCAAGAGAGATAACACAGAACGGGATGCCCATCTCCACCGCACCCGGAGGCGGCTCCCCCGTGAACACAAGGCACCTCTCTTCGGATGGTATCCGGACCTCGGGAAGCAGCATGAATGCACCATCTCCGTTATCAATACAATATCCCTCCAGGTCCTCTGAATGTCCCGGATTGAAGAGCTCGATCCACTGGGCCCCCGTATTGGCACCCTCTGGGTCGACCATCACCTCGTTCATGATAATTCTGGGTGGTGGAAGGTTCTCCCAACCCGGCGTATGGTCTTTGACGGACCGGGTCCTCTCAGCACCGTCAGGAGACCTCTGCATGGACCTTCCCCTTTCTATCTGGACCCAGCTGAGAATGTCCATAGATGTGCTGTTGGAAGCTGTGAGATCTATATGGTCCGAGCTGCCCAACCTCAGACCTGACACCTCTCTCCATATCAGGAAGAATCCCCCCGCCGAGACCGAACCGGAACCGATGGTGTAAGATCCTCCGTTGTCAGAAATTGTCCAACCTGATATGTTGACATCCACCGAGGAAGGGTTGTAGAGCTCAACGAATTCATCTAGCTGGTCCACATCCCCATCGCCGTTGGTGTCCGTATCCGGGTCCGGATATACTTCGTTGATGCGGATGTGAAGAGATCCTTTCTCCGGCATGGAAAGTGTTCCCAAATTCTCTCCTTGACCTGATATCGGGAATGTGGATGTTGTTAGAAATGTGAAGATAAGTGCCAGGCATACAATACATTTGTTCCTGTCGATGGATGTCATTCCATATGGACGGACATTTAACTTGTACCAACGCAACTCAGACCTCCAGGGTCATAATCGTTCAACGGCTATATCCTTTTTACCCCGGGGAATCCCAGGGAACAAGATGAAAACCCTTTTATTTGGATCCATTGCTAGGTCCGACCGGTCCCATGCTTGATGACAAGGATAATAGGTCGAAAACGACATTCGTAAGTAATGCTGATGAAAACATCATTTACAAAAATAAAAAGGAACAATCTATATATACGTAATAAAAACTGCTGTAGAAGGGGATGTCCAATTCAATGATTCTGGCGAGCATTGATTGGTCTTTGAACTGACGAGGCATTTATACCCGGATGGTGGATCGTATGGAAGGAAAACGGTTCTTTGGATCAAAAAAATGGATGGCTGCTCCAATAGCTATGATGATGTTGTTCTCCGGTCTTTACATGATCTTCCCCTTGGAAGGTCCTGCCGAGGGTGCAAGCACCCTAGGTACGGTCAATGTGACAGGAGGCGCTTCAAGAAGCTTCAGCGGGGTGGATTATATTTTGGACGGCAATATAACGGTCAGCGGCTCTGGAAGCACACTCACCTTTACCAACTGCAATCTCACCCTTTCCCAGGATGTCGGATTGGACGGGGTCATAGGTGGAGGTGATGATCATATTTATTCGATCAGGGTCCAGGATGGTGGATACCTCCAATTCAAGAATACCATAGTGACTACACAGACCGATCAGCTTCATCCTTACTTCATGATAGATATGGGAGTTGATGGCTCAGGAAGCAGGCTTTATTTCGAGAATTCGATGGTAGAGGGTCCCGGTGAGATACAGGCTACAAATGGCGGCAGGATAGATTCCATCGGGTCCATATTCAAGAAGCTGGAATACACCAATGACCTTCAATACGATATCGACGGTGACGGCAGTACAACGGACGATGCGGACTACAATGATGACGGCCCTCTCTTTACCTATCTCTCAGGTTCCAAGGGACTGATAGTAAATACGGAGATAAGGGATACCTTTTCCTTCACAACATCCTCAAGGGACGGTCGGATAGCTGGAAACATAACACTGGATGGTTCGGGTACCAACGTTACTGTGATAAATTCCTTCCTGGATATTGATTTCGAATCCAACAGGTCTACCGGCTCGCACAACATGCTAAAGATAACCAATGGTGCAGTGGCCCATCTGGTTGGAGCTGCTTTCAATGTGTCGGCAGCCGATCGTACTTACCCCGCTGTCCATACCCGCAACACGGGCTCCAAGGCCATCTATTATAGATGGATAGCATCTCGGGTGTTCGACGGGGTAGGCATTCCTGTGGAGGACCAGGTGCTCGACATATACAGGATCGAAGGCAGCACAAACAGACAGTTGACTTCGAGCTACCTGACCGGCGATATATTGGATTTCATGGACCGGACCTCCTCTGATTGGAGCAGCACGGATGAGGATGGTTGGAGCTTCGTCCCGGTGATCACCGATGTGATAACACCCTCGACCATGCCCAACTCCGATTCATATCCGGATTTCAAGATCGAGGTAACCCAGGTCACGGAAACCCTGTCCTCACACACATCGTTCAAGAACTATCCCAATGTCCCTGACCAGGGAGAGGCCGTTGATCTTATCGCATCCATACTGGATGGCTCGGCCGAGAGTACCTATGCCTTCTCTGACCTCGGAGGTCCGTTCGAATTCAAGGAATATGTGATGGTCCCCTCCTCCTCTTCTTTCTTCTCGGGCTCCGATGTCGATCTTACACTCAGCAGTTCCACCACCCTGAACGGGACCTCAGCTATCGTAGATGGGAGGTTCTATCCTTCGTATTATGCTTTTGACGGTCATCTCATAATAAGGTCCGGGGGTCATCTCACGATCAATGATACGACCGTATCCTTCCTGACGGACGATTCACCTGCATACATACTTATTGAGGATGGAGGCAAGATGGAGTTGAACAATGTCTCCCTTTCCTCCCACGGTGAAGAGGACCTTTACATCTATCTCATTGGAAATTCGGCTCCTCGGATGATAATGGACGGGGGCAGCCTGCAGTTCGATCAGATAGTAGCAAGGGACACCGGGATAATAGACATACAGGGTGAGATGGTGAACGGGTCCTTTAACCTCTACGGAACTGATGTCGATGTTTCTGTTGACGCTGCCGGGATCACCTCCGAGGATATCTTTGCGACCGATTGCGACCTCGAGCTCGGAGGGGGGCCAGTAAATATCGGCGATCTGGACTGGGACAATGTTGCGTTCTCATCCCGGGATGCGATCTTCGATACGGTACTGGACGTGGACCGTTCCGCTTCGCTCACCAATGTTACCTTTTCCGGCTCACTTCCCGATGGAAGGACCAAATGGTTGAAAGCTGTCGGTACAGGGGTGATACAGAAATATTGGTGGGTAAATGTCCAGGTCCAGGACTCCGTCGAGAATCCGATAGCAGGCGCATCATTGTACGTTCAGCGTGTCCTGGGGCCCCTCAAGGTCGATGTTTCCTCCCATACAACTGGTGATAACGGCACAGCGAGGTTTTCGCTTCTGGAGGAAGAGATAAGGAGCACCGGAAGGACCTATCACGGTAATTACAGGTTCAATGCTTCATATTCGGGTATCCGGTCCGATCCTTTGGCTGCAGTTCTATCAGGTGCGAACATCGATGCTGTAGTGGTCCTGCCAGGCGGACCCAACATAGTTCCCGAGATGATATGGACCGAAGGCACATTGATAGACGGGTTCCCGGTGGAGCTCAAGGGCAGTGTAAAGAACGATGGTCAGTTCTCCTCGGACCGGTTCTCCGCCTCGATCATGATCGATGGAGAGCCGCTGGTCGAGAGGTCTGTTCCTGAACTTGCCCCGGGTGCCTCTCATGTTGTCAACGCTACATGGGTCTGCACCGAGGGAGAGGTCAATATTTCACTTATGGCGGATGTGAACGGGGATGTGAAGGAGACCGATGAGGATGACAACCTCGATCACCAGATCAACACCATAGGATTGGGTCCCGATTATGCGATAGAGCTCGATATCCCACCCATAACATGGGCTTATAATACCACGGGTCGGATAGATGTACTGGTCAGTAATGAGGGAGAGCTCGACCCCGAAGAGAACCCATTCTATGTGAACATGACATGGACCGATGCTTCAGGAGAAGGCGAGATCCGCTCCTTTTTGATGTTCGATTATATACCGCCCGGCGAGACCGTGGAGAAGACCGTGAACTTGACGCCCATGGCCCTTGGAACATTGAACGTGGTGGGATCCGTGGTATCCAAGTACGACAGGTCACCCATAAACTCGATCGATGTCCGGACCATAGAGGTACTTTCGCTTCCGGATATCGGGCTTGTCCTGAACTCCTTCGGCATCAATGTACCGGACCCGGTAACGGTGAACACCACGGCGGTGGTGACGTTCACCATAGAGAACACGGGAGACCTGCCTGCAGGAGCTTTCATGGTGAGCGTTTATGACGGGGAAAGGACCGAGGAAAATAAGATAGACCTTGACCGTTCGGTACCCGGGCTATCCCCTGGCGATGATATCGAACTGGAGTTCATCTGGTATGCGGGACCGCCGACCGGTGTACATGAACTGATCGTTGCAATTGACTTAAATGATGATGTAAGGGAACAGAACGAGGCGAACAACGAGGTGATCTTCCCGATAAGGGTTGACACCCCACCGGATCTGACCTTCACTTCGAACATTGGTGTCTCTCCCAGTGTAATAACAGAAGGCAAGAACGCCACCTTCTGGGCCACTGTAAAGAACATAGGAAAGACAATGGCTCATAATGCAAAGGTGGAGTTCGCGCTTGACTCTGATACGAATGTCATCAGCACAGTGAATGTTGATCTTCTACCGGGTCAGGAAAAGAACATCTCCATAACATGGGAATCCCGGAGGGCAGAGGAAGAAAGCGGGTTCAGGACCATGTTCATAGTTGCCGACCCCCGGGATATCATAAAAGAACCCGACGAGGATAACAATCTCCGATCCATCGATATCAGGGTGATCTCCAAACCTGATCTGTACATGGGTACGAACGATCTCTATTTCTCACCGGATCGCAATATTGATATCGGGGAAGAGGTCACCATCAGTGCATCTGTAAGGAACTCCGGCGAAACTCCTGCAAGGAACGTTTTCATAAGGTTCTACGACGGAGATCCGCTGGAAGGTGGAAAGATAATCTCCTGGAAGGAGACACAGCCCTCCGTTTCCATCAACATTGTCCCGGCAGGGGGTTTCAGATGGGCAAATGTCACATGGACCCCCACAACCGGTGGTGATCATGAAATATATGTCATCCTGGACCTGGTCGATACCATTGATGAGAGCGATGAAGAGAACAACAAGGTGTTCTGGAAGATGTATGTCCGGACACTGCCCGACCTGGAGGTCACCAACATCACTCTCTATCAGGGTGATTTCGAGGTGAACAGTGTGGGAGTGGGAAACCGTCTTACCATAAACACAACCGTTGAGAACACGGGAGATACCACTGCCCCTACCTTCAGGATAAGGTTCTTCAATGCGGAGTTCGAGAACGATCCCAACCCGATCCCGCTGGGAATAGGAATGACCTACCTTGCAGGGACCTTGCCCGGGAGGTCCAGCATGTTCGTCGAGAGGCCCTGGATCGCTGATTATCCCAAGGGTATCAGGACATTGCTGGTTGAGGTGGACCTGCTGGAAGGGGAGGAGCAGACCACCTCCAACAACCGCATTCACCATCAGGTTGAAATATTTGACATACAGGATGTTCCTGAGCTTTTACTATCCAACAGCTCTCTGATGTTGTCCACCGGATATCCTGGTATCGACATCGATCTGGAATATGAACCAATGGCCTACCTAGGTATGAATATCTCCCTGGAGCTGAACCTGACCAATATAGGTGGTAAGGCTGCCAGCAATACGACGGTCCTTTTCAAGGCATATAATGATACCGATAGCTGGACGGAGAAGATAATCAGGATACCTTTCCTCGAAACCAACGGAACGGATGTGATAAGGGGCCACTGGAACCTGAAGGATCTGGGGATGAACATGTTGAGGATAATGGTCGACCCCGAGAACAGTATACGGGAGTTCGATGAAGGGAACAATGTATTGACCCTGCAATTGGAGGTGATGGAGGCACCCGACCTATCCATCGAACTTCTGAGGGAAAGTGATGTGTACAATATAGAGACCGGGCAGTTCGATATGAAAGAGGACAAAGAGTATGAAGTTACGTTCAAGGTCACCAACAACGGCAACTTCTCCTTTCATGATCTCCAGGTTGAGTTCGATGAACCCGCCTCGCTTGCTGAAGGTGAGAGCTATCTGAGGACCGTAGACCTTCTTCCATATCAAGAAGTTCTTGTCACCTTCAGGGTCGAACCAGAAGGCTCTGTGGGTGATGTCAAGTTGTTCAGGGTGAAGATAGATGATGAGAATAGCTATTATGAATCCGACAAGGACAACAATGAAGCGACGGTCATTGTCCAGATCCAGGAAGGGGATGAACCCAGCCGTCTATGGGTGTGGATATTGATCATCATACTGGTCCTGCTTCTCATCGGTGGTGCTATCGGCTACTTCGTGTATAAGAAATACAAGACAAAGGACATGGCAAAATGTTCCAACTGTGGGGGCCTGGTCCAGCTCGATGCGGATATATGCCCGCATTGCGGTGTCGAGTTCTCGGATGAGTTGGAATGTGAGTGCGGCGAGCTGATACCGACCGGTGCCACGGAGTGCCCGGCCTGCCATAGACCTGTAAAGGCCGATGTAGAACCGTTACAGAAGGAGGGACCTTCGGAGGAAGAGGAGAAAGAAGGTCGGGAGGATGAAGAGTTCGAAGAAGAGGAGGAAGAGCTCGAGGAACTCGAAGAGGAGGGCTCCGAGGAGATCGAGGAGGAGGCTCCTGGCGAGGATGCGGCTCCGGTTCCGGTGGAGGAGGAAGAAGAGGAGCTCGCCGAATGTTTCGAGTGCGGGGCCTTGATACCGGTATCCGCTCCGATCTGTCCGCACTGCGGTGCCGTTTTCGAGTGAGATCTGTAGCGCCCCCCTTTATCAGGGGGGCATTGCATTTCTGATCAGGTCAACCCCCGAAAATCTAATAAGAGACCGATTGCTTTATGTGATAATGGAAGCGTTCGATGTAAAGAAGGTTCTGGATGGATACAACAAGGATGAGCTGAAGGTAGTTACCGTATGCTCCCATTCCAGCCTTCAGATATTTCACGGTGCGAAAGTGGAAGGCTTGAAAACTCTCGGGATCGCGGTGGGTCGTCCCCCCAAGCTCTACGATGCTTTCCCGCTTGCAAGACCAGATGATTTCTTGATACTTGATAGATATGACGAGATCAAGGACCATCTGGACGAGATAATCGCCGACAACGGCATCATTATTCCGCATGGTTCCTTCGTAGAGTATCTCGGTGCTGATAATTTCAAGGATCTGGCCGCACCCACGTTCGGAAACCGAAAGGTCCTGGAATGGGAATCGGACAGGAAGATGGAGAGGGTCTGGCTTGAAAGGTCCGGGATCAGTATGCCCAGGGAGATCAAGGATCCCAAATTGATAGACAGACCGGTGATGGTGAAGTATCAGGGTGCGAAGGGTGGCAGGGGTTTCTTCATTGCCAAGGATTACAATCAGTTCAAACTGGGAATAGATCATTCACAGGAGTTCAATATCCAGGAGTACATTCTTGGAACCAGGTATTATCTCCACTATTTCCATTCCCCGCTCAGGAAGTCAGGCTATAATGTGGATGGGGCAGAAGGGATCGTCGAGCTACTATCCATGGACAGGAGGGATGAGACCAATATCGATGAGATGTACAAGCTTGGTTCTCAGGAGGAACTGAAGGAGCATGGGATCTACCCGACCTTCGTGGTGACGGGGAACCTCCCACTGGTGATCAGGGAATCCCTTCTGAGCAAGGCCTTCGAGATGGCCGAGAACGTTGTCAGGACCTCCTACGAGATATTCGGCGGAATGATCGGCCCCTTCTGCCTGGAGACCGTTGTGACCGATAAGCTGGAGTTCAAGGTGTTCGAGATCTCAGCAAGGATAGTTGCGGGGACAAATCCATTCATAACAGGTTCTCCGTATTCCGATTTCATCGAGCCCGGGCTTTCAACGGGAAGGAGGATCGCCCAGGAAATAAAGCTCGGACGTGACCTCGACAGACTGGACAAAATAATCACGTGATGGTGTTCCGTTGAGAAAGACCTTCATATTCGATTTTGACGATACCCTTGCCAACTTCTCCATGTACAATACACTGGTCTTGAAACAGCCCTTGTCTGTCCTCCCTCATTACAGCGGACTGCTCCCTGGTGCTGAAGATGTGCTGGATTTTCTGTCATCCAGACATGACCGGCTGCTGATGCTGACCATGAACATCGTACTGGATGATTCCCAGAAATGGAGAAAGCTCGACAGGTTGGGCATCAGGAGATGGTTCAGGGAAAAGGACGTTTACTTCGTCAGGAACAAGACCCCCGAGGTTATCGACAGGATCTGTGGTAATGCAAACAGGAGGAGATGCTACATGGTGGGGAACTCCCTGGGGCATGACATGATACCCGCCCTGGAGGCCGGGATAAATGCCATATTCATCGAGAGGCCGTTGGCAAAGAGGCTGATTCCGAGAAGGAAACCACGATCGGATAGGCTGATAACCCTTCATCGAATAGACCAGATAATGGATATCTACCCCGAGCTCTGATCCCGGCAGTTCCGAAGGTAATTCGAGCCGGATATCGGTTCGAGATACCATTCGACCTTGATCGGTAGAGAAAGCAACTTGACGGTATCTCTGCAATGACCTGTTCTTCTGCTTATGGCACTTATGCTCAGTGCTTCTTCCTTCAAACGACGTATCATGTATTGTCACTCCATTTGTAGCATGGACCGCCTCCTTGATCAGGCAGGGAAAGCTCTCTTCTATGGGCTATCAAGGAAGGTAACTCCTTGATTGTCAGGAGTTGACTGGATGAGCTTGTCGCAGATGTCTTTTGATAACACATAATACTGGATCCATAGACATTCTTAAATATCGATATCTACAATCGGGGCCCCCGAACGGTGACCAAATGAGATTGATAATATGCGAGAAGGATAATGCCGCAAAAAGGATCTCCGATATACTGTCCAACGGAAAGGTCACCAAGACAAGTTCCGGAAGGGTCCCCATCTATTATTTTCACTGGCTGGGAGAAGAGACCAAGTGCATCGGTCTCAGGGGACACATATTGAACATGGATTTTCCCAAGAGATATAATTCCTGGAGCCGTGTGGACCCGGCATCCCTGATAGAGGCAGAACCCATAAAGACCGTCTCGGAAAAGGGAATAGCAAGTGTATTGAGGTCCCTGGCCAAGGAATCATCAGAGATCTATGTGGCAACCGACTATGACAGGGAGGGGGAGTTAATCGGGAAGGAGGCGGTGGACCATGCACTGGGTGATAGCGGTGCCGAAAGATCCCTGAGGGCCCATTTCTCATCTCTTACGCCTGCGGAGGTCTACAGGTCCTTTTCCGAACCCGGCAGGATAGATGTTGCCCTTGCATCGGCTGCAGAGACAAGACAGATAGTGGACCTGGTCTGGGGAGCTACCCTGACCCGTTTCATTTCCCTTGCGGCGGAACGGCTCGGACACGAGTTCCTTTCGGTGGGAAGGGTCCAGAGTCCCACACTTGCGTTGATAGTGAACAAGGAGAAGGAGATAAGGAAATTTGTGCCGGTGCCTTATTGGAGGATAGAGGCGTTGTTCGGTAAGGATGGGAAACAGTTCTCGGGGTACCATTCCGGTGGCGATTTCAAGGATGAGAAAAAAGCCTCCAAGGCCTTTGAGAAGGTCCGAGATGCCAATAGCGGGACCATCACCGAGGTGAAGAAGAGGGAAAGGAAGGACCAGCCCCCCACTCCATTCAATACCACTCAGTTCATCAGGGCTGCCAACTCGCTCGGGATGTCGGCCTCCAGGATAATGTCCGTTGCCGAGGACCTCTACACCAAGGGTTTCATTTCCTATCCGAGGACCGACAACACGGTCTATCCCAAGGACCTGGACCTGAAAAAGACGGTCCAGGACCTGAACAAAGGTCCGTATACGGAGGCCTGCGGATACATACTCTCCAAGGATAAGATAAGATCTACAAGGGGAAAAAAACAGACCACGGACCATCCCCCAATCTACCCCACCTCATACGCGACCAGGGCCAAGCTCGGTCCCGAGAGGTTCAAGATATACGATCTTGTGGTCAGGAGGTTCCTTGCGACCCTTCACGACCCCGCCCGTGTGGAGATGACATCTCTCAGGATAGATGTGGAGGGAGAGACCTTCAATGCCTCGGGACTCATAACACTATATGCGGGATGGAGGTCAGTCTACGAGTTCTCAAAGGTCAAGGAGAACAAGCTTCCCCCGATGGAGAAAGGGGATGATGTCTCCATCGAGGAAATGGACCTTCTCAGTAAGGAGACCAAGCCTCCCAAGAGGTATTCCCAGGGCGGTCTCATCCAGGAAATGGAGCGCCTTGGTCTCGGGACGAAGTCCACCAGGCACGAGACAATAAAGAAGCTCTATTCAAGGAGATACATAGAGGAGTCGCCTCCGCAGCCGACCCTGTCCGGGGACGCCCTCATCGCGTCGCTGGAGAAACATGCGAGGATGATAACCGAGCCAAAGATGACATCGCGCCTTGAAAAGGACATGGAAAAGATATCGCTGAAGGAGCTGACCCAAGGGGAGGTACTGAACGAGTCCAGGGAGATGCTCTCCGAGGTAATGAAGCGCCTGAAGGAACACGAAAAGGACATTGGAAAGGAGATCAGGGAGTCCCTGGACGTGCAGGATGTCATTGGAAAATGTCCCAGGTGCAATAATGATCTCGTCCAGTTGAGGTCCAAGAGAGGGAAGCGGTATGTCAGGTGCTCCATGTATCCGGGCTGCTCCAAGAGCTATCCTCTTCCTCAGAAAGGGAAGATAGGGTTCACGGATGAGATCTGCGAGGTTTGCAGGTCCCCGATGATAATAATGTACAGAAGGCGCTCCAGACCCTTAAATACCTGCATAAATCCCAAGTGTCCCACCAAACAGGACAGGGGGAGCAGTGATGATAAGAAGAAGGAAAATGGAGATAGCGACGGCTCCTCTTGAAAGAACAGGTTTCCACCCCGTTGAGAAGCACTTCAAGGAGCTGGAGCCCCCGATCATCATGGGTGTCTTGAACAATACCCCGGACTCCTTTTCCGACGGAGGGTCCTACGGATCCGCTGACGAGGCAGTCCATCGGGCGATGGAGATGGCGGCCGAGGGTGCCGATATCATCGATGTGGGTGGGGAATCCACCCGCCCCTTCGCCGATCCGGTCCCGCTGGAAGAGGAAATGAGAAGGACCGTACCCGTTGTCGAGCGGCTGGTGGGTGGGATCGATATCCCGATCTCCATCGACACCAGGCATGCTGAGGTTGCCCGGGAAGCTCTGAGCCGGGGAGCCTCCATTGTGAACGATGTCAACGCTCTACGCGGTGAAGGCATGGCCGAGCTGGTTGCGGAGTACCGGGCATCCGCCTGTATCATGCACATGAAGGGGACCCCGAAGGACATGCAGGTGGCGCCGTCCTATGATGATGTGCTCTCCGATATCCGTTCGTTCCTTACAGAGAGAGTTGAGACCTTGGAGGAGAACGGCCTGGAGAGGGAGAGATTGATGATCGACCCCGGGATCGGTTTCGGAAAGAGGGTCGCTGATAATCTGGTGATATTGAGGGACCTTGAGAGCTTTCTCGATATAGGGTGCCCCATACTTGTGGGTGCTTCAAGGAAGAGCTTCATAGGAAAGGTTCTGGACCTGGATGTGGACCAGAGGCTGGAGGGTTCCATCGCCGCTGCAGTATTGGCTTATCTGAACGGTGCATCCGTGATCCGGGTCCATGATGTGAAGGAGACGAAAAGGGCCCTGGACCTGGTTAAAGCTGTTGAGATGTCAGATCGTCTCTTTTGAACAGTGGAAGATGCCCTATATTCTGAACCGGTCGGTAGGGATACCTGGTGCATCCGTTTACTTTGACCTAATGTGTATCCCATGTACAAAATAAAAAAAAGGGAGCCCCGCAAGGGGCCCCCGTTGTTCCACCGGATGCTGAGTTATCACTCTTCTTCCAGGGACTCGCCGCAATAGGGGCACTCCACTGCTTCCTCATCGGCGATGGTCTCACCGCAGGACGGGCAGACGCGCTCCCCTTCTTCTTCCTCTTCTTCTTCCTCGTCGAACTCCTCCGAGGGCTTCCTCATGATGAAGACCAGGGCGATGAGGACCAGTATGATGAGGACGATCAATACGATGACCGTCACCAGTGAAGCGTCCTGCTTCTCGTCCCTGAAGGTATATTCCATCTCGGAGGTCTCGTTACCTGCCTTGTCGGAGTACTTGTATTTGAGCTTCCCCTCGGGAAGATCATCCATCTGATCCTCGGAGATCTCCAGGGTATATTCCATGTCGCTCTCTATCCAGGTGAAGTTGAACTCCCACTCTTCTTCATCATCGTATATGATGAGATAGACCTTCAGGTCACCGTAGCCGGTCCTGCTTTCGTTCTTAACCGGGATTGCGAAGGTCAAGGTGTCATCCTCTTCCTCCTTGACAGCACTATCGAAATCGATGTCCTCCCAGGTAGCTTCTTCTGCGCTCTCCGTATATTCCATCCACTCGATGGAAATATCGAGGGTCTTATCCATATCCATGGTCATATTGTCCAGTTCGGGTGCAATGTATCCGCTCTGTCCCGCCTCTTCATCATAGATCATATCGGTTCCGAGGGTTATGGATACGGAGTATTCGCCTTCCACGAGTTCCACGGAATATTCGCCGGTGACGTTGTCAACGGGCACCTCTGTCTCACCGACCATGAGGGTCACGAAGACGCCTTCCAGTCCGTGTGTCTCGTTATCCTCGTAATCCACTACACCACTGAGGGTGTAGGTGTGCATCTGGACCTCGACTGGTATCATGACCACGTTGTAGTCCTCGCCGTCCGAGACGTTGACCTCGAACTCGGAGTTTCCGGTCCAGTTGTTCTCAACGGATATGGCGATATCGTGAGTGGTCTCGTTGTAATCTATCACCAGGTTCTCGGCGGTGGTGTCCACAATGAAGCTGAGATTGGTGGAATCCGGATCGTAGAAGAGATCGGCCAGGTTGGCAGTGAAGATCTCATCATAGTAGAAGGTAATGCCCTCCACGGCCAGCATGGGTACGTCGTTGACGGGGTCCACCTCAACAAATGCGGTCCCGTTCATCACCCATTCGCCGTCTATCCAGGCTGCTATTGGGAACTCCCAGCTTCCCTCCTCGAAATCCTGAAGGAGCATGGCCTTGGACATGTTCTGCTGGGTCTCGTTCATCTCGACCGAGATATTCCCTTCCTCGAAGTGCCAGATAGGCTGTTTCTCGGTCTCGTTGGAGGTATCGTTCACGACGACCTCCTCGTATCCGATGGATACAGTGAGGTTCACGGGTCCGTCGGGATGGTAGAAGAATTCCAAAGGATCGAAGTATGTTTCCATCAATACCTCGTTGATCATAACGATCCGATCCTCGGTGGGGCGCAGATCGTCAGGCATGGGATGGACGATAACGTTCATGGTGAAGGTCGCATTGTGGCCCGGCAGATCGATCCCATCCGTAACGGCGATCCCAAAGTCCTGTTCGCCGTTCCAATCCATTGGAGCTGTGATATTGATGGTATGATTATTCACCCAGACTATGGTTATATTTTCAACGGCGGACATATTGATGTAATATGTCAGATCCTGTCCGTTTGGATCCGTGAAATGATCGTTGAGGTCCACCAATGCGAATTCATCCTCGTTCATATGTATGGTATCATTAACCATCACAGGTGGGACCTCTCTCCAGATGACCCTGAATATGCTTTCATTCCACGTTTCCCCGTATTCCCATACATCCACTGCATTGAGATGGAGATAATATTCTCCGGTAGGAGTGTCAAAGGGAATAGTTACGTGGGTCCAGGCTGTTGATGAGTAAGGACCGGAGGATATGTTTTCCGGCGAAGGCTCATCTACATCCAATTCTATCCATTCCATCGTATTGTAGTTGAACAGCCCCATTGTGAAATTCCCTCTGTCCAAATGGTCGAAATGTCTGTTGAACGAGAATGTGATATTGATTACGCCCGTTCCGCTGTTGTCCACAACAAGTGGATCGGCGCTAATATCCTCTATCATTGGTGTTCCATCCATTATCTCGAAAGGAGCCTCGTCCCAGTCCATATAATAAGTACCAGTATCGCTGTTGTTGGCCATAGATGTAAGGTTGAAAACATAGCTGTCCGATGGCTGAAGCGAATTGTTCAATTCCCATTCATATGATTCTGGTGCGGGGGTTCCGGATTCGACATGCCAATGGAATATCGGCCAGCGAATAGGCAACATCGATTCGCTATCATACATCTCGATGGTAACCTCGTAAGGTCCAGTGTTCATTGCCCACATCTCCGGCCATTCCCAGCTGATTATTATATTTTGCGAAGAGGTATTGAAAGCATGAGCTGGTCTTACCTCCATGTTATTTACCATATTCAGGTCAATTATCGGATCATCGTATTCTCCGGTTTGAGCTACCGCATCCGGTATCGGAAACAGCAGCAATACAGCAGACATAGTCAGCATCAGCGCAATGAACGATGATGCCATACTACCAATCATCTTTTTCCTTCCCATCATTTGAACACCTCTTTGTGCTATTTGCTCGGATTACAGATACATACTGACCATGTAACCCCAAACTGCAGATGAAATTAGATGATATATAAACATTTTTCGTCAAATAGAGCAAAAGAACGGGATAAATACCCTTTTTGTCGAACTCTCATTCAACCATAGGTGTATTGTTCCCACTTTCAAATGCGGTTCAACGCACCTGGAATATCCTGGACAATATATCATCCGGAGAGCCCTCCATATCTTCTTCCTGGATCAAGGTCCTGATCCCTTTCATCATGTCCTGCATATAGTGGACGTTGTGGACCGTGGCTAGTTTCGGTCCCAGGGGTTCCATGGTCTTGAAGAGATGATGAACGAAGGCCCTGGAGAAGTTATTGCAGGTGTGGCATCCGCACCCCTCCATTATCGGCCCATGGTTCCCCTTCCACCCGGAGGCCCTGATGTTCTCCTTCCCGCTGCCTACGAAAACGGACCTGTGCCTGGCGTTGCGGGTGGGGAACACGGAATCGAATAGATCAACACCCGCCAGGACCGACCTTATAAGGTCGGTCGGCTCCCCCATCCCCATGAAATATCTGGGTCTATCCGCCGGAAGATAGGAAGTGGATGCCTCCAGGGCATTGAACATTTCCTTCTTTCCTTCCCCTATGGAGAGCCCCCCTATTCCGTAACCAGGGAGGTCCAGCTCCACAAGCTTTTCCGTGTTCTTTCTTCTGATATCAAGGAAAGTACCCCCCTGGGTTATGGCATAGAGTAACGGCAGCTCCGAAACGCAGTCCGGTAAAAGCTCCCTGAGCTCTTCGCCCTCCATGTGGTCCCTGGACCTTCTGGCCCAGTGGACTGTCCTGCGGGCGGAATCGAGGATACCCTCTTCGGTGGAGGAGTATGGGGGGCAGTGGTCCAGTACCATGCCTACATCTACACCATGCATTACATGCATGTCCACCACACTTTCAGGGGTCAAGCATACGGGGGCTCCGGAGTAGGGTGAGCGGAGACGAACCCCTTTATCCTCCACCTTTGCATCGAAGCCCCTCCTGATGAACTGGAAACCACCGGAGTCGGAGAAGATCCCCCCGCTCCACCCCATCATCCTGTGCAGTCCGCCCATGGACCTCACCTCGCTGCTCCCCGGTTCGAGAGAGGTAAGGAAACCGTTGGTTATCAAGGTGGTCGTTCCGGTGCGCTTCACCTCTTCGGGCTCCAGTGTCTTGACCGAGAGCTTGGTCGCCACCGGCATGAAGAGCGGCGTCTCGACCTTGCACCCGGAGGGAAGCTCGAGCTTACCCGCCCTTGGTCCCATTCTCTCTCCCAGCTCAAGATGGAAATGTGCCAATTCAACCTCTCCTTATCATCATGGAGTCACCAAGCGAATAGAACCGATAACCCATCCTCATCGCTTCATGGTATGCCGCCAGTATGCTCTCGCGGTCGTGGAACGCCGAGACCAGCATGAGGGGGGTTGACCTTGGCAGGTGGAAGTTGGTTATGAAACCCTTGTAGGGGAGCTTGAACTGGTATCCGGGGGTGATGAAAAGGTCGGTCTTCCCTTTTTCCCGGATGCATTCACCCTGCTCATCGAATGCTGACTCCAGCGACCTCATCGTCGTGGTCCCCACGGCCCATATCCTGTTAGCCCCGTTACTATCCCTTTGTTCGACAGCATCCCTGACCGTATCCTTGACGCTCTCGGGGATCAGGAACTCTTCTTCTTCCATGATATGGTCATTGATATCTTTGGACCTCACCGGTGCGAAGGTCCCGGGTCCTACGTGGAGGATGATGTGGACGATCCTGACACCTTTTTCCCTCAGTCTTTCCAGAAGGCCTTCTGTGAAATGCAGTCCTGCCGTGGGAGCGGCCACGGAACCTTCCATGTCCCCGTAGACGGTCTGGTACTCCTCGGGATCGTCCAGTATCCTTTTGATGTACGGGGGTGTAGGCATGAGCCCCCACCGACGAAGCCATTCCATGGCCGCTGAATGGTCCATCGGACCATTCCTTCGCCGGAACGCTATCCTGCACCTTCCTTCATGCATCCTTTCCTTCATCAATATCTCAAGATCCTCATCATCGCAGAGCAGCCGCTCATCTTTCTTTATGTTCCTTCCCCTAACCAATGCTTCCCAGGACCCGTCATCCGATCCTTTCAGGAGCAGTACCTCGGCCCTGCCGCCTGTCACTTTCCTCACCGGTATCCTGGCGGGGATCACCCTCGATCTGTTCAGGACCAGTATATCTCCCTTGTCCAGAAGTCCCACGATATCCCTGAACACATGATGCCGGTGTATGGTCCTTTCACCTCTGGCATCCATATAGAACAACCTGGAGGAATCCCTCGGGTCCGATTTGGACTGCGCTATCATCTCGCGGGGCAGATCGTAATCGAAGAGATCGAGCTCCATTGCGGGTCCATCAATCGTCGATTATTAAAACGTGATGGGCAGTGGAGTTTTACCATATTCGCGGTAAAGAGTAAATAACCATAGGTTTTCGGACAGTAGAGGAGGTATTCTGAACTCCGGGTGTCAGCCATGAAGTTCGATCTGTATATTGTCATCATGTTGGTACTAGCAGGCCTCATTTCCTTGGGGCCTCTGGTCCAGACAGGATCATCTGAGGCACAGATAGGGTCCGGCGATGGCATGGCGGCACAGCCCCCGTCCGGATGGATACATAGGCCTCTTCTGGAGTTCTTCACAGGCCTGTCCTGCCCGTCGTGCATGGGTGACAGCCCCACGTCGGACAGCCCGGAAAAAGCGGTCCACGATACTTATCTTGAGGCAAAGGATGACGGGTCCGTCCCACACACTACTGTGATCTTCCACGAGCTCAACGGGGGCAATGTGGACGCATTGAGGACCGAGGAGTCAGAGGAGAGGATGGAACATTACCAGCCTGGACTTGCAGGCACCCCGGACCTGGAATTCGATGGAGGCTATTTCGAACTCGGTGGCGCCTCCACCTCCACAAGGGACATCGACAGGTCCAACATACAGCTTGCCATAGAGGAGTCCAAGCAGAGGTACAATAATAGACCATACAGACCGATGGAGAGATTAACGTGGAGCTTCCCGTATCTATGGCTGGAGATCGACCAGGTATACGATGATGGTGAGTTCACTGTCGTGGGAAGCGTCACCTACGACGGAAATGCAAAGCTGGTGACAAATCCCGCCCTTCAGGGATCACTTTATGTTTTCATGGTCGAGGACGGAGCGGAAGCCTATTCTCTTGTCTATGACCAATATGTAGAGAACGACGCCGTTTTCAGGGGATATGCTGTGGAGGATGAGAGGTTCACGCTCAGGAACGGTGAGACCTACCAGTTCTCGGGAGATTTCCCCATACCCGAAATAAATCCCGAAGATGGTGTCCCCGTCAGACCTCAGAACATGTATGCCGTGGCGGCGGTGTTCGATACCCAGGACACAGATTCGGTCGCAAGCGCCTCGGACGGCAATACCAGGGCCGGTACACCGAGGGCCCTCCAGTCGGCCACCTCGGATTCCACTGCCTACGACAGGGATAACCAGCCGCCGAGGGTCACCGATGCACGAGTGTCCGAAGACATCGTGACCGTTACCTTCGAGGATGAGGGTGGAATTGCAAGCTCCACCCTGTTCTACAACACCAAAGCGGAGAATTCAACTCAATGGACACCAGTGAAGCTGGAACTCCAAGGAGAAGAACTATGCGACGATACCGGGACGTGTTATGCTTATTCCGATCCCGTGGGGACGGCGGTAATCGAAGGATATGAAGGGGGCCCGCTCTTCGTCCAGGTGTTGGCCAACGATGACGAGCTTGCCCAGTCAAGTTCCCCGGTGTTCCATCTTGCAGACGGGTCCGACTCGAGGTCGGGGGACTCTTCCTCCATGGACCTTTCCGGAGGGGGCGCCATCATTATCATGGGAATTCTGATCATTCTATTGGGACCTCTGGCCTATTTCATCTCGAAGAGAAGGGAGGGGGGCATCTTCCGGTTCTTCTCCTCCAAGGGGACCATGGCAATGGTCATCATGATCGGCCTAATAGTGTCCTTCATCGGAGGCTCCAGCCTATTGAGCAAGGAGGTTACAACTGTCCCCGATTTCTCGGTGACGGACACCAAAGGCAGCATTCACACACCGGCGGATTATCAGGATAGAGTCCTGGTTATAGATATAATGTACACCACCTGTTCGGTCTGCGAAAAGGAAATGCCCGATGTGGTGGAGGTTTACCAATGGGCCAAGGACACCTACGGGAGCGAGGTGGAATTCCTATCGGTCTCAGTGGACAAAGATGACAGCATGGATATGATGGGGGATTTCCAGAACGAATACGGGGCCGAGTGGTCCATAGGACGGGACACTTCCTTCATAGAGAAGTTCGACGCCTTGGAGACCCCGAAGATGGTGATCGTTGCTCCCAACGGGGATATCGCATATCAGCATACGGGATACATAGATAAGGACGAGGTCAGGACTGCCATCACCGAGGCGCATGAAGGAACCTACGGGATCTCAGGTATCGCGCAAAAGAGTGGTTTGATAGTCATCACCCTCTCGGCAGTGACCTTCGGGGTGCTTACCTTCTTCTCACCGTGTTCGTTCCCGATGCTGCCCGGATACCTGTCATATTACATATCGAGCCAGGCCGGAGAACGCAGGAAGGTGAACCCGATCAGGGGAGGCGTGTTCGCGGCCCTGGGGATCATCGCATTCTTTCTTATCATAGCCGTTCTGGTGGCCATACTGGGAGCGGTGGTGAAGTCCTGGCTGATCACGCTGATGCCTGTGATAGGGGCCATACTGCTGTTGTTGGGTGTGGTAACCCTGATCGGTAAGGACCAGTTCCTGGAGAAGTTCATTGACCTGATAAAGAGACCTTTCACATATCTGATCATGATGGTCCGGGGTAACAGGGAGCCGGATCCCTCCGGGTCCGGAGGGCTCTTCGCATACGGGTTCGGTTACGGGGCTGCCGCATCAAGCTGTATGGCCCCGGCCTTCATCGCTGTGATAATACTCGGTTCCTCCACCGCAATGGGTTGGTTGGGGGGTATCATCGTGTTCATGGCCTATACCTTTGCAATAGCCACAATGATGATCATCTTTTCATATCTTGCAGCCTCAGGGAGCAGGGTGATGGAGAGGTTCATCTCCTCCACCGACAAGGTAAAGAGGATATCGGGACTGCTGCTGGTATTCGCCGGGTCGTTCATTATCTGGTATGCCTTCTGGGGATACAGGTACATCGGCGGTTTCTTCAGCATCTAGATGTCAGGTATCGAAGGCGGCGGGCCCATGGGTCCTTTTTCTTCCTCCTCGGAAACCTTATCGGTATCCTGCCCAGGGGGTTCCTCTTGCTGTTCTGTATCCTGAAGGCCCTGCTCCCCACTCTCAGGAACCTGCGGGGTGGGTGTCGGTACCTCTTCAGGCGTCTGCTCCATAACCGGCGGGGCCGCACCTTTATCGCTAGGTGGGATCTCGGGTGCCTGAGTGGTCCCGGATACCGGAGACTGCTCCTGCATTGGTCGAGCGGGCGTCTGTTGTACAGGGTCTTGAGGCTGCATCATCTGCTGCGGTGGCATGTTGGTTGGCATCTGTCTTTCGAACCCCGGAATGGAGGAGAGGTCCACATCTGATTCGGTGGGGACCACAGGTGGAGAGGTCTCTTTTTGTTTACCCTTGATCCGGGACATGAGGAAGATCACCAGGCCAGCCACCAATATGGCTAATAATATGATCACCGTGGCCGAGATCAATATGAAGGTCAGATCCATACCTTTGTCAACTGTATCATTGTCATCTATTGCGTCATCGTCTTCGATATCGTCATCTTCAACTGGCGGGTCCCAGGGAACATCGACGATATATGGTCCCGCAATGATCTCAGAACTCAGCTTCTGGGGTGAGGAGTCCACCCCCACCAGTCTGAGAAGGTACTTTCCGTCGGTGAACCCGGAGAGGTTCCACATGACCGAGCTCTTTTCCATGCCATCTTCCACCAATGTCCATTCCTCGTCGCTCTGCTTTTTGTAATACAATGAATAAGTGATGTTGTCACCGTCGGGATCGGAGCCGCTCCAGATTACGGGATACGTCATGAAACCGGTGAGGTTCGCAAGGCCCGTTTCATCCTCGATGACCTCATCGGATCCTGGATAGGGTGAGAGGAACTCCAGATCGGGCCTGTCAGGCGCGTTCCAATAGAAGGGACCATACTCTATCTCCGAGCTGAGCTTGTATGGGCTAGAATCGACAGCCGTGATCCTCAGCTTGTACCTTCCCTCCTGGTAACCGGAAAGGTTGATGCTGTACTCGGTATCCGTTATCTTCTCTGCAATGGAGGTCCAGTTGTTCTCTGAAACCGGGGAGATCTCCAGGGTATACCTTATCGTCTCACCGGCATCGTCATCCTCTGCTTCCCAGGAGATGTTGAACATCCGATTTCGGTGATCGTCCTCTGTCGACGGTACCTTTATAGGGGATGTGAAGACAGGAGGGTCGGGATCGTAGACACTGAATTCTCGTTCAACGAACGCGGATCTCCCCCTGGAGTCGGTGACCGTGAACCGGAGAACGTAATCTCCATCCCCCTGAAGCACGGAGGTATCGAATGTCTTGTTCTCCATCTCCTCATCGAGATGACCGATGAACAGCTTGACCCATTCATCTTTTCCCAACTTCCTTACGGAGAAGTTGCCTGTCATGTTCTCGAACATCCCCCAGGCAACATCCTCTTCATCATGGGCACTCCATCCGATATCAAGGGTCCCCGTGATCTGCTCTTTGAAAGCAGGCGATATTATGGTAGGCTCCGGAGCATCGTTGTTGTATATCTCGAACCTTGGAGATATCAAAGGTGTGATCATATCATCCCTGTCCTTGATCTCCACCTTCAGCACGTATGTGTCAAGGTCAGGATATACCAGTGAGTTCATCATGAACTTACCGTCGTTGGTCTCCCAGCCGCTGGGATCCGTGGTGAGAACCCTCCAGGTGGTACCCGCATCATCCGAGATCGAAACCCGTTCCTTCAGCTGTGATACCTCATCTTCATCATCAGAGGAGTTCCACTTGAAGGTAATACGTCCTCCCAGCGATGCCCCGGCTTTTCCCGGGACCGTGATCTCTCCCTCGGGAGGGTCCCTATTGTCCAAAGTGAAGGTGGAGACCTCCCCGGAGAGGACCTCGTTCCCATCGCTATCCCTGGCCAGTACCCTGAGCCGATATCCACCGTCCGGTGCCCTCGGGTCCAGGGTATCCCATATGTAAGATCCGGTGTTGGATAGACCAGAGGCCACGTTCTCCCACGCTTCATGGTCCCTGCTGATCAGGATATCTATCTCAACATCATTTCCATCCTCGGGATCGCTGGCCGTCCAGAGGACCTCTAGCTCTTCTTGTACATCGTTCCTGTCGATATCGCTGAACATCTGCTGATCATGGAGCTGTACCTCAGGGAACCCCTCCAGGAGTCCGGTTATCCTGCTGGTCTTGACGTATTTCGGAATGAACCTGATCTCGGCTCCCTGGTGTTCTGTCTGGATGTCCTCACAGACGGCCACCTTGAACGACCAGTTACCCCTGGGCATCGGGTTCATGATCTGAAAACTTGTGTTGAAACCTATCATATCGCCAGACGCGCTCCCGGACCCGGAGATCGATACCATGGGAGGCTCCACCATTGCATAGTCCACAACTGTGTTGTAGGCTTTCACAAGGTCAGGTGCGCTTGCACTGGGATCCCCTCCGACGAGCGCAATTTCCCCGTCGAATATAACAGTGGGTTTGGGCATCGATACGACACTGTATCCGCTGTTCCTGCCCTCGGAATACTTGTTCTGAAGGTTGTCCCCGCCGGGTTCCAATCCCTCATGCCATGAGATCAAGGTCATGTCGTCCGGGAACCTCTCGTCGGCCACTGCATCAACGGACCCGTCAGCTCCGGGACAGTAAGGACAGTCCTTTGCAGTGAAGAGCTCCACCATGACCCTTCTCTTCGAGCCCGAGCTCTGTGTCGAGCCGTCGATCTTTATCGGGAAGGAGTTCGCGATGGTCCTGAAGTTGAACTCATAATTGCCTCCGTTGATATTGGTCCCTATGTAGGTGTCCGCACTCTCGACCCAAGCTATCAGGTAGAGATTGTCCTTGTTCTCCGCATTCGGAAGATATATGTCCTGTTCCGACAGGTAATATTTTTCGGCCCGTGTTGCAGGCTCTTTTTCGGAAACAGTTTCCTCCGCGCTCATGGTCACGATCAGAAAGGGAGACAGCAGCATAACTGCCGTCAACAGGCAGGCTGGAAAAACCTTTTCTTTGCCGATGTACATCTGGGGAACCTCCGATATGGATATCTCGGGAAACGAAATAGATGTCCAGACTAATAAAGGTTCATCTGAAGGTCCCGGGCCCATTCCGTCTCCAGGTCGCATATAAGGGAAAGAGCATCGTTCTTGGTATTGATGGAATATGCCCTTTCCCTGAAGGGACCCCTCTTCCTGAACCACTTCATATACCAGACCAGATGCTTTCTGAACTCTATACAGCCTCTCTTCTCCCCGTACCATTCACATGCGTTTTCAAGATGGTCCCTGACCAGGGAGAGATGTTCCTTCAATCCATCCTGACCTCCGGCAGGGTCTTTTACCCACTCCTTGTCCCCGTTCAAACAGGTCAGGGTCCTTCCGAACCACAACGGGTCTCCAAGAGCTCCCCTTGCGAACATGACAGAGGAAGCACCCAGGTCCAGGTATTGCTCCACATCCTCAGGACCCTTGACATCCCCGGAGGCCAGGATGGGAATGTCAACCCATGACCGGACCTTTCCGATAAGCTTTCGGTCAACCTTTCCGGTGTACTGCTGCTTACCGGTGCGGGGGTGGACCGCGATATATGATATCCCTGCTCCCTGTAGGTCTTTTACAAGCACCCTGAGCAAGTTATCATCATATTCGCTGTAGCCTGACCTTATCTTCGTTCCCACGGGGACCTTTACAGAATCCAGGATGGAGCAGATGCACCGGAGGAATACGGATGGTGCCCTGAGCAGTGCTGAACCTGCACCAGTTCCGGTAACCTTCCTCTTGGGGCATCCCGCATTGAGATCTATCATCGAGTGCCCCATCCTCTCCATCCTGCGGGCGGCAGTTGATAGATATATGGGGTCCGCTCCGAAGATCTGGGCGCAGGAGTATCCCTCTTCGGGCACCCAATCGGAGATCGATCGTGTTCTGTTCGACCCCTCGTGGACCGCCCTTGCACTTATCATCTCCGTGAACGACAGCTCCAGGCCCAGCTGGTGCAGTACCATCCTGTACGGTGGATCATAGGCTCCCGCCATGGGAGCTACCACCACGGGTCGGGTGAGCTCCAGGGTGCTGCTCCCCCTCTTGATCCTCCAGGGGTATCCCACCTGGTCCATGGCTCTCATTATCACGAGAACCTATTAAATAACCGCGTTGGAGTTCTCAAAACGATATGGTCGACAGCGGAGACGGAGCTCTTGGAGCGCTCTTCAACAAGGGCTCCTCCAAATATTGGGTATTTGCGGCAATGGCAGCGGTCTCTACAGCGGCCATATTGATAAAACTATCAAGCAGCCATCCTCTGGCCATTTCCGCATGGAGACTTCTTATTGCCGATGCGGTCCTGCTCCCATTTTTCATATGGACCTTCGGAAGGGAGAGGAGCGTGCTCTCGAGGAAGAAGGTCGTCGAACTTTCCCTGGTGGGACTTGCACTGGCTTCCCATTTCGCCCTTTGGATCTGGTCCTTTCAGTTCACCAAGGTATCGAGTTCGGTGCTACTTGTGACCACTCATCCACTGTTCGTCGCATCCATTTCCGTCTGGTTCTTCAAGGAGAAGCTCGGTGCCAGGGCAGTAATGGGGATGGTATTGGCACTGATCGGCTCCTTTGTGCTGATCGGAGGTGACCTGACGATGTCAAAGGGGACGGTGTTGGGGAACCTGTTGGCACTTGGGGGCGCGGTGATGTTCGGTATTTACATACTTGCCGGGTCCCGGTACAGGAAAGAGATGTCCCTCCCCACCTATGCATTCATAGTCTACCTGTGGGCAGCGCTCTTTTTACTGATCGCCATATTCATCCTGGGGGTGAGGTTCCTTTCGGATGATCCGGTGGAATATCTGATCCTCTTTGCACTGGCGATCGGCCCCATGCTGGCAGGCCACACAATATACAATTGGACCTTGAGATACGTCTCACCCACCCTGGTTTCGGTATCACTTTTGGGTGAGCCCGTGGGATCCACTGTTCTTGCAGTGTTGATCCTTCAGGAGCTCCCCGGTGCCGGTGCCCTGTTGGGCGGTCCCTTGGTCCTAATCGGTATCTATCTGGTCGCCAGGAACACCTGAAGGACACGATCCGTCATGGGAAGAATCGGAATCTTATTAAGGGAAACCCCGAATTTGGTCTATTATGAACAAGCAGCATAAGGTCCTTGCAGCACTTGCGGCATCTGCCCTTCTCATCATCGCCGCAGTCGTCGTCTTCGGAGGGGGAGAGGAACCGGGGGGCGGTGATGAGAAAAGCACCGATGTTGCCGAGTGGACCTCCCTGATGTGGATGTGCGGGGAGGGAGATCTCGGTGAATGGAACATGATGCTGTGCAACCTCCATTTCCTCGAGATGGTCCCCGACAACGAAAAGGTGAACGTTATTATCATACTTGACAAGGAAGAGGAAGGGGACACCAGACTGCTGGAGCTGGAACAGAACGGCTCGAAGGAGCTGAACCTAACCGATATAGATCCCGAATGGACAGACGGAGAGCTGAACACTGGCGATGGGGACCAGCTCCTGGAGTTCCTGAAATGGGGGGCGGATAATTATCCCGCCAAAAGATACAATGTCCATCTGGCCAACCACGGAGGCGGTTGGAGGGGTATCTGCTGGGATGTGCTTTCCAATGATCACCTGGATCTGCCGGAGACCGGAAGGACCTTGGATGCCTTCAAGGAACATATAGGGAAGAATGTCGAGGTACTTTCCACGGAGGCCTGCCTGGTCGGAATGGTGGAGTTCGCCTACGAGATAAGCAGTTCCTGCAACTATTTCGTTGCTGGCTCCACTTATGGTTGGGGAGCTGAGGCGGAACCGGAGAACGATGTCTGGGAACCGGGCAACTGGCAGTATGATGAATGCTGGAGAGAGCTGTCCTCCTATCCGGAGATGACAGGGGAGGAGTTCGCACTGACCATGGGCGATACCTTTATGCCCTACGGACCGTGGAGGGCTCCACCTTACATTCCCAAGGAAGGTTATTCGGACGTGTTCGGTGTATTCAATCTATCCAATGTAGAGCCGCTTGTCAGATCACTGGACCTTCTAGCCAGCGAGCTCATCCCAAAGGTCACAGGGTTCGGTCAAACCGTAAATCAGGCACTTTTAATAAACACGGTCATAGGCCACCCCGAGTATCAGAACAGCGAACTCTATACGGAATACTTCTCTCACCAGATGGAATGGATAGGTTACAATGCGGTCTATACAAACTACGACGTCTATGATCTCGCCTACCAGCTCTCCAAAGCGACCGCAGGCACCCTGAGGTCCTCACATGCACAATCCATAATGGACGCCGTGGATGAGTTGATATTGATGTACAGGAGAACCCTTGATGACGGCGGGCACCCCGACGCCCACGGGGTTTCGATATACCTGCCATACAGGTCTTCATCCTACATGCCTGCATACGAGGATATCCAGTTCGCAAAGGATACCCAGTGGGACGAGTTCATAAGTGCTGTACATTGGACATAGAACGTTATATCTCCTTCGAGACATCCACGATGAGCGAGTAGGCCTTGGATATGTGAAGTAGTAGCTCATCAAGCTGCTTCTCCTTCCTTACCAATCTCTCTTCCCTCTTTCTCAGATCCGACTCCATATCGTCCAATCTCCCCTTCTGCACATCGATGTCCTTGTACTTCTCCTTGATGTGTGACTGCAGCTTTTCGTAGTAGTCCTCCACCTGTTTGGAGTATTCCCTCCAAACCTTCTCCCTCTGCTCTATGGATGCTTCCTTCTCCCAGTCATCGCTATCATCGAAGCTCTTCTTTATCAGTCGGTTCTTTAGCAAGGCATAGGCCTCGTTGACCAGCTTCATCTGCTCCAACGCCCTTGGATTGGTCCCGATCTTGTCCGGATGCAGCTTAAGGGCCAGGTTCTTGTAGGCCTTCCTTATCTCTTCAGGCGATGACTCCTCACTTACACCGAGCACCTCGTACGGATCAATGTTCTGCTTCAATGCATCACCTTTGAACCGGAATGAAATGGGCGTATATTATCTCATTGCAGGTCGGGGAAAATATTATCCATGTCCCGTAGCTATCCGGGTGGACAAGGTCCGGTGTGAAGGAATGGGATGGATGAGAGCAAGTTCAAGGAACCCCGCAAGGATCAGGCAGAAGGTATTCTTGACCATGATCGTGCTCATCACACTGATGACCGCCTCACTGTTCTTTTTATTACATATGGACCTGTTCATTTCCTATATCGCGGCCGCCGCAACGGTATCCTTCCTGCTCTTTTCCTTCGATAAGCTCCAGGCGGTCGGCAGAAGGACCCGGGTACCCGAGTCCAGCTTGATAATCTCGATCCTTTTGGGGGGGTTCATGGGATCCTTCCTTTCAATGGTCCTTTTCAGGCATAAGATAAGGAAGATCGGCTTCTGGGCGTTTTTGTTCATTTCACTTTTGTGCTACGGCGCTATCGCTTATTTCATCTATTTTTGAGGGGCGGCCACCCTCTATCAGATCTCGAGGTCGATACCGAGCTTGTCTGCCAGTTCCTTGTAGCGGTTCCTTATGGTGACCTCGGTAACACCCGCCACATCTGCGACCTCCCGCTGGGTCCTTCTCTCGTTGGTCATGATGGAGGCGATGTATATCGCCGCAGCCGCCATGCCGGTAGGTCCTCTGCCGGAGGTTATCTCCATCTCATCGGCCTGTTTCAATATCTCCATGGTCTTGGTCTGGGTCTCGCCGGAGAGCTTCAGCTCCGAGCAGAACCTGGAGATGTAATCCTGGGGGGATGTGGGCATCAGCCTCATGTCAAGCTCCCTGGTCATGAACCTGTAGGTCCTTCCGATCTCCTTCCGTCCCACCCTTGATGCCGAGGCTATCTCGTCCAGCGTCCTGGGCACGTTGCACTGCCTGCAGGCAGCATATATGGACGATGCCACCACTCCCTCGATGGACCTTCCCCTGATGAGGTTCTTGTTCACGGCGTTCCTGTATATCCTTGCCGCTGTCTCCCGGACGTTCCTTGGAAGACCGATGCCGGCAGCCATCCTGTCCAGCTCCGACAGGGCAAATGCAAGGTTCCTCTCCGTTGCGTTGGAGACCCTGATCCTTCTCTGCCATTTCCTCAGACGATACATCTGGGCCCTGTTCCTTGTCGGTATCGATTTGCCGTATGAATCCTTGTTCTTCCATCCGATCTCTGTGGATAGGCCTTTATCGTGTATGGTAAGGGTCATCGGGGCCCCCGTTCTCGCTCTCTGTTCTGTCTGCACGGAATCGAAAGCTCTCCATTCCGGCCCCATATCGATCTGTAGGTCATTGATGACTATGCCGCAGTCACCGCAGACGAGCTCTCCCCTTTCATAATCCCTTATGATGTGGTCACTTCCACATTCCGGACATTTGGTGGTCTCCTCGATCTGCACTCGCTCCTTCTTTTCACGCCTTTTCCTTATTTC
>JAWOCK010000017.1:0-28401 GCA_046483845.1 Thermoplasmatota archaeon | reverse complement strand
TGCGCTGGTGGTCCTTGGGATACTAGCAGCAGCGGCCTTCATTGCGCTGTCCGGAGGCAGGGATGAGGAACAATGGGAGGGGTGACATCACTCTTCCATGTCGAAACCACCACGGGACCTGATCCTTACCCCGATGATGGTGATCGCCCCAAGGGAGATGATCAGTGTTGCAGATATGATAAGCAAAGTGGTCCAATCCATGTTTTTTCCCTCTTTCGAGGACATCACTATCCTGTCCATGTGATTGTCCTGACCGGGTGTTACCAGTACATCGATCTGCACCGTCTCGTAACCATCCGCCTCCAGGGTGAGGGTCTCGGCCCCACCTTCTGCCTGGATGTAGAAATATCCGTCTTCCCTTGATATGGTGGATCTGCCGCTTTCCAGTGTTATCCGAACGTTCCTGAGGAAATTGCCGCTCTTGTCGGTTATATGACCTGATAGGCTTCCCGTATTGTCCGTTGTGAACTCCCAGGTCAAGGTTCTCATCCTGTTGCCTGCAAGGTCCCATGATACCACCGAAACGTTGTATTGTGTACCGTAAGAGAGTTTCGAATTGGGTGTGAATATTACCCTGTCCCCCTTCCAGACCACCCTCCCGTCCACATCCGAGACCTTGAACTGGGTGATCCTCTTGTCCATCCTCTCCGAGAATATGACGTATGGAGTGGCATCTACCTTGACATCGTTCCCCGTGGGCCCCCAGCTCTCCGCCTCGGGGGTGGTCTGGTCGAGCACGAACCCGGTGGATACAGTGGCCATGTTCCCTGCCTTGTCGTACATCCTTATACTTACCACGTGACTTCCTTCCTTGGGGTTCACTATCGTGTAGGATGTATTGCTTCCCTTGAATAGCCAGTTCTGTCCGTCCAGGCTAATCTCGAAGTGGTCCAGTCCCGATGTGGCATCGGTTCCGTTCCATTTGATGGATATCGGACTCTCCGAGAGATAGGAATTGTCATGCGGAGATATTATCCTGAGTTCCGGCCTTGTTGCGTCCACAACGATGGTGGATGAAACGATATTCACGTTCCCCGCTCTATCCTGTGCCTTTACCAGAATGGTATATCTCCCGTCGTTCAACTGCCAGAGGGTCTTTTCCTGTCTCGAGGGACCCAGGTCCTCCCATTCGAACTCGTTCAACCTGAAGAAGAAGGTTTCGATCCCCGAACCCATATCCTCACCTCTCCATTCCACCCTGATATCCCCGGACCTTGTGAGGAGCCCGTCCTCGGGTGTTACAAGGAAGAGATCGGGTGTGGTGGCATCCATCCGGAAGGAGATATTTGTATATGCTTTGTTGCCAGCCCTGTCCGTGCCAATCAATCTGAAGAGGTGCTCTCCGTCAGGGACTCCGGTCAATAGATATTGGGTGTCCTGACCCGAGTAGACCATTGTCCCGTTGGTGGAATAGAGCTCGAACCTCTTCGCACCGCTGGTATTGTCCCTGTACGACCAGGTGAGGAGGGTGTCCTCTCCGTTCAGGATGGAGCCCATAGGAGGGGATGTGATGTTCAGGAACATGGGTTCCGTATCCACCGTGAAGTTCACGTATTCCATGTTCCACCTGAGTGCCATATCCCAGACCTTCACCCGGACAGTGTGCTCTCCTTCGGAGAGCCCCCGGTAGAGGTATTCCGTGCTGTTGCCTATGTGGACGAACTCACCATTATCCAGCGCGATCTCGACATGCATTATACCGCTCTGGGAGTCGTTCATCTCCCAGATCACCTCCACCTCCTTTGAAGAGATATAGGAGTTGTTGAGCGGGGAAGTGATATTGAGGTAAGGCTTTTCGGTATCCAGTCCGGCGGATACTATCATGGACGGATCGCCCTCTATCAACTCGTTCTCTGCCGTGACATAGTAGTAATAAGTGACATTGACCTGAACATCGTAGTCGAAATAGTTGGCCTGTGGAGCGTTCACGGTGTTCAGGTATTCTATATTCTCCTCGTCGGTGCCCCTGTAGATATTGTATGATATCACGTTCGTCAGTTGGATCTGCTCTGGTTCGGTCCAGTTCAGGTACAGCATATCGGCGGAGGGTGTGGCCCCAAGGTCCTCCGGGGGAGCAACGACGGGGCAGGTGGTCATAGGCCCGGTGTCGAACAGGTCTAAACCGAACCTCGCACCCACGAGGTATGGAACATCCACGGATCCGTCACCGTCGTTGTCGGGTTCGGTATTGTCCCTGAAGTAGTTCCCCTTCCCTTCAGGAGATGTCCACTGGTTGTTCCCGTTGATATCGTATACCTGCGTCCTGGAAGGATCGTAGGTAGCGTTGGTTCCGCCATAGAAAAAGAAGTAATTGTCCCAGATATCACATCCGAAGCACTGGTCCAGGAACATTGCGCGTGTAAGGTTCATGTCATGATCGGCGAACAGCGTGTTCCCGTGTATCTCAAGATCATCCGTTGAACTCAAGACGATACCGGCGTGATATCTGTTGTCAGAGTCGATCGTCGGAGAGCTCCGTATGAGATTCCCCGTGATGGACCCTGCCTGGTTCTCGAGCATGTAAATGCCGTGGTCCCCGCAGGAGGAGATCTCCGTGTTCCGGATCGTCGTGTTCCGGGTGCCTATTGCCTTGATCCCGTAGTTGGAATCCCGCACCAGACAATCAAATATTTTGGCATCAACGGTTTCGAAGACCTGGATTCCCACGCCCGCATTTTTGGAGCTGAAACCGCCTATGGTGGTATTCCGGGTGTTCCAGAGGATATACTGTCCAGTGCTCTCATTGTCGTAGATCGCGCCCCCCTCGTTCTTGATGAGGCGAATGGGGCCTCCATTTACCGTATTGGATATTCCAATGTTCACGTTCTCTATCCAGGGATTCCTCCTGGAGAAGGTGCTGATGTTGACCCCTGCGTTTTGGAATGTGTTCGATACCGCATTCACGGAAGAGACCTCGAGGTTCAGGCCGACACCCATATCGGTGAAATTGTTCCTTTCCAGATCAATTACCAAAGAATCCGAGATAGATACATCCCCTCCTCTGAACTCGTTGTCTGTGATGTCCACCATTGCGCAGTTCTCGATCCTGACGGAGGTCTTGGATCCATTGTAGATGAGCTCATTCCCGCTCAGCTCACTTGAAGAGCATTCTTTCAGATGTATCCCGATGGAGGAGTTACCGTATATCTCGTTATCCGAGACAAAGGTCCCGGATGAATTGATGGAGTGGATCCCGGGCCTATCACGGAGAAAGAAACGATTGGACACAACTCTGTTGTAGCTGGAATTGCTCTCCATTATGGAAACGTTGTTATCATCCTGAAAGGTATTGTTCTCGATAATATTATTTGATGACCCGTTGACGAATATACCGTGATGGCTCCTTTCAAATGTGTTGTTTGAGATATTGTTCCGGTCGCCTTGAACATCCATGCCGAAGATCCGGTTGGAGGATATGCCATTTCCGGAGATCATGTTGTCGGACCCGATGATATTGATGCCGCCTAACCCGTTGTGAGAGATCGAATTCTCCATCAACCAGATATCATCTTTGATCGATATACCGTACCTGCCGTTCCTATCGCATCGGTTCTCGACTGCCCTTGCATCTCCTGCGATCAGTATCCCGTCATAAAGATTTTCAGTGCACTTGTTCCCTGTGATGTTGGACTCGATCCCGCTTTGACCCCAGCCTTCAAGGTAGCCGATCCCGTGATGATTGCCCATACACGTATTGTTCCTTATCTGGTGACCTCCACAGTTACTTCCACCCGGATATGTTATATCTATACCTGCATAATAGGAATTGTAGTTACAGGTGTTGTTCTCTATCAGCAAGTTTCTGGCAAAATGTATTCCTATCCCGGCCTGACCGTTGTAACTGCAGTTGTTCCCCCTGATGGTGGTATTATATATGATGTGCAGATAAATGCCCATTGAGCCACAGTTGGTGACCGTATTGTTGAGGACCTCGGAGTTGTCGCAACCTTCTATCATGAAGGGGTTGGGGCTACCACTTCCGTTCATCACGTTCGATATCACGGAGATATTGCATTCATTGATGCTGAAAGATGACCCGGACCCGAAGAAGTGATTGCCGGATATGGTAGCGTTGGTGCAGTTGTCGATCCCCATTGAACTATTGTTCAACGAGCAGTTCCTGACCGTGAAATGGAGGCTGACATTGCTGATCGAGATCGCATCTTCACTTATATTGCTGTACGTCATGTTCTCGATGATATAGGGGTAACCTTCACTTCCGTTACCCTGCCAATCATTCGATGATGCCTGCGATATCAGGTCGGCGTTGCCGTCTATACGGATCGGATCATCGGATGCCCATACCGGGGAAGCAGTGTGATCGAGGTGCTCTTTTTCTTCTCCGAGGAAAAGGACCATGGAACTGGACAAGAGCACGAGGATGGTGATCATGGACAAGGCTCCATTCATCTTCTATACCTCAGCTTTCTTCCCGCGTTCTGCTGATGTATCGGGGATACTTTCTTTTAATCCTTTGGTTGTGCTGTAACTATTTATCAAGGTACTCGGGAGGTATTTCAGCTTCTTCGTATTCGCTCTTTGTCCTTTTCTTCCTGATCATACGGTACATGATAAAGCCCACGATCACCAATATTATAATGAGCACAACAATGATGAACACCAGATTGTAACCCGAGAACAGACCGCCTCCGCCGCCCACCTCCCCGACATCATCGTCATCGTCGGTCACCGATGAAGGTACGTCCTGGATCGATATCATGATCTTCCTGTACCCTTTTTGATAACCTTCCTTTTCCGCCGTTACAGCTAGAAAACCGGTGGTGTCGGACTGGACCTGGTTTGCCTTGAACAAAACGGTGAACTCACCGGTGCCGGTCCTATCCTGGGATACCTGCCCCCCCGACCTCTGAAGTATCAGCTCCTTGACATCTGCGGGTTTTCCACTCTCGGTGGTGACGGTCACCGAGAAATCCTTTGATCCTCCCTCCTTCAGGGTTGCTGTTGAAGGAGAGATATCCACTACCAGGACGTAGTCCGGGTCCAGTGGATAGGTTATATCGAAGGAGAACTCGAAATAGCCTCTGTGGTAGCCGTTCTTCGAGGCCGTAATGTTCACGACCTCGATATCCTCGTTGTCCAGCATGGGGGCCGTATATGTGAACTGGTATGCTCCTATGCCGAGATCAGAGGCTTCCGTGACCTCTCCGAGATCCGCTCTGACCTCCAGGGAAGCTCCTTCGACCGGATTTCCATCTGCCAGTCTCTCGATCAGAACGGTGAGATCCTGGTCCTTTCCCATTTCAACATAGGTCAGGGTGTCGGGCTGGATGGACATGGTCATGCGGTCCCTGGGTCCAACGACCGTCATCTCCTCGGTCAGATCACCCGTCACACTGCAGTGGGCGTACACCTCTAGTACATCACCATCCTCAGCTTCAATGAAATATTCGAAGGAGAACGTTTCCCTTGTGGGCTGGCTGTCGTAGGTTTCCTCGATCACCAGAACATCGTTCTTGGAGACCGTTACCTCATCGATATAATGCTGTCCCAGTTCGATAAGGGGAACAGTGTGGGTGATGGTAACGTTCAGGATCTGGTCTGCGTAATCATATTTGAGATCCATGCTCTGCGGAGCATGTCCCGAGACCATAGCATCATCGCTCCAGAGCGAGAGCAATGAACTTAGAAGGACCACTACCGCGATACCGATAACCGGACCGCTGAGATCAACTCTTTTCATATGGCAACCCAATTATATATGGCCCTTAATCTGAATAAATCTTTTGATTACTATCTATCAATGGAACGGAGATGGCCTTCATTGTATGGGGGGCCCGGATAAACGTTTATTTAGTTCTACTTCATAAGGCATTACAAGGGTGAGAAAGTGACCGTAAAAGTTGCGATCAATGGGTATGGTACGATAGGAAAGAGAGTGGCCGATGCTGTGACCCTCCAGGACGATATGGAAATTGTGGGAGTGACAAAGACAAGGCCCACCATAGAGGCAAGACTTGCTGTCCATAAAGGTTTCGACCTCTATGTTGCAATACCGGAGAATATCCCCAAGTTCCAGGAAGCGGAGATTGAGGTCAAGGGAACACTGGACGATCTCCTGGAGAGGGCGGATGTCATCGTTGACTGCACTCCCGGAAAGACCGGGATCGATCACCTGGCCACATACAAGAAAGCCGGTGTGAAGTCCATATTCCAGGGGGGAGAGAAGCACGAGAGGATAGGAATGTCCTTCAACTCCCTTTCCAATTACAGCGACAATCTGGGTGTTGACCATACCAGGGTCGTAAGCTGCAATACCACAGGTCTTGCAAGGACCCTATACCCCCTTACAGAGGCCTTCGGCGTAAAAAAGGTCTACGCCACAATGATAAGGAGAGGGCCTGACCCCAACAATTCCAAGAAGGGACCCGTGAATGCGATAGTTCCTGTACTAAAGGTTCCCTCCCATCACGGTCCAGACCTCAAGACCGTCATCGAGGGTCTGGATATTGATACAATGGCGGTGGCTGTGCCCACCACCTTGATGCACCTTCACTGCAACGTGGTCATCCTGGAAGAGGAGACCACCACCGAGGAGGTGATCAAGGTGTGGGAGAACACCCCCCGCGTCCGCTTCGTAAGCGGTGGAGAGGGTATTGTTTCAACAGCCCAGATCATGGAGATGGCAAGGGACCTGATCAGGGACAGGTCGGACCTCAATGAGATTGCGGTGTGGAAGGAAGGCGTCCATGTCATAGGCAATACATTGTACTATTATCAGGCCGTACACCAGGAATCCGATGTGGTGCCCGAGAACATTGACTGCATACGGGCAATGTTCAAGCTGGAAGAGGACAATCTCGCTTCCATAGAGAAGACCAACAAGGCACTTGGTATAGAGTGATGGTCCTTGTCCATTTCGTTATGATTATATACTTTCCATTCGTTGTTCGTTGGGGCTCAGGTTCTATGCTAAAAGGCCCCCTCCAAAAAGGTGAATATCATGGGTGATGGGAGAAGGCGGGTCTTTCAGTCGGACCGGCCAGGTGGTTCAAGGCATCCTGCAGGTCAACCTGTACAGAAGAAGATGGCCGTGAAGAAGCCCAGCAAGGGGAAGGCGACAAAGGCCAGATCCGGAGGCAAGAGACTGGATGAACTCCTTGGCGGTGGATTCCCGTTCAGGTCCTGCACCCTTGTGGAGGGCCCTGCATTCATTGGAAAGGACATACTTCTCACCCAGTTCATTGCAGAGGGTATAAAGTACGGTATACCCTCTCTTGTGGTATTGACCAATTCCACGACATCCAAGTTCAGGAAAAGGCTCGTGGAGATGGATTACAAACTCGAGGACAGGGAGAAAGCAGGACTGCTCGCCTACGTTGACTGTCACTCCAAGACGGTGGGTCTCAAGGGGAAGAACCCCTTTGCCATATACCTGAATGGTGTTTTGGACCTTGATGCGCTGTTAAAGGCAATGAACAAGTTCCAGGTAGGCTTTGGTGAGCGTTTCTTCTACCACAGGGTGGTCTTCGAATCCCTTTCCTCGGTACTCAGGGCACAAGGGATGAACAGGACCATAGAATTTCTGAACAGTACCTCTACAAGGTCAAAGGCGACAAAAGGCATAGCCCTGTTCGACCTTGCAAGCGGGATCCATCCGCAGGAGGAGATAAATTCCATAGAGCATTCCATGGACGGGTCCATCATCATGAAGGAGGAGAAGGGGAAGCACCTGCTTATGATAAAAGGTCTCTCCGATGTCAAAGGAAGGGACTGGGTCCAGTACAGGTTCGATGAGACCGGACTCGATATCACCGGAAGTTTCTCTTACAGCTATATCAAGTAATGGTTTACAGACCCATGGAGGTGTATCTATCTGATGAAAAGTTCGCTTCGATACTGGACAGGTCATTCTTCCAGCAAGGAACCGTAATCGAACTCTGATATCCTTTTCCCTTTCCTTCGGGACCATATGCCCAAGAGGAGCAGGACGGCAACCACCACGAGCACAGCTATCAAAACGATGGTAAATACGGACCCCTCGGGATCGTCGCCTTCGTCTTCCACCCTTTTGTTGTATGTGAACGGAGAGGCGGGAAGGTTGGAATCGTTATTTCCACCTTCCTCGGTCGAAAGATGGACCTCGAGTATCTCACCGTTCTCCCTGTCAAGATCATCGATGTTCAGTTCGTATGAGCCTGAGCCGGGAGTTATCTCCTCTATCCTATAGGACGCAATGATACCACCTTCTCCGGAGATCACTGCCCATATATCCTGGTAAGGGTCCCCTTCGACCCTTATCTCGATCACACCGTTTTCCGATGTGATGGTGATATTATCCACCTGGATGGGTTCATCTTCCAGGTCCACCACCTTTACAGTGAGTTCCCTTTCCTCCGATGCAGCCCCCATGGGGTCTCTGATATGGATCCCTATGGTGAACTCCGTGGAGGAGATATCTTCCGGAAGGGTAATGTTCATCAAGAGTCCGTCAAATTCTATGAGTTCATAATCCGATGATACCTCTAGTGACCCAAGATCGTGGTCCACATCCTCTACCAGATATGGAGCGCCAGAGAGATCGATCTCCCGGTATCCTCCCGGTTCTACCTCAGCGGTCCAGTTGGGGGGAACAATGAAAATGGGTGCGTCGTTGACCGGTTCGATCCTTACCTCAACCTTCATCTCGGCCGTGCCACCCCTCCCGTCCTCCAAACGCATGGTGAAGTGCGCGTTCCCGTTCCTGTCCCTAACGGGTTTGATATGAATTGTCTCGTTGGGGAGGATGGAGACGGACCAGAGATTCTCGGAGAAGTTCAGGATGGAGATGTAAAGAGTGTCTTCATCGGGGTCCGTGGGTTCGAACAATGACAATGGAAGATATCTGTCCTGATCCTCCAGGATGTCTATCCTGGATATGTTCTTGAGCACCGGATCATCGTTCACCGATATGACCCGTATCGTTGTGGTCCAACGGACGTAGGAACTGCCATCCGAAGCGTTGACGGTGAGCTGAGCGGTACCATGCCAGTTCTCGGCCGAGCTTATCAAAAGGAATGTTCTGTTCAGGTCGAGGTAAATGTTGGACGGATCGGAGACGAACAATTCGAAAGTAAGAGCATCCCCATCGGGGTCCACGAACCATTCCGACAGGTCCACTGTGATGTTGTGGTCTTCTTCGATCTCCATCGACGAAGGTGCGTTGCTGATCGGAGGATCGTTCACGGGGGTCACCGATACTGACAAATTCACAATTAGGAATGCGCCCTCCGGATCGGAGATATTCATCTTGACATGGGTCTCCCCGAACCAGTCCACTTCCTGTGAATAGAGGGTGAGGTAAGGTGATGTCAAAAGGTCAATGGATGCCACCAGATCCGGAGATTCGATGATCTCTCCGTTCAGAAGCATGAATGGATGATCCGGGTCCATTATGTAGTATGAGATGTCCATATAGGAGGATTGTCCCTCGGAGAACCTGTGGGGGTCTGGAAAGTTCTCTATCTTCTTGGGAGCGTCGTTTATGTTCTCTATGGTTATCTGGATGATCGTCCAGTTCGTGAGACCGGACCAGTCCTCTGCCCGGATGTTGAGCTGACATACACCGAAGACATCCTGAATAGAGGTCAGGATCAGGTCACTTCCGATTATCTCGGCCTTCACCTTGGTTTCCGTGTAGTTCGAGTAGTCGGTGCCATTGAACACGGAGAATTCCAATGTGTCCAGAGGGTCCGGATCGAAGAACGTACGGTTCAGATCATAGGTGTAGGTCCCGAAATCCTCCATGAGCTCTATGGTTCTGTTGTGCCTGTCGTAGGAGGGCTCCGTGTTGTTGATCCATGTCCGATAGGCGCTCCTTTCGTTCCCCTGCATGTCCTTGAGACCGGTGAGGTCGTTCGTTCCCAGGTCGTGAAGCCAGTTCCAGGAGAGGAACTCGACGTCCATGGAGGCAGTGAACCTGGAAAAGAGGTCACTTACGAAATCCGATTGTCCTCTCTCTCCACCGAACGCAGGGTCCGCCTTCCAGGCGACCTCGGAGAGCCCGAAGGGTTTGTTTGAGAAATGGGAAAATGCACGAAAATAGTAATCATCATCCATGTCGGCCGCCCTGTTGATCCCCGAAACCGCAAAGGGGTATGATGTGAAGACCAGTACATCCATTCTGTCCGGATCGAAGTGCTCCAGTATGGAGAGGTTCGCCTCCCGGTTATCCTTCACGATCTCCCTTGAGAAGGTGCAAAAGACCCTAGTGTCAGGGGACAGCGCCTTGATGGCGTCGTAGGTCTCGTTGTATAGGGAGATATAGTTCTGGAAGCCGTTCGGGTCCAGTCGGTCCATGCCGTATTCCTCGAACCATCTGTTCACCTCGTTCCCGATGGAGAGGTACCTCGGTCCGGAAGCGTTGACGATATCCTTTGCGGACTGTATATAAAGTGCTCTCCAATCAGGATCGCTGAGGGTCGCGGAGGGGAGCTCCGGGGGGCTGACCAGGGACATTCCGGTTCCGTGGAAGTTCATGTGGACCAGGGGGAACATTCCGTTTTCGCGGATCAGCTGGTCAACGAAGAGATCGCCCCATGCTCCGTTAAGGTCCTCCGATAGGTTGTAGAACGGTGAGGGGCGCCCCCATACCGGGACCATCTGGGTGAAGGTGGAAGCATTCTCGTATGTCAGGGTGATGTCCCCGCCCTGCTTCGGCGTGGGCAGTATTCCTTTGTAGTATCCCCAGGGAGGGGTCCGGGGATCGTCGATGGGGGTCACTTCGGAGAGGTCGGGCCCCTGTTCGGAACCGGCAACGGGTGTAATGGATGGGATGAGAAGCAGAAGTGCTAGGACCAGGATGGATGCGTGCCTCTTTTCGTTCATGACCATGGTTGCCAAATCGGGTGTGCCTATTTATCCATTACTCATAGATGTATAATCAACGGCATGTATGAGGACAGAAGTGAATCGCGTTCGTGTTATCTGTACATCTAAACCCTCATGGGCCGTTGGCCCGTCACGCACTGATGAAAATTCAATAGGAATTTTCGTACCAAAACCCAAAAAGATGAGAGATCGTCTTTGTAGTTATGATATATTTGTTTATTGAAATCTATTAACGATTTGAATACTTCATAAAAATACATCCCGTAGAATCGTTACATAACGTCCCCATAGAACGGTACATCATTACCAGTATCTCCGAAAGGATTTTAAAAGCCAGAATTAAACCCTCTGGCCATGTGATTCTAACATGGAACGAGTCGTAAACTAAATATAAAGGATATCCTATGTATATCCTATGAAAAAGGTACCAGTATCTGTCCAGAGTCATTTTGAGATCGATGGAGTGTATGGGGTAGTAGTTCGCAAAGTAACTAAATTCGGTAACAGTGCCAAGGTAGATTGCCCAAAAGAATTCCTTGATCGCACCGTATATTTGGTGATAATATGACTCAATATCGTGATCGAATATTCCGCACTGTCACCACCCTTGATACCTTTGTTAATAGATGTCTGGAACTTACTCCAAAAGGACCCACCTTGTCGGGTTTCGAATACAACAGAGACCTATTGAAAGCTGCCATGGCGAACACATATATTGAAACAGTAAGCTCAAGATCTGATTCACTTCATCTGGCTATTAAAAAGGTACCATCTTCAAACTTCTATCAACAGTTCTTGAGAAGTGTTCGCATCGTGGGTAAAAGGTTCAAACTTAATGAACAGAATGTGGTTCTTGCATTTGACTACACAGATGAGGATTTTTATGGGGATGTTGAAGGCTTCTGGATACATGGATGGACCGGAAAGAATGCGATAACAGGGAAGTTCAAGTTCCTTACCTGTGCTCTGGTAAGTTCCGACATCCCAGAAAGAATTCCGCTTATCTCAATACCCATTCATTTAGGCCATAACATGGCAAAGGAAGTATGTTTCTGCCTATCACTTGTCCAGCCATTGGTGAAAAACATCAAACTCAACCTTTTTGATAGGGGATTTTTCAGTAAAGAACTGATATTAGCTCTGGCGAATGGACCATACCCATATCTTATATTCGTTCCAAAAAATAAAAAAGTCCAAGAAGAACTGGAAAAGATGGAAAAAAGTGAACGAAAGAAAATCATATATGAATTTACGTTAAATAAGGATAAAACCACAATTCATGGCAGCACTGCAATGGCCCTGCTTAAGAAAATCTTTGACGAAAAAAGTGAAGCAAAATTTGACTGGGCCTTTGCAACTGATCAAGAAAAAATCAATCTCGACCATATCATACCTATATACAAAGGGAGATGGCGGATCGAGACTGGTTTCCGCGTCCAGGACGAAGCCCGGATCAAATCAAAGTCCAAGGACATGAAGATCCGTTACTTCTATTTTGTTTATGAGCAGATTCTCCAGTTACTATGGGCAGTCCTTTACAGAGATGAGATGAGTTTCAAGGCCTTTATTATTGAGATGTATGAAATGAGCAATGAAAGAATCAGGAAACAAGAGAGAAAATAGAAAGGGGCCAGGACATAGATATCTGAGAGCTATGTCCTGATAGGTCAAAGGAATATCTGAGGTCCTTTGACAGTATGTCCACCTCAACGATTTTCTCTCAAAAATGCGTTTACCCAGATGTTCCCATCTCAATTAGCAAAGTCATTCGGAGATACTGATTACACGATAACAAATTAATAATATGATTTATTTACGCAAATCGAGGGACCTTCATGGACAACAAGGGAAGAATAATGGACATCATCATTACGATCGCACTGATATCTGTGACCATCATGCCGATCATAGCTTCCGGTTCAGAAGCAAAGATAGAAAGCGGGTGGGGGATGGCGATAGCAATCGACGACAGCGAGGAACGGGTTCAAAACACAGATCTTGCGATGGACCCCTCAGGCAATGCTATAGCTGTATGGCAACAGTACGACGGAACAATATACAACATCTGGTCCAACCGATACGTCGCAGGAACAGGATGGGGGACACCGATATTGATCGAAAACAACGATGCGGGATTCGCTTTTGCTCCGAACATTGTTGTGAACCCTTCAGGGAATGCTATTGTAGTATGGGCTCAAAATGATGGAACAAAATACAATGTCTGGTCGAACCGGTACAATGCGGGAATTGGCTGGGGAATTGCCGAACAGATCGAGACAAGCAATGGCATTGACCCTTATAGCTCTCCACGGATCGCCGTGGACTCCTCAGGCAATGCTATTGCAATCTGGCGGCAATACGACGGAACAATATACAACATCTGGTCCAACCGATACGTTCCGGAAACCGGATGGGGTACGCCAGTTCAGATAGAAACCCAAGATGAGGGATCCGCTTCAAGTCCAAGTATTGCAATGAATGCCTCGGGCAACGCAATGGTCCTCTGGTATCAATCCGACGGCACTCGAACCAATATCTGGTCCAGCCAGTATGTTCCGGGAAGTGGATGGAGTACTGCTGAATTGATCGAAACGGATAATGCCGGAAATGCTATTCATCCTCAAATTGCTTTTGATAACTCGGGCAATGCCATTGCTGTATGGAGCCAATCCGACGGAACAAGTTACAACGCCTGGTCCAACCGATATGTTGCTGGAATGGGTTGGGGCACGGCGGAACTGATCGAAACCGACAATACGGGATCTGCTCGGCTTACGAGGATCGCCATAGATGGTTCGGGTAATGCTGTTTCTGTCTGGGAACTATCCAGAGGAGCAAGGTACGACATCTGGTCCAACCGATACGTGGTGGGCACAGGCTGGGGCACGGCGGAGCTGATCGAAACAAATGATGAAGGAAGCGCGAGGTTTCCCAAGGTTGATGTGGACCCCTCGGGCAATGCTATAGCTGTATGGAGACAATCCGACGGAACTACAGGCAGCGTCTGGTCCAACCGATACGTTCCGGAAACCGGATGGGGTACTGCTGGATCGATCGAAGACGAGAGTGCTGGAAGCATGTCTTCGACAAAAATCGCTATGGACGCCTCGGGCAATGCTATTGCTGTCTGGAGCAAATCCGATGGCAACCGAAACAGGATATGGATGAACAGATTCATTGCTCCCGACACGACCCCACCTTCGCTTTCGGTATCGAGTCCGGTTGATGGTTCGGAAACAGATCTGCCTGTTGCTACGGTAAAGGGGACCACGGAACCGGGAGCGATCCTGACCATTAATGGGTTGCTTGTTGAAGTTAGATCCGACGGATCCTTCTCCTGCAACATTTCATTGATTAGAGGAAGGAATGATATTATGGTCACTTCCAAAGATGATCGGAATAATATTGTCACTGTCTCCAAGCAAGTGACGTACAATGATCCGGTTTCATTCATTATACAGAACCTTACAATCTTACTGGAGAGGGTTGAACTGCTAGAATCCGAAATGAATTTAACTGCCGAAATGATAGAATCCATTGAGGTTGATCTTAAAAACATTACAGAGAGATTTGATTCTTTAGGGCCAGATCTGGATGAAAGGTTTGGTTCACTGGAAGGTGAGATCGAGTTGAAAGCCGGAGAGATAGTCTCTCTAAGAGAAAACCTGACAAGGATCGAATCGGGATTGGATTTCCTGAATAACGATATGGACCTGATCAAGGACAATCTCACCTCAATGGGATCCGACCTTGACTCCGCCGGGACCGATGTCGAAGAAATAGAGAACGCAGTGGCATTGATGGATGAGGCCTTGAAAGGATTCGAGGTGAAGGTTAGCTCCCTCTCAACGGATCTTGACTCACTGGAAGCCGATCAGGAATCCGCAAATGATCTTAGATCCGATCTGGAATCCACCAACAATTCCCTTGATTCTGTCAGGGAAGAACTCGACTTTGTAAGAGCCTTGAATACCGTCCTTATCGTGGTTCTTATCATTGTCGTCATTGTGATGGTCCTGCTCATCTTAATGATGTTCAAAATATCGTCAAAGAGAGATGATTACTTGATGGAGTGAGGAAGACCCTTACGAAACATGAATCAATGACACGATGAAAATTCCTGTAAGATCGGTATGGGGATGGCTAAGGTATTCCTGGATACAAGTGTCATCCTTGATAAGGTATTGAATTTTTCCAAGGATGCATCCAATGTATTTGAGAACGAGGAACTCGAACTCCATACCAACGAATATGTACTCAAGGAGATCTATCACGTTCTGAAGAAGAAGTTCGATTTCACAGAGAACCAGATAGGTCATGTCATTGATCTCGTGAGGGAAACCTGCAGAATACATCCAATGCCCAGCAAAGAGGAATTGAGGTCGATCAAACTCTCCGGCAGAGCAGATAGACCCATGGTCCTCACAGCAAGGAAATATGGTCTGATCCTGTACATTGATGACGAGAGGACGTATCGAGAAGCATCAGAATATGTGGAAGTAGTGAAGATCGATAAGGATGGCAAATAGATCAATGTACAGGTTTTTTAAAGTTCGATCAGTCTTCAGGTTGGGCTTGAGGTTCTCTGACCAGACGACGGTGGCCTGAGGACCCGTCATAAGTACCATCTCTTCACCTGTTCTCATTGAAGTAATTCCCGACCTCTTTATCTGATATGCCGGCCTTGTCGAACCTGATCCCACCAATACAAGCAACCATGGAACCCACTTGGTCCAAACCTTACCGCTCAGGTTTACCTCAAGAAGATGGTTCGTTTCCTCCTCGAAGGTCCCTTCTCCTTTGTCCTTTTGTGATGTATTCCTCACGAAACCGTCTATTGAATATCTTCCCATTCCCTTCCCCTATCGGTCTGTCATACCGGGGTCAAGATAGATAAGATACGCCCGTTCCATACAGGGTTGCGTACAACTGCTTTTGTAATCTTTATTACCGATATACATGTTCACGGACCGATGAAGATAGGAATGCTTGTGGACTTCGACGGGACGATCACCACCATCGATGCATCCTATGCGGTGCTGGACAGGTTCGCGGACGGGGAATGGAAAGATATCGAGGAGAGGACCTACGCACACGAGATCACCATCCTGGAGGCATTGAGGTTGCAGACGAAACTGATAAAGTGCTCCCCCGAGGAGGCAGAGGAATATCTCCTGGAAAACATAGAGCTCAGACCCGGCTTCGTCGAGTTCGCCGGGTTCTGCCGGGACAACGGGGTTCCCCTGGAGATCTGCTCCGATGGTTTCGGATGGACCATAGAGGTTCTTCTCAAGCACTGGGGACTCGACTGGATCCCCTGGTCCTCCAACAGGACCATACCTGATGAGAAGGGATGGAAGATAGAGTTCCGGCACAGAAGGGAAGGTTGTCCGATAAATGCCAACTGCAAGTGCTCACATCTATGGAAGATGAAAAAAAGGGTGGACCGGGTGGTCTTCGTCGGCGACGGCACAACCGATGAATGCGTCTCCAAGGAGGCCGATATCGTCTATGCAAGGGACAAACTTCTGGAACTATGCAGGAAGAACGGAACGGACTGCATTCCATGGGAGGATTGGTACGGGGTCCGCGAAAAGTTAAGCGCATTGCTCTAGCGTCTTTTCGGGAACGGGGGGGTCTCGCAGAGCTTGAACCTTGCATCCTCTCCCGTCAGCGGAAGGTCCACGGGTCGTTTCTCCAGGGCCGAGATATGCGCAGCCTGCATGACCTCGACAGTGGTCCTCCCGGGTTCAGCACCAACGGCGATAGGCACGTTCCCGTCGGATGTAAGGACCTCCACCACGTTCCTGAAGACCCTGTCATGGTTGGACATGGAGCCCTGATAACCACCTTTGTACTTGTTCGGAGGTTTGCCGGGAGGTATTTCCGGAATCGGTATGCCTTCAACGTTCCATTCGGTTAGCTGGTTGAGGTACTTGCCCCCTATCTTGACCGATCCTTTGGTGCCCAGAACGGTTATTGAACCCTCCAAGTTCCTCTCATAGACCGCGGTGGTGTAGTTCAGTACGGCGACCGCACCGGTCTCGAACTCCACCTTCACCGAACCGAGGTCCTCGGTCTCGATGTACGGATGGTCGATATTGCTCATGGAGGCCTCCACCCTGACAGGCCTTGCGGAGAGCCAGAGAAGCAGGTCGACGAAGTGTGAGCTCTGTGTGAAGAGAGAACCTCCGTCCAGTGCCAGGGTTCCCCTCCACTCCTCGTCATCGTAGTATGCCTTCCTCCTGTTCCAGAAGACATCGGATACTATCATGAAGATCTGGCCAAGTCTTCCCTTGTCGATCGTCTCCTTGAGCACAGCCACCGGTGGATTGTAGCGGTTCTGCTTCACCAGGAAGTATTTCATGCCTGTCCTCTTCTCGGTCTCGATGACCTCAAGGGCCTCCTCGAGATGGAGCGCCATGGGTTTTTCCGAAAGTGCGTGCTTGCCCGCTTTCATTGCTTTTTGGGACATGTCCGCATGCAGACCCGACGGAGTGCATATATCGACAATGTCCACATCCTCGCTCTGGAGAACTTCCTCGAGGTCCGTGGTCCATCTGCACCCTGCGATCTCGCCGCCATTCTTTGCCCTCTCCTCCTTCTCGTCGCAAACAACCGTCACTCTGGCCTTATCGATGTCCTTCAGGAACTTGACGTGCCTGCTTCCGATATTGCCGTGACCAACCACGGCGAACCTTACCTCCTCCACTTGGATCACCTTTGGATTGGAATATTAGCTCCCTACTTAAGGATATACCATGCAGTGGTCATCCCGAAGGGATATGGTCCTTTGCACCATATACCTTCAACAGCTCCTTGGCCTCGGCCTCCACGGAGAGTTCTTCCACGACGCCTTTGCGTCCCCTTCTGCCCATTTCCTCCCTGAGTCCGGGATCTTCAAGCATCCTGTCTATCTCCCCTGCAATCTTTTTTGGGTCCGTCTGGACGAATACGCCGTTGTCCCATTTCAGGAGGTCTTCCATGTTGGGTTCGTCGAGAAGTATGAGAGGCAGTCTGCAGCCCATTGCTTCCCTGATGGTTATCGACGCTTTCCCCCAGAGTCCGATATCGGACGCTGAATAGAGTTTTGAAAGTTCTTCGGAGCTTTTGAAACCGGCAAAGGTCACCCCCTTCACGTTCATATCCTTCAGCTTCTCCAGGTAAGCGATGTCCCCTCTTCCGATAATGAGAAATCTAACGTCCTCCCTTCCCAGCTCATCGACGGCCTTCACGAACAGCTCCAGCCTCTTGGCGCTGTCCAGCCTTCCGGCCGTTATCAGCAGGTATTCGTCTTCCCTTACTCCCATATCCTTCCTGGTCTCCCTTCTTGCCTTCTCATCGAAGGAGAACTTCCTGTGGTCCACACCGAGTGGTATCAGATGGGCCTTCTCGTAGTCGAAGAACTCCTCCAGGAAGTTTACCGTCTCCTGGCAGATGGCCACCACCTCGTCTGCCTTCCTCAGGTTCTTCCTGGCGAAGGGAGCCCTCAGGAACCTGTACTCCTTGTCGAGCACGAAGTTCCTGAGATTATCTGTCTGGTCATAGGTGGTGGCATACGCATGCTCGTCGATGACCAGTTTGTATCCCAGTTCCTCCTTCAACTTCGCTGCCTTGTAGGTGCCCCACTGCCAGAGACCGTGGGCGTGAACCACGTCGGGTCTTAGTTCCCTGATGTCCTCCTCGATCCCTCCGTAGACTATGAAATCGTAGAGCACTTCGAACCTCGTCTTGTGCCGGTGTATCTTGAACCCCTCTATCTCCTCGATACCAAGAGGCCTCATGCGATCCTTGTATGGAGAACCTATGTCCGAGAGCATGTTCTCGACATCGCTGAAGGGGAATATCCTGTCCGAGGTGATGACGTGCACCTCGTGACCCAGGGCAGCCTGCTCGCGGGCACTGTAGTACTCCTCGTACCCGAATTCGGGTTGTATATAAGAGACCACATGCACTATCTTCAAGACCTCATCCTCCGCTGAATTCCCTGACACCCTCGATAACGGTCTTCTGCTCTTCCTCGGACAGCAGCGGATGCATGGGAAGTGATAGTATCTCCCGGACAATTCTCTCGGTAACGGGAAGTTCGGGAGGACTCTCGATATAGGGCATCCGGTGTACCGGGACACTGTAATGTATGCCGGTGGATATCCCCTTCTTCCTGAGGTGCTCCCTTAGAGCATCCCTTTCCCCGGTCCTTATGACGTAGAGGTAATAGACATGCTCCGCCCATTCCATTTCTTTCGGAAGTACCAGTTCACCTGTTCCCTCCAACTCCTGGGTATAGACCTTGGCGATCTCCCTTCTCCTGCTGACCCAGTCGGCCATGTGATCGAGTTGTATGCTTCCAACGGCAGCGAGTATCTCCGGCATTCTCATGTTGAAACCCGCAAGGGAGGAGATATCCCTCTCACCGGAATATCTGCCATGGTTCCTCAGAGCCTTCAGTAGTTCGTAAAGCTCGTCATCATCACAGGTTATCATACCTCCCTCGCCGGCAACTGTGATCACCTTGGAGGGAAAGAAGGAATAACAGGTCATATCTCCCATGGAACCGATGTCCTGGCCCCTGTATTTGGCGCCGTGGGCCTGGGCGGCATCACCTACCAGCGGGACCTCCGCCTCCTCGGCGATGTCGGTGAGCTCCCCCATATCGGCAGGATGGCCGTAGAGATGTACCGGGACGATCCCTGCGGTCCTCTCGTTCACGGCTTCTTTCACCTTTTCCGTATCAACAGCGTATGTGTCCGGGTCTATGTCGACGAACCGGGGTCTGGCGCCGTAGTGCCAGAAGCCGTTCAATGTAGCAATGAAGGTATGGGAGGGAACGATCACTTCATCCTTCGGTCCTACATCCAGGGCCTTGAAGGCGAGCATCAGTGCAGTGGACCCGGAAGAGCAGGATACGGCATGCTTCGATCCAACCAGTTCCGCGAACCTGACCTCCATCTCCTTTGCCCGTGGCCCCTTGACGTACCTGCCGCTATCCAGGACCTCCATGACGGCGTCCCTTATTTCTTGATCCACGTACATCCTGTTCAGAGGGATCTTCATAGGAACCATGCCTCCCGTATCTCGGTGACGTCCACGTAGGCAACGGATGCTGCCCGAGCGCATTTCCTGTCCGTATCGGAATTACCTATAAAAACGGCTTCCCCCGGAGAGCATTTCAGCACGTCAAGCGCTTTTAGCAGTCCCTCGGGGTCAGGTTTGGGCTTTCTGACCTTGTCGATGGAGATGATGGGATAAACCCCCCACCCTCCCACGACCCTCTCAATGGTGGATGAGGTGTTGAGGGAGAGGATGCCGGTAGCAAGACATCTTTTCAACCTCCACTTGGCTGCGGCCCTTCCGGCCTTCACCGGTGTGCCGGGCAGCCCCTCCTGCTCGAACTCGTCCTGGACCTCTATCATCTTCTTCCTGGCCCCGTACATCTTGTCGGCCCAAAGATATGCATCGATGATGCTTCCGAACTCACCCACATGGCCATAGAGTCTCCCTGCATCGGTCAGTCTTTCGTACAGGTCCTGCCAACTGAGTTCGATGTTCCAGAGGGTGCCGTCGAAATCGAAGATCGCCGCCCTGGCATTTTTGATGCTATCTTCCACATCCAGTTGAACACCTCTTTCTCAAATGGCCTTCGGGATGTCCTTTTCAAGGACGTAACGCTTCCCGCATCCCTTGCAGGTGAGGCCGTTGTCGAGAGGGTGACCACATAAACATGACCATCCTTTTCTTTTCGCAGGGTTGCCCATGTATATCCCCTGCGGGAGGGTGTCCCTGACCACAACCGATCCAGCTCCTATAAGTGAATATTCACCGATGTTTACACCTGGCAGGACCGTGGAATTCGCCCCGATCCTTGCTCCCTTCCGAATGACGACCCCCCTGAGGTTCTCCTTGGCGTCTTCTGTCCTTGGATATCTTGCATTGGTCAGGACCACGTTGGGGCCTATCCAGACCTTCTCATTCAAAATGCAGTATTCGGGAATGAACGCCTGTGAATGGACCCTCACCCCGTTCTCTATCTTTACATGGTGTTCCACTACCGAAAGCGTCCCGATACTCACATCATCCCCTATGATGTTGTGCTCCCGTATGTTGGTCTTGTTGCCGGTCTGGAACCTGTCCCCGATCACGTTGCCCGGATATATCACTGTATGGGAGCGTATCATGCAGTCCTGCCCGATGATCGTCCCGGGGCCGTCGATGATCACGAAGTCCTCCACCGTGGAGTTCGCTCCGATCCTGACATTTTCGTGGACCCTTTTATACCTGCTTATCATCCGCAGACGCCTCCGTAGTGATACCGGTCAATACCCGAAGATATGCTTAAAACATTCCATGGAGGACCCAAAATAATAAAACCTCCACCACATCTCCTTTTGATCATGGCAGAACTCGTCCTGCAGGGGGAGATGCTGTTCTTCGACGGATGGTCGGAGGCCACCGTTACCGTTGAGGATGGGCGGATCGTCCACTTCTCGGACGGTCTGGAAAATACAGGCGACGCAGCGGAGGTGAAAAAGGGCCTGATCTTCCCCGGTCTTCTGGACATGCATACCCATCTAGGGGACCACGGGGCAAGGGGCGATCTGCCTTCGGGCCTAAAAGAGTGCGTATTTCCCGGAGGTATGAAGCACCGTTTTTTGGAGAGATGCACCTTGGACGAGCTCGTAATTTCCATCAAGCGCTCACTGGAGGAATTACACCATGGTGTCACGTTCGTCATGGACTACCGCGAAGGTGGATCGGAGGGTCTACAGGCAATTCTCGATGCACTCTACGAGGGAGCTCCCCGTGTATATTCGATGGGAAGGGCAGCGGAGGGTGGAGATATATCCGGGATCCTTGAAAACGCCGATGGACTGGGAATACCCTCTTTGAGAGAGGGTCTGTCATATCTGAGGGAAATGGCCAGAAAGGAGCATAAACCCTTTTCCATACATGCATCCGAACTCTTCAGGGAGGACATTGGTTCAATAATAGAGCTGGAACCCGACCAGCTGGTCCATATGGTCTCGGGCACAGAGGATGATTGGAGGGCGGTATCTGACAAGGGCATCCCTGTTGTGGTCTGCCCCAGATCAAATATGACATTCAACATCGATGTGCCCCTTCACCGCATGTTGGATAGTGGTTTGAGCATGACCCTGGGGACCGACAATTCCATCTCCTCCATGCACGATATCTTCAGGGAGATGGAGTTTGCCTGGATACTTCTCAGAAAAGGGGGTCCAAGCGGGACTGAGGCAGCTCGTTCGGTCTTCTCCATGGCCGTTGGAAGGACCATGGATCGGACAGACCTGATCGGGATGCTCCCGGACGTGGTATGGTGGTGGGAGAAGGATTGGCCGCGAAGGGGAGATCCTTCCAATCTATTTACCGTAAAGGAGCCATCCGATGATCTGTGGAAGCGGGATCCTTACACGTTCGCCGTCCGATTTCTGGACCGGTCCCGCCTGTCATATACAGGATCACTTTGACCCGTCTCCTGGTTCAAAACCATTTAATACCCCATCCAACATTGGACCTTTCCCCAGCCAGGGAAGTGGTATGAATGAACATTTCGGAGATAATGGTGAAGACCCCCATTGCGGTCGAACTTCCTACTACCCGGGACGAGGTCCTCTCGATGCTGGTCAAGAACAAGAGGACCGGCATGCCCGTGGTGGATGAGGAGGGCAAGATACTGGGAATGATAACCAGGAAGCATATCTTCCAGGACCCGGAAGAGGAACAGGTCTCCGTCCTTATGGAATGGGATGTTCCCACAACCACCCCCGCCACGAATGTGGAGAAGGTCGCAAAGATAATGTTCGAGAAGAAGGAAAGAAGACTTCCTGTGGTCAGGAAAGGTAAACTGGTGGGACTTGTGACCCCGTCCGATCTTCTGAAGGTGATCGAGAGCAGGAAACTGGATGCACCTGTGAGTGATTATGTCATGCCGTACACCTACTGTATATACGAGGGGACACCCTGCAGGGTCGCCGCAACCATGATCAATCTATCACGGGTCTATGCCATGCCTGTTCTGGACAGCAGGTCCAATATCATCGGGATGGTTACTGACAGGGATCTCTTCGATACGAAGTTCCTCGGTGAGAATATCACCCTGACAAAGCTGGGCATATCGGAGGATGAGGATGCCTGGACCTGGGAGGGTATACGCAACGTGATGAACCTCTATTACCAGGAAGCAAGGATCGATCTTCCGGATGATCCCGTATTGAAGTTCATGGTAAAGAACGTGAGTACAATTTACAAGAAGACACCCATCCATGAAGCGGCCAAGATTATGCGCATGAAGGATTATGATCAGATACCGGTCGTTGACAAGGATGACAACCTCCATTCCATGATCCACGATATGGACCTCATGAAGGCAATATTCGATTGAACGGTGTTATATTGAGCAGTGAATTACCGGACCTCTCCGGGATAGGCACATCCCTTATAGGGAGAGAGATAGAACATGTGGAAGACCCTGAAAAGGTGAAGGAGAGGATGAATGCTCGTGTTGAAGATGGTGCAGCCGAGGGTCTGGTGGTTATCGGGGGTATTGTGGGGGATAGAAGTATCGAAGGCCTTCGCATGTGTCTGCTCCTTAGACCGAAGATAGCTCCCGGGCAGGCATCCGTGCTTCCTCTGATATCCGCTCTTTGCATCTCAAAGGCCGTATCGACCTCCGCCTTCATTGAGACCGGAACGGTATGGCCCGGAAATGTGGTAATGGAAGAAGAAATAGCGGCAACAGTGGTTCATGAGGCATCATCCCGGGAGGATGATCTGGAATACGTAGTGTTGGATATGAAGATAGATCCCTCCGGGAGTATCAGTCGTGACCTGAAGGTTGACGCATTCTCCTTTCTGAAGGACCTCTTGATCTTCCTGGATATGCACTATGTTTCCGTTAAGGAAGGGGAGATCGAACAGCTTCTGGACAAATGGACCGAGAGATGTTCGATGATAGGTGAAAAGGTCAGGATCAGGACATCTGACGGTTCTGTTTCGGGAACTGTCCTTGGTATCGACCAGACAGGCGGACTTGTGATCAAGGACCACCAGGAAATGAAAAGGGTGGACATGGAACAGTTCGCAGGGTTCGTCTGAATATGGCCCACTCTCAAAGGATTACCTGGAAGGTACTTTTCCCTCCTTTGAATTATATCAGGACCCGGCAGATTTTACCGGGTCCCAAAATATTGACCGACCCTTTACTGCTGCTCTTGGTCTTCGGGTGCAGGCAGATTCCCCTGTGCCTGGGGTTGTTCCGTTTCGGGAACGGTCCCCGGTTGCTGCTCGGGCTGAGGCGGAGGAGCCTGTTCCGGCTGGACAGGAGCTGGTTCTGTGGGGGGCTGCTGGGGTGGCGCCTGCATTGGTGGCTGCTCCTGAGGAGGTGCCTGCATGGGAGCTTGCTGGTCGTATGCCGGTGGCTGCTCCACTGGGGGTTGCTCGTATCCGGGAGCCTGCTCTGTGGGTGGCTGCTGTTCGTATCCTCCATACTCCTGTGAAGGCATCTCACCCCCTTCCGGGGTTGGCTCCGAAGCTGCGGGAAGGGCCGCCATATCCTGCCCCCCTTCTCCCTGGGCAGAAGGCAGTGCCGGACCGGAGTCACCGGCATAACCCATCCCTGCCATGAGGGCCTGGAATTTTTCCTGGGAAGCAAGCGCGCTCTCCTGCTGTTTGGCCACCAGAGCTTCATGCGCCCGCTCCTCGGATTCTGCCACATCTGTGAGCGGGTCCTTCCTGAAGACAAAGGCGAGGATGATAATGAGGGCGATGACCGCGATGACGATCAGGATAATGATCAGGAATAGACCCGTTCTATCTTCCTTCTCCTCGATATCAACATAATCTTCGTCATCGGTGGGGACAGTGACACCTATGGTGATCTCTGCCGATCTGTATTCTCCCGCCTTGTCGCGAACAGTGACCTTTACGGTATAGTTCCCTGAAACCATGTAACTGTGGGTGACCTCGGTACCTCCGTTCTCCAATGTTTCCCCATCGCCGAACTCCCAGTCGTAGGTCAGTAACTCCTTGGAATTCGGTATGTTCTCATCCGGATCCGTGGATGGAGCTATCTGGAAGGTAAGCTTTTCGTTCTCCTCTTGCTCCAGTGCCGCACCGTCCACGGGACTGAGGAAGCTCGGTACCGTGGGTGGATCGTTCTTGTTGTCCACCACCAGCCTTACTGTCACATCGGATGATGCTCCCTGTTCGTCGGTCACGGTAAGATTGAACATGTGCTCTCCAACCAGATCGTTTGACAGGTATATGGAAAGTGTTCCCGATCTCTCGATGAACTGGAACTCGTCTTCTCCAACCAGGTCCTCTCCTACTACATCAAGGAAATCGGTACTGAAACTGAATTGATCTCCGTAGACCTCGTCGGGATCGACGGCCTGACAGGTAATGGTGAGCGGTGCTCCCTGTATGTCCTGTACGAGGACAGCCTTACCCTTGCTTACGGGTTCCTGGTTAACAAAGGTGAAATACGGTGCGTCATTGACGCTGAGAACCGTCACGTTGATGGTCACCGTGGGCCAGGCTTCATCGTGGTATTTCGTGTCCCTGGCCTGTATTATTATATGGTCCTCTCCAACCCAATTCTCATCCGGGATGAGGGTCAGATTGCCCGATACGAGGTCGATATCGCCTGTCACATGTCTTTCCGTATCAATGGAGAAGAACAGATCATCACCATCCCTATCCGTGAACAAGGTGTTCAGGTCGATAATGTCGTAGACCACCTCGTCCTCGTTGATCTCAACATCAACAAAAGGTATGGTGATCTCAGGGACGAAGTTCACAACATCGATGAACAGGATACGGCTTGGACCGAACTCTATCCCGTCGGAAGGTTTGATGACGACCTTGATCTCGTCCCCTTCCTTGGTCTCTTCACTGGATAGCACGGTCATATTGATGCCTGATTGTATGAGCTCATCTACCGGGTCCCCTACCCTATACCATTGTATCAGGTAGGAGATCCTGTCGACGGGATCTTCATCGATGTCCACGCTCTCGTTGATCATGGATAATACGATATCATCGCTGGATGAGACAGGTGACTCCACGAACTCCACCTCTGGTGTGGTGGGTGGTGTGTTGACCGTGGTGAAGCTGAAGGTGGCTGAGTCATCCAATCCCCAGGGATCGAAAGCCCTGAGTTCCACCCAGTATTCTCTGTTGAACCTGAGGTTCCTTTCGAAGGTGAAATGTGTCTTTCTCGTAATGATGGGCTCGTCCAGGACCTCTTCCCCGTAGAGCTCGTTGATGTAGACGTTTATCTCGTACTTGATCAGGTCACTGTTCCAATCCTTGGCCGCGTTCCAGGTCAGTGTGGGTTTCTTCTGGTGTGTGGTCTCCGGTGTATTGTTGAGCATCTCCGGAAGTTCCGGCGCCCTGTTCTCGGAGATGTCAAAGATCATCTCGAAGTCCTGGTTTCTGGTCTGATGTGTCTCCGGCCACCAGGGAACATAACCGTCCTTGAAGACGGTGACGTTCATGGGATTGTTGTCCACTTTATCTGATCCAGTGACGGTGTACTGAAGGACCGGTTCTCTCTGTACCAATCCGAACTGGTTGGTCATCTCCTCGAAGAAGAGCTCTCCTTCGTGATTGTAGATCCTGATGTATGCGGCATCAACGGGGAGCCCGGTAACATTGTCGAGTACCAGTCCGGAGAAGGTCAGATATTTAATGAAGGTCGATTGACTGTCCACGATGTTGACCTGCTCGATGGGTATCGGTACGCTGAAAGCGCTGGCAGAGGATATCCCGTCAAGTTTCACCGAGTCTATCTGGGTGACGGTTACGGGGGTGCTGTAAGTGTTCTGCATCTCCACCAGTGTCCTTGCCACATCGGATATCCTGACCTCGTCTATCTTGCCCAGGAAGATATCCGTGAAATCACCGACACCCGGACTGTAGGTCCCACCGATGCCGAGGACCTCTCCCGAGGTTACCACGTCACCGGAGTAGACCAGCGAATACTGCTCCTGGGCGTTGGTGTATATTCTTACCGTAACTCCGTTGTATATCAGTGACAGGTATGTCCACTCGCCTATGGGTATCCTGACGTCGGTTGTCGTCCAGTTCCCGTCGGAGCTTGCGGTATTGATGCCCCACATGACGTACCTGTCGCTGTTCAGGCCTATCTTGTAGGAACCTTCCTTGCTCGTTATTACCCTATTTCCTCCTAATACACCTTGATCCACCCTGATCCAGGTCTCTATTGACAATTCCGTGCCTGTTATGTCCAGGCTCGGTGAATCGGGTACGGAAACATACTGGTCAATGCCGTTGAAGTTGAGTGCGTTCCCCCATTTCCCCTGTATCCAGGTGGGGTTGTTTGCAAGCACCCCGTCGTTATTGTTGGGCGAAGCGTCCTGGGTGATGCTTCCCGACCCTTCGTTGAGGTAATAGAGCGCCCTTGTACCAGCATCGCTCTCCATTGATGTTGTTTGGGGTTTCGGGTTTGTGATGGAGAAGTTTGCCTCGACGTCCCCGAAGATGCCAGCATCCGTGGACCCGGTCATGACGACATCCTTGATGTCTATGTGGTCGCCGCCTATTATCTTGATACCGTAGTTGTTATTGGCAAAAGAGCTGTCCATGACATCGAAGTTCAGACAATCCTCAAGGACAAGTCCCGCATCCGTATTGTCCGTGAAGTTGTTCCTCTCCACGGTGCCTCCTTCTATTCCGATAACGTGTCCCCCTATCTCGTTGGCGTTGAAGGTGTTATCCTCGACGGTGGGCGCATTCCCGACAGGCACATGCATACCAACATCGTTGTTCTCTATGCGATTGCCCCTGATGGTGGGATAGGAATCCATAAGGTCTATGCCCACATCGTTGTCCTTTATGAGGTTGTCCCTGATGGTGGGATTGGAATCTATAAGGTCTATGCCCACGGCGGAGCCGTTGATCGTATTTGAGGTCATAGTTGGTGTCGAGCCATTTAACACATAGATATTTGCCTTCGTGTTCCCGTAGATTGTGTTGCTTGAGGAGGCCTGGTTTCCTGTCGAATCGTCATAAACAATGCCGTATTCCTCATTATGATGTATGTCACTCTTTTGGATTGTACAAACTCCAGAATTCTCATCTCCGATGAAGATCCCGCTCTTTGCATTATAAGCAATATCAGAGTCCCTGACAGTGATATCCGGGGCGTTAATGGTTGGTTCGCTTCCGGTTCTATCGTATCCTGTTTCTATTCCGAATTCACCATTGCCCCTCATTATACAGTTTGAAAGAGATATGGTAGTTGCTCCACTTGAAGAGTCATAATCGTGCTCGATCACACCCGAATTGTTGTTGCCGTTGAATGTACAATCAGAGAATATCAATGTTCCTCCTAATGAACCCTGAGCACCATCCTGGCCGTTGTTATTGAATGAAGAACCGGTAACGGTCACAATACTTTGCCCAGCAATACTCTCATAAGTTCTATATCTGATACCGTCCTGACCGTTTCCTATCGAGTTCACCCTATTGAAATTGGCACCTGATGATATGAAGATGAATATTCCATCATTCTTGTTATACAGAAAATCAGTG
>JAWOCK010000096.1:0-29291 GCA_046483845.1 Thermoplasmatota archaeon | reverse complement strand
TTAACATGTAAGACACATCGGACCCGCACTATGTTGCATCCTCAAGGACGACAACAACATCTCCGACAGAGAGGTGCTCCACGGACCTTCCCTGGAATATCCAACCTTTCTCCACCTCCACCATGTTGGGCGATAATTGGACCATTCCTTTACCGTCCTCCGGGTCCAGTTCCACCGAGCCTTCGCTCTCCATGGTCAATGCCAGCTCCCTGGACATTTCGGGGTCCTTAAGGCAGGATACGATGGACCCCATCCTTTCCTTGTACTTGGGGCCCATTTCCTTGAATACGGGTCTCAGGCCAATTACCACCTGCTCCAGGTCTTCCGACCTTTCCAGGGTCACATCCTGTGCTTTGAGGGTGGCTTTTATATCCTCAAGTGATCCCTCCATCATCTCGGGGACCTTGGTGATCAACCTGATGGGGCCGATCTCGGCACCCAGGGCGATCTTGTTCTCGCTCTTCCACCTTCTGATGGTGCGGATCAGTTCAGCCGCCAGCAACCCTTTGTCCCTGCCCCTGCTGTCCTTGAGGACGGGTTTCGGCCAGGGAGATGTGTGTATGGAGATATCACCCTCGAAGTTCTTGAAATACCCCTGATAGACCTCTTCTGCTATGTGCGGCATGAAGGGTGCCAGCATCTTGGCTATTCCGACCCCAAGATTGTAAACGGTGTAAACCGTACCTATGTCGTCCGTCCTGAGCCTGTGTTTAACCAGCTCGACATACTGGTCGGCTACCTCCAGCCACATGAAGTCGACCACTGCCTTCACCGTCTTGTCGAACTGATAGTTATCAGCAGAGAGCGTTGCCTCCTCCACCACCTCCGAGAACCTGTGCAGGATCCAACTGTCAGCAGGTGCCAGATGGGACGGGTCCTTCTTAACCTTCTCCTTGATGGCATGGAGCTCCTCCGGTAAAAGCCCCTTCAGACCCTGATGGAACAGCCCCTCCATATTGTACAGCTTCCTTACGATCTGGGAGCCCCTTTTAACGTCCTTGGTCCTGAAGGGATGGTCCTTTCCCAATGTGCATGTGGCTGCGTAATATCTGATGGCATCGGCCCCGTACTCGGCATGATAATCAAGAGGGTCCACGGCATTTCCTTTGGAAGCATGCATGGGCGTACCATCGGGTGCAAGTATGAAACCTCCCATCATTATCGTCTCCCAGGGCTTTTTGCCCACGAGCTTTAACCCCCTAACTATGGAGTAGAATGCCCAGGTCCGGATGATATCATGCGACTGGGGCCTCAAGGACATGGGGTATAGTTCATTGAACAGGGCCTCGTCCCTCTGCCAGAAAGTGTTGTAAAGCGGTGTTATCGAGGAATCCATCCACGTATCGAAGACCTCCTCGGAGCCCTTGAGCTCTCCTCCGCACCGGGGACATGATCCCACCGGAGGATCGTCGAGGGTGGGGTCAACATAGCAGTCCTCCTCCCTGGGAAGGACCGGTTGGCCGCATTCCTGGCACTCCCAGACGGGAATGGGGGTGGCAAAATATCTCTGCCTGGAGATCACCCAGTCCCATGAAAGTGAATCCACCCATTCCTTTAGCCTTACCTTCATGAACTCGGGCCACCATTCGATCTCATCTGCGGCCGCCATTACCTCCTCCTTCATGTCCAAAATCCTGAGGAACCACTGAGGAACCTGCAAATATTCTATGGTGGTATGACATCTCCAGCACGTTCCTATGTTCTGGGGATTGTCCTCCTGGTCCACCAGGACATCGTAATCCTTCATATCCTGAATGATCCTCTCCCTTGCCTCTTTGAGCGGGAGACCCTTATAGTTACCGGCCAGTTCCGTCATCTTACCATGCTCATCGATCCCCTTCTCCAGCTCCAGCCCGTATTTGAAGACCCATTTGAGGTCATCCTTGTCGCCTATGGTACATATCATGACCGCCCCCGAACCGTAATCCATGTCCACTGCCTCATCGAACACCACCGGGACCTTCCTTCCGAATATGGGGGTCTTGAGCTCCTTTCCAACGAGGTCCTGATACCTTTTATCGTCGGGATGAACTGCCACCAACTGACAGGTGCAGAGAAGTTCCGGCCGGGTGGTGGCGATCCTCACCGTCCTTTCAGGATCTTCGGCCATGGAGAAGAGGATGGTATTGAGCTTTGTCATATTGTCCCTGTATTCCACCTCGGATTCCGCCAATGCGGTCCCGCACCTCGGACACCAGTTCACGGGATGGTTCGCCTTGAAGATACGGTTCTCACGGAAAAGCTTGATGAAGGATATCTGGGTCAGTCTCCTGTAATATTTGGCATCGGTCTGGTAGTAAACCGAGGGGTCCATGGATTCACCGAATATCTTGAACTGCCTGGTCATCTCCTCTATGTTCTCTCCTGCAAATTCCTCGCAGAGCTTTATGAACTCGTGACGGTCGGTATCCCTCATCCTTATGTTGTACTTCTTTTCAACGCGAACCTCGATGGGCATTCCGTTCACATCGAAACATAAGGGGAACATCACATTGTAACCCCTCATCCTCTTGTACCGGGCCACGAAATCTATATGAGTGTAATGGACCGCGTGACCCGCATGAAGGGGGCCAGATGCGTAACGCGGAGGATTGTCGATGGTAAAGGGCTTCTTTTTTGAAGCATGATCGAACCGGTAGATCTCCTCATTCTCCCAGAAATCCTGCCATCTGCTCTCCACCGAATGAACGTCGTATCCTTGAGACCTCTTTTCGCTGGTTTCCGATCCATTCTGTTTGCACATCTTCGTTACCCCGGATACCTGAGTGATGTCCTGTGTTTGGCTCAGGACGGTTCTGCCCTAAATCCTTTCTTATATATAATAAAAAGGTAAGGTGAAATGATGAGCATTGTCCATTGGCTCCACCGATAGGTTAAAACATATCCTTTCGATATTGGGTGGTGGAACATAACATGAAAGGGGCTATGTCAAGGACCGTCTGCGTGATATCCATCCTGATGCTTTTTTCCGTATCGCTTTCGGGAGCATCCAGAGCGGCGACCGATCAGAGCATATACCGCGACGACGCAGAGGATGTGATATCCGACCTGAAGAAGGGACCTCTGACCAGGCTCCAGGACCTACACGACCTCGAAGGTGAAGAGGCTGAGGACTTCGCAGAGAGACCGAATGTGGACATAGCATCCCTTACCATCATCCAGAACGATACGTACATATCCTTCATAGTAACCGTGGAAGGTGACCTGCAGATGGACAGGAATTATACTTATTCGATCTGCGGATACAGAAGTGCGAAACCCGATCGCTCGGACACCTTCGATTTCATAATAGAATACAGCGGGGGAGACAGCAGCTACTCGGTATGGGAAGAAGGAGAATACGTCGAAAAGGGGAACGTTTCCCTTGCGAAGGTAGCCCGAAACTCCCTCAATATCACCATGAACCGGAGCAGGTTCGTACTTGGTTCAAGGGAGGACCCTTTCCTGGTCTGTGCTATCACGATCCTCTATCTGGGGGAGGGAAAGCAGAGATACATCGATATAGTGATGACGGAGAACCTGGATGATGACATGCCCGATGCCTTCGATGAGACCACCTGGATCATCGCCCAGGTGGCGTTCATAGGTCTCCTTATAATCGGTTTCATGATCATATGGAACGTGTGGGCAAAGAAGAAGGGCATGGAGGACAAAGGCGGTGTCTGTCCGAAATGCGAGTACCGGCTCGACAAGGGTATAGATTTCTGTCCGCACTGCGGAACCTATATCAGAGGACCCGAGGCCGACAAGGAGAACCCGAGACCCAGGATCGTCCATCCGCTGGACAGTGAGGAATGATATCAAACGAACTCCTTCTGGACCTCGACCACCTCACTGCTCTCCCAGCAGCTGGAATAGGCCTCCAGAGGCTCTCTGTTGATCTCTATGAACTTCTGTGCCCAATTGTATATGGAGAGCAGGTCCCTTGCCTTCCCCTTGTCCCCGAGCAGATAATAGGAAGCGGCAAGTGCCTCCAGGGTAGAGAGTTCTCCCCATTTCCCGAACTTGACGGGGTTCACCGCCATCAACAACGGCAGTGCTCTGGAATGTAACCTGCGGACCTTCCTGACCTTCTTGAAGACCCTCTCGGCATCCTCCCAGGAACAATCAACGGCCACCAGACCATGATCTTCCAGGAGATGTCTGTCCGAAGGGGATAGAGCATGCTTCGAGAAAGGATCAAGAAGTATCGAGGCGAAGGGGAGCTCCTTGAAATGGTGCGACAATCTGGCCTTGTTGAACCTTGCGAGCTTTCTTGCACTGCATTTCCTGGGATCATCCTGTGAAAGGTGAAGTATTACCGGTACCTCATTCCTCAATCGCTCTCCTCCATAGGCTCCACCATCCCCCCTTTCATGAGCAGTTCCGCGATATCATCATGGAGCAGGGCAACGTCGTCCTTCTTCATGGATATGGAGGTGTCGTCAGGACACATGAACGTGGCGATGTCCTTGAGGGCCCTCACAAGGGTGGTACCTGGTGGTGTATCCCCCTCCATATTCTCCTCCGGTGGCGAACCCTCTACCCCGATGGGCGGACCTTTCTCGACCACCGGTTTACGGGGCTCTTTTTTTTCCTTTTTGGAAGAAGAAAGCTCCAATTCATTACTGTAATCGGTGATGGGTGTGTTTATCCCGGTCTCTCCCCTGATCGGTTCACCCGGCTTGGCCTGTCCGAACTTCATCAACCTATCCCTTATCTTTTCCAGTTCGAACTTCAGTGAGAAGAAGAGGTCCATCTCGTCGTGTACCATGTTCTCGGTGGACTGCTGGATCTTCCTGGCGGAGTTCATGGCCATGAGCACTATCTTGCGCTCCCTGGTGTTGTAGATGTTGGTCAGTATCTCCTTTGCCCTCCGGTACTCCTCGGTGGTCCTGTAGTATTCCTCGCTCACCACCTGGTCCGACGAAGACTTGGCATTCTCGATCTTCGCGAGGGTGGTCCTGAGATAGGTCGTGGCCCTCTCGTAGAACTCATCGGGAAGCCTTGTGAGGCTTATGGACCCTCTCTCGGCGGCATGTACCTCTCCTATCTCCTGAAGAATTGCCTTTGCGGATGTGTCCCTGCCCGGATCCTTCATTTGAAGCGATATTTTGTTCTTATATGAAATAAGTGTCGATTGGGGGCCGCCATGAAGTACAGGTGCGGAATGCGATTATTTCACTTTTCCTCCAACCATATTTTATATGACCGATAACAATTAACCGACCATGAAGATATACTGGGCCACCTTGATGATATCCTCCATGCTGTTCCTGATCCTGGCACCTTACGGCTCCAAAGCAGCATCGGCGGCCTTTTCCATCGAGGATGACGAGTTCTACATATCGGTGGACCCATCCGATGAGGACCACGGCAAGCTCGAGGTCCACGGGACCGTGGAGGGGAGCATCGAGAACATACTGGACAGGGTCACCGTGACACTGGAAGCGGCAATAACAGAGCACAGGGACGGGGAGCCTACCGGTATGAAATGGGCATGCACCGTTACCTTCGACGGCCTTTCAGTGGACACTGATACCACCATACTGACCAGGAACGACGACCAGGCGGATTTTACCGTACTGGTAAGTCCTGAGGTCTACGACCCCCAGGACGAGGATGTCATTGCGGTGCCCACCGGTATCGGCCCCAATGTAACAGGTGAGCTCGAAGTGACCGCGATCTATTCCGGGGATGCTTCGGGGACAGATACCGAAACCGCCACGATAATACCGGAATATTATCACCTGGTCCGCGTATCCACCAATACCGCCCCGTTGGAGATAACGGCGAACAAGTTCATCAACTACAGTTTCAGGGTGATGAACGAAGGGAACGATGTTGAGAGCATCACCCTGGAGCTCCCCACCTTGGAGGAGCTGGTGGAACAGGGATGGACAGGATCCGTAACTAAGACACACGAGGACCTAATGGAACCCGGCTCCGAGTTCAGGGCCACAATGCATCTCCAGGCACCGAAGAAGATAGAGAGCGACAGGACCGTGGATTTCAAGGCCAAGGCCTACACGGATTTCTTCGATCCCGTAACGGGTGAGCCCGCTTCCGAGGACGAGATCACCATAGAGTTCCAGCTTAAGGAATCCGAGTTCAGCGACCCCGTGGCGGATGATGACGCCGACGATGATACTACGGATGACGATGTTATCGATGATGACACCGCAGGCGAATACGATCCTGCAAATGATTCTCCCGTTGCCCTCATAATAGTGATATCCGTGGTGGTGCTGATAGTTGCCCTGGTGCTGATAATATTCTTCATAAAGGGCGGAGGCGGCGACGAAGGGGACCAAGAGGAGCCCGACATCCATTCATCCATGGTCAGGATCTGATCCCGGAAGACAGGCCATCCTTCTTGCCACCAAAAAGTATGCCAGATATTTCGGGACAGTATGCTCCCCTGGTTCGAGAACATGGTCGCTGCTTCCCAGATACTGATGAACGGGTTTTGTTACATGGAGCTTCACCGGATCATCGGGGAGCGCCACCGCATCGCGAAGGGGTTCGAAATCGTCCACTTCGTCCAGGGGTACCTCGATCACCTTGAGACCTGTCTTACCATGGAGAGAACCGGGGCACCTTATCAGCCTCTTTATATCCGTTGTTACCGGTTCATCTGTCTCACCTGCCAGGTGAATCGAGGAATAGGCTATCACCAATTTGAGGAATGTCTCAAGCTGTTGGTTCCTCTCGAACACATCGAAATTATTGGTCCCGAGCATCCTTTTGAAGTTGTTCTCATGGCTCAGTATTGACCTGCACATATCCTTCCCAAGTTTCATCTTGGCCTTGGTGCCGAGCCACATGAGGAGTTCTACCTTGGACCTCTGGTCCCTCCCTTCTATATCCCTGATCAACCTATCCCTTCCGGTATAGATCTTGGATATCCACCCACCCCTCGGGTCCTCGGGGAACTTTCTTTTCTGCTTGTATGAACCGAACCTGAAATTCACCGAAACCGTTACCTTGGGAAAGAGTTTGTCCAGGTCCAGACCCTTGCCTGTAATATAATCCACGATCTGTCTCCGGTCCCTGGAATCCAGTTTCAGCACGTCCGGGTCCCTTACGTGAACATGATATCCTCTGCCTCCGGAGAAATGAAGATGGACGTGTTCCTCGGGTATGCCCAGATCGTCCAGTATGAAATCGAACAGCAGTCCTTTGACCTCCTCCTTCACGGCGCTCAACTGTTCCGAATATGTCATGGAATCAGCATCGGGGAGGTGGTCCGCATCCAGGTCGAATATCAGGTCCGCCCCCATCCAGGTCTTGAACTTTTCTCCCATTGGCTGCAGTGCGGGATCGCCGTAATATGCAGCGGAATAATACGCATGCATGGGAACAGTGTCCTTGAAGAAGCCGTCCACCTCGGACTTCCGGTTGAAGGAGATATGCCTGAACATCATCTTTCCCCCGAAGGGAAAGAAACCCCATTCCCTCCGGGCAAAACGATAAGGGGCATCCACCGGGAATCTGCGGTAATGTTCGCTGAAGACCCTCTTCAGGAACTTCAGATCCACTGAATGACCATTACCTCCGGAGGATCCCATGATACCGAATCATACATGGGATTTAAACAGAGTAGCTCAGGGGAGCCCGAAAGTAAGGGATCGAACAGTTGAATTTACCCATATTCGGGAGATCATGTAATGTTCTCCGGGGTTATCCATATCGGAATATTTTGTTGATGTGTTACAAATGAATGATGATCATGGGTTCGTGATCGAAAATGGTGACAGGTGGCATAGCCGAACATCCCTGTTAAATGATCTACGGCTTACATAAAGTTGAAATATCAACTGTGGGTTTCACGTGAGGCTGGTCTGAAGGGACGGTTCCTTCCATTCAAAAATGAGTTCCAAACCGCCCCGACTGATTGTTAGGCACAAGATGTTGACGAACTCGAATGGACCTGCAGAAAAAAACGATACAGCACCCGGTGAATCCCATGAAGGCAATGAGCAAAGAACTCTGGAAACGGTTCCTTGATAGAATGATCCAAGAAGATGAGAAAGAGGTGATAGGTGTCAAGGCCAAGGGGCCCAGGTATGTCTTCGGTCCGCTGGAGAGTTCAGAGGACCTGAGGTTGGACTATGATGTCACCATACTTCCCCCCAAAAAACAGCTTCTTCCACCGAATGAAGAGCTTATGACCTACGACATATCGAAACCCTTCGATGTGAATGCCAGCAGAGAGGAAAGAGGAAAGATACTCGTTGGCGTGCACCCCTACGACGTACTTGCCATCCATCAGATGGACGAGATCTATCTGGGGACACATGTGGATGATAATTACGAAAGCAGGAGAAAGAACACCTTGATCATCGCCTCGGACATATTGAACGTGCCCGAGAGGTCCTTCGCCGGAAGTCTGGGAACACATGTCGTGGAGAGCGGATACGACCTTCTGGTGACCGATATCGGGAATTCCATCGTGATAAATGTGGGTTCCGAAAAGGGTCAGGAACTGCTCGACAGTTACGGCACAACGAGGGATGCAGAACCGAAGGAGATCGAGGCGGTCAAAAGATTAAGGGAGGAGCTTCCGGACAGGTACGAGAGAAAGCTGAAGGTCGACAAGTACGAATGGGAGAGGCTGCTATCTGAGAACTACGAGCATCCCATATGGGAGGAGAACTCCAAGAAATGTCTCACCTGCGGAAGCTGTACATTGGTCTGTCCCACCTGTTTCTGTTACGACGTCCAGGATGTTGTCAAATTAAACCTGAAGGATGGAAAAAGGGAGAGGACCTGGGACGGATGCCTGCTCAGGGATTTCACCGCAGTGGCCGGGGGGGAGGTCTTCAGGGAATCCCCCAGGGATAGGTACAGACACAGATACTACAGGAAAGGAATGTACCTTCCAATGAGGAACGGGTTCGTCGCTTGTGTCGGCTGCGGCAGATGCGCCACCCAGTGTCTGCCGGACATAGCCGACCCTCTGGAGGTAATGAACGTACTGGCATCCCATTCCATGAACGAGAAGAAAGAGATACCGATTCCCGATGTCAAGCAGAAAGGCATAGCTGAAGACCTCCTCATCCCTAAGCCTGCGACCATCGTCAGAAAGGAAAACCAAACGGACCTGGAGACACTCTACGAGATCGAACTCGACAGCGGTGAGGAACTGGGGCACAGACCGGGCCAGTTCGTGGAGGTGTCGATATTCGGCGTGGGTGAAGCCCCCATTTCCGTATCATCATCACCCGGAGGGGGGACCTTCGAGCTGCTGGTGAGGAGGATAGGCGATCTGACCACAAAACTGGAAACTCTGAACCCGGGAGACAAACTTGGTATAAGGGGACCGTTCGGCAACGGTTTCGATGTCAGGGAGCTTGAGGGAAAGGACCTTCTCTTCATTTCCGGGGGCTGTGGACTGGCTCCCACAAGATCACTCATAGAATACGTCTTCGAGCACAGGGAGGATTTCGGGAAGGTGAACATACTCTACGGCTGCAAGGAACCCGATGCCATTCTTTTCAATGATGACCTGAACAGATGGCATGAACAGAACAATACGGTACTCAAGACCACTGTGGACGGTTGTCCCGAAGGACAGTGCTGGGACGGAAACGTAGGAGTGATAACCACCCTCATACCACAGGTGGAGTTCGATCCTGACAATACTATCGGGATCATCGTCGGCCCCCCCGTGATGTACAGGTTCGTTATAAAGGAGCTCAAGGCTCGGAATGTCCCGGACGATAATATCATGGTCTCCCTGGAGAGGAGGATGAAGTGCGGTGTCGGCAAATGCGGTCACTGCCAGATAAACGGCATATACGTCTGCCTGGAGGGGCCCGTGTTCAAGTATAAGGACGTAAAAGATGTACCGGAGGCATTATAATGAAACCAAAGGTAGCTTTCTTCGACTTCGCAAGCTGTGAGGGATGCCAGCTCCAGGTGGTGAACCTGGAAGAGAAGATACTCGACCTCATCGACGTGGTTGAAGTGGTCTCGTTCAGGGAGGCCATGAAGGAGCACTCCGACGATTACGATATTGCCTTCATCGAGGGGTCCATTATGAGACCCATGGACGAGGAGAGGCTAAAGAGGATCAGGGAGAACGCCAAGATACTGGTGGCACTGGGTGCCTGCGCATGCATCGGTGGTGTGAACAGATTGAGGAACGAGTGGCCGGTTGATGAGGTCAAGAAAGAGGTCTACGGAGAAGCGGACATCGATGACAACGTTCTGTTCGATGCATTTCCAACAAAGGCAGTGGACGAGGTGGTAAATGTGGACTTCTACATTCCCGGCTGCCCCATAAACAAGAACGAGTTCGCCAAGGTCGTCTCTCAGCTGGCCATAGGCAGGACACCAAAGCTTCCCAACTATCCGGTATGTGTCGAATGCAAGAAGAACGAGAATATCTGTGTCTTCGAACTGGGCAAGTTCTGTCTGGGTCCGGTGACAAGGGCGGGATGCGATGCGATATGCCCCAACTTCCAGGACGGCTGTGAAGGATGCAGGGGTTTCCTGGACGATCCCAGGATGGATGCCGAGAAGGATGTTCTCGAAAAGTACGGCATCTCCCTTGACGAGATGCTCAAGAAGTTCAACATGTTCAATTACAAGAAGGGGGCTTACTAAATGGCTCAGGACGTCAACGTACATGTCCAGCACCTGACAAGGGTCGAGGGACATGGAAATATTATCTACAATACAAAGAACGGTAATGTGGAAAAGGTGCTCTGGGAGGTGGACGAAGCGCCCAGGTTCTTCGAGGCAATGCTAAGGAACAAGAGATACACACAGCTCTCCCATATCACCTCCAGGATCTGCGGTATCTGCTCCATAGGGCACTCACTCGCATCGCTCAAGGCCACAGAAGCTGCCATGGGCGTGAGAATATCGAAGCAGACCGAGCTGCTGAGAAGACTGGCCCTGCATGGTGAGAATCTCCAGAGCCATTCCCTGCATGTCGGTTACCTGGTTGCCCCGGACCTTCTCGGAGCACCCTCAGTGGTCCCTCTCGTGAAGTCACACAAGGATGCCGTTTTGAAGATAGTTTCACTGCACAGATTGGCGAACTATCTATCCGACCTCACCTGCGGCAGGACAACGCACCCCATCACCCTCGAGGTTGGTGGGTTCACCATGATACCTACCGAGAAACAGCTGAAGGAAGCCAGGGAACAGCTGGAAATAGGTGTCGAAGTGACCAGGGATGTGGCAGGGATCGTTCATGCAAATGCTGATAAATTGCCCGATTTCGTGAGGGAGACCGAGTTCATCGGACTGGTCAACGATGATCTATACCCGTTATATGACGGAGATATCAGCTCAACGGACGGAGGCAGGTGGCCGGATGACAAATACCTTGAGCTCACCAATGAATACGTGGTGCCCCAATCAACAGCCAAATACACGAAGCACAACAGGGACTCTTTCATGGTGGGGGCGCTCGCAAGGTTCAATCTGAACTATGATAGATTGACACCCGAGGCCAAGGGAGTTGCAGAGATGTTCAAACTGGAGCCGGTCTGCCACAACCCCTTCATGAACAACATAGCCCAGCTCGTGGAGATCATGGATTCCCTCATAGATTCCATAGAGATAATCGACCAGTTGCTCGAGAGGGGTTTGAAGGAAGAGAAGAGCAAGGTGGAGGTCAAGGCGGGACGCGGTGTGGGAGCTGTCGAGGTCCCGAGGGGGATCCTGTTCCATGATTATACCATCAATGATCTGGGTAACTGTGTGAAGGCGAACTGCATAATACCCACTAACCAGAACCACGGCAACATCCAGAAGGACTTCGAGGCCATTGGTCCCACTCTTGTCGAAAGACCAGAGAAGGAGATCGAGCTCACACTTGAGATGCTTGTCAGGGCCTACGATCCTTGTATCTCCTGCTCCACCCATTATCTCGATGTGGAATTCAGGTGATGCACTCACCGGTGCTGGGGGGCATGTCTGCTTTGGGCTTATTACCTAAGCCTTTTATTCCAGTTAGCGCATATCCCCCGGGGGAGCAATATTGGAAAATTATGTAGCGGAAGTGCCTCCAAAGGAGAGAATGAGGCTAAAGAAGGCCCAGCTCTTCGGGGTCCTCGCTCTGCTTGCGGTCATTGCAAATATCATACTCGATCTCATCTACTACGGGACAGAGCTATCCCGCTATGGCAGCTATGTGGCGTTCGAGGAGACCATTGGAAGATATGTCACCTTCTGGGTCTTCGGTTTCTTCTTCCTGATAGCCGAGATAGTGCTTGTATACACCTGGCTGGGAAAGTTGTACAAGAGCAGCGGTCAGTTCGGGAAAGGTTACAGGAGATTCGTTCTTTTGGCCCTGATCTTCTACGGGATCCACATTCTGGTATCATTTCTTGTTTGGCCCTCTATCATGGGGATGTTCTATTGGTGGTGGCTTTCGGGGGGCATAGGCTACGGTGCAGTGGTCGGCATCAGCGCATTCGTTCGCATACTGCTCCTTGCAATCCTGGTAACGATACTGACCTTCACCGTATATCCGCTGGCCAATAGAAGAGAGAAATGGATCCTCTTGATAGCCGGAATAGTCCTGATCGCCGGTTTCACCCCTCTTCACGGCCTCTACCTCGATCGGATAGGCGGAACTAGAACTTATCTTATTATTCAATTGTCAGTTGCGCTTCCCCTGCTCCTCGGTGTATATCTTGCATACCTCTATGCATACTTCTCCATCTGGCGAGCCCTACCCGAAAGGAAGCTCGAAAAGAGATGGAGAACCAGGGTAAAGCATGGTAAAGGTAAACTGGCTAAGGCGGCTGCTAGATATAACAGGTTCATCGGACCCGACCCTTTCAGGGTGCTGATACCCATCGCCGTGATCGCAGTTCTCTACGGCAGTGTGGTTGGTGTATTGGCCGATGATCCATTGGAGGAATTGGAAGATAGGATCAACGACGACATAATGGATCGGGTCGATGACCTCCAGGGCAACGGAACGGATGAGACCATGGCACTTTCCGATTCCATCAACGAAGCAGAAGAGCTCACCTACCAAATAGGGTCGAGGGGGTATATCGAAGGAGTGAACGTTCTGATGGTCTGGTCCGACGAGCCGGACCTGATACGAAGGGAGAACCAGCCGGACACATTCGAGATAGAGGTCGAGGCGGGAAGTGAAAGTGATACCGCCTCTGCATCGAATGAGCAGGGAGGAGAGGGTCGGATCTCGCTCGGATTGGGCAAGGTCGGCGACGGTTATGATATCCATATCACCGTAAGGCTTCTGGAAGCAGGTGATCAAAAGTTGAAGAACGGTCTTGGTCTGATAGTCTGGACAGATTATTCCAACGAGTTCTCCATGCAGATAGAGGTAAAATATTCGGCGGTATACGAGGAGATATGAGGACGGTTTTAATAGGCTATTGTTGTTGGGGGAGCCATGAGGATGCTCGTGGTCGGCGTGGGCAACGACATCATGGGGGACGACGGAATAGGTCCGGCGGTCATCAGGGAACTTGAAGCATCAGATAGGCTCCCTCCTTACGTGGATCTCCTCGATGAGGGTGCGGGGGGAATGAGGATCATCCATGACATCGAGGGATATGACCGGGTTCTCATTATCGACTCGGCAGATTTCGGAGGGGATCCCGGTGATTGGAAGCTGTTCCGTCCGGAGGACGTATCGACCAGAAAGAAGATCACCGGCAGGAGCCTTCATGAGATGGACCTGATCAAGACGCTGGAGCTTGCAAAGCTCGTTGGAAATGCTCCCGAGGATATCTGGATCATGGCGGTGCAGCCGAAGAGAGTTGCACTTGGAAAGCCTCTATCAGATGAGATCAAAAAAAGAATGGGAGAATATGTCGAGGTTATTTTGAAAAAGGAAGAAGAGATCTCCGGGGAGCCTGCCTGACCGTATGTTTTTAATAATACCCGCTATTTTCCCCTACTGTTCCAAGACAAGATATACTGGGCCAGTAGCTTAGCCTGGTGGAGCACCCGGCTCATAACCGGGTGGTCGTCGGTTCGAATCCGGCCTGGCCCATTCTCGTTTCTATTTCATTCTATTTGGAGAGAATGGGCCAGGTTGTAATTTAAATCTGATTATACCGGATTCGAACCCAGCCGAATCACCCGGTCATTATTAAAAAATTTGATTCGGCGAGGGCTGAGACCATGATCTCTCATTACACTACTGGGTCTCAGATAGAAGTGAGTGTCCGGCCTGGCCCATTGATTATAATTATATATCAAGTGTAAATGGGCCAGGTTAGTATTATTTTCTAATCGATCCGGATTCGAACCCAGCCGAATCACCCGGTCATTATTAAAAAATTTGATTCGGCGAGGGCTGAGACCATGATCTCTCATTACACTACTGGGTCTCAGATAGAAGTGAGTGTCCGGCCTGGCCCATTATTCTATTGCCGATAAATTCAATATGATTCAAGGCAATAGAATTGTACAAGCCGGATTCGAACCTAGCAAAATCGCCAAGAAAGTGATCTATCAATTGATTTTGCGAAGGTTGAGCACCCAACCTCTCATTAGATTACTCGTGCTCAATAAGAAGTGAGATTTCAGCCTGGCCCATTACATATTAGGTTCAAGTTGACTGCATGGTACAAGTATTTCACAAACATAACAGAAATCGTTATATCTGTGAAAATAGTGTACCCTTTTGTGCAAAGCGGAATGTCAGACATGGAACAGCGATTATACTTCACTCTTGATAATCGAGATCAAAGGGTGTTCACTGTAAAGGATATTATTGAAATATTGCAGATCTCCGAATATAGAGCCAGAAACATAGCTTCCTTTATGGTGAAAAAGGGAGCAGCAGAAAGAGTCAAGCCAGGATTATTTACTCGAGTGCCACCTCATATTATTCTTGATAAAAAACACTATCATGAAGATGCAATTCTTATTGCTTCAAAACTAATTGACGAGTATTTCCTATCCCATTATACAGCAATTCAGATTCATGGACTTGCAGATAGGTATTCCAGCTATGTTTATATCTCCTCAACAAGCCATCAGAGAAGTTTGAAATATCACAATAATCAAATAAAATTCATAAAGATCAATCCAAATAGAAATTTTGGAGTGACCGAGATTGAGTATAACAAAGAAATGATATTGGTCTCTGATCTCGAGAGAACAATAATAGACATCGTTGATCGTCCAAGATTATCAGGGGGCTGGATCGAAGTAATCGATTGTTTGAGGAATCTCGACAGTATCGATGAAACAAAACTATTGAAATATCTGAAGGAATTCAATAATAAAAAAACAGCCAGAATTGTGGGATACTTGCTTAATTGTTTGAGCAATATTGATCTGTCAAACAGTTTCAACAAGCAATTATATGATTTCTCTGGCGAAAATAAATACTACATTGATAAGAACAGCCCTGGATCCAAAGTGAAGGAATGGAATCTGGTTGTACCATCAAGGATAAGGAAAGAGTTCTATGATCAGCAGCAAGGATATTGAAGGATTACAAAAGGAAACCGGTTTCGATAGAGACCTGCTTGAGAAGGTCATTCATTTGACCTCGATACTATCTGAATTGATGAAGAATGATACCATTGCAGAAAACCTCGTTCTGAAGGGTGGAACTTCACTGAACTTGATCCATTTGGATATGCCAAGATTATCCATAGATCTGGATTTCAATTATACTGGATCATTGGATCGAGAACAGATGTTGAAGGAAAGAAAGGACATTGAAAAAATAATCGAAAAGATCGGATCAGATCTGGGATACGAGGTTGAGGATCGAGGGAGCTCGTATATCATTTCGAGAAAGATCTTTCGCTATGAAAAAACAACTGGAATAAAGGATCATGTGAAAATTGAGATCAACTTTCTTCAGAGAATGCCAGTAGGAGAAGTTAAAAGATCTGAATTCAAGTTTGTCGATCTCAAGATCGAATCATTTAATGTTCCAACTTATTCTATCGAAGAACTGTGTGCTCAGAAGATGGTGGCTTGTATTGATAGATATTTGTTCAGGGACATATATGATGTCTATATCTACAGTAATCTGAAACTCAACATGGGATTGACTAAGAAATTTGTTGCAGTTTATTTCTGCATGAATTCAGATACCAAAGAAGTTGACCTCTCTTTCTTTAATACCGTTTATCCACAGGAACTGGAACAGAATCTGTATCAATTTGTCAGGGATCTTTCCGAAAAACCTGAACAGATTATTCATGAAGCCAGAAAATTCATGGAAGATATGTTTTGCTTCTCCGATGAATGCAAAGCATTTGTCGATGAATTCTATGAAACAAGAAGGTTGATTCAAAAACATTTTTCCCCGAAGGCAATGATCTATCCGTTCACCCATCCTTACTTTTCAGATTATCACAATTATCTGGATAGGCCAAAAAACATGATATCTACACAAAAAACAGGAATTACCGCGACCCGTTTCCGTTTTTTCAACTACGATCATGAACTTGTACATGTCTCTCACCTTTCTGTTAATTGAGCCGGTTTCATTATTTTGTTCAAGGTTCCCTTGGCAAGATCATGACCGGAATGACCTGCTATAGTCACTCTCCTTTCTTGATCTTGTGCTTTGACAGCATGTGGCTTCTTTTCTGTTTGAAAAAGAACATTTGATCCTACTATGAAATCATCCACCATAGTAAATGATATTCTGTGCGCATCATTTAGCATACTATATGATTTTTCCGAATTTTCTATGTGGATCCGGCCTGGCCCATCTCGTTTTTAATCGTATTTTAATTGTAGAGATGGGCCTGGCCGGACAAGCAAAATCGCAAATTCATTTCTTTCTCATTCGATTTTGTCATGTCTGCCATCCCAAAGTAAAAGATTATACTGGTGGCAGATTTTTACAACAATCTTTCAACCATAAAAAGAAAATCCGGCCTGGCCCACTCAATTTTTTGGGCCAACCCTCATTTTTTTCCAGCAACTTTTAATTAGTAAAGGGTCAGGAAATCAGATCCTCAGATTCTTCAAGAAATGGATTTTCAGGATTATCCTGAAACACCTGTTTCTTGGTTTCGATCGGTGATTCATCTTCTACCATCGGGATATCATTACTCATCTGTTCCTCAAACAAGGGTTCCTGATTTTGATCGTTATTTACATTCATCTCGGGAAATGATGTCTCGGCTATCGGAGGTTCCATTATGGGACCATTGGCCTCTTCAGGTGATTGTACCTGTTGCAATATTTCATCAGACTGTTCTTCTATCGAAATCGTTTCTTCCACATGATCAATATCCTGCTCCATCTCCTTTTTTTCTGATCCTCCATCTGTTCTTTTCTTTCTTATCAAAAAGAAGATCACAAGCAATACTATCAGAACAATGATGATAATGGCAATTATCAATATCAATGCGATAAGTAGATCATTACTGCCTACTCCTCCATTTCGATTATCCTCTTCAACGGGTTTGATCTCAATCTCCATGGTCGCAGTTTCTGAAAGTCCATAACTATCTGTAACAGTGAGAGTGATCAGATGATGTCCAGCAGGAAGTGATAGGTTTATTGATTGACCTTCCCCGATCTCACCGGAGATATTGGAACTCCATGAAAATGTTAGTTCATCAGCGAATGGAATATCAACATCTGTTACAGATGAATCAACGATCTGATCACCCCCGTCCATGTAATTGGATTCTGCAATTATCACAACATCCGTCGGTGCATCTTTGATTGGGTTCAGAACCTCAAGTTCGAAAATTCTGTATGTCCCGTCTCCGTAGTCATCGATGGCAGAAATGTTCACCGAGTACAATCCCACATCATCATTCGAGGGTATACCTTCAAGCAATCCGGAAGTGGTATCCAATCCCAGCCAACCAGCATCGGTTTCCATTTCCCACGTGATCGTGTCTTCGGTAGGATCATGGTCAACAGCATTGTATTGAACAGAGTATTGCATATCTTCGTAAACTGTTATTATATCCTGTGTTAGAATGACAGGTGGATCGTTCACATTCAACACTTCAATTTCGAACTCTACAAGATCTTCGCCATCGGTGGCTGTAAGAGAAAAACTCCATGTACCGACATCATTATTTTCCGGAATCCCGGACAATGTCCCTGTCCTTTCATCGATCTCTATCCAATTCGCATTGGTTTCCATGGTCCATAATGGAGTTGCATCGTAGATGTCCGGGTCATAGAACTGGACTTTCAATTCGAAACTCTCATTCTCATCTGTTTCCTGGTCACCCGGGTCAATTATCCTGACGGGAACGTTGCCATTCCTTGAAAGGTAAGGATAAGTTCTCTTATCAACAATACTCCAGGTAGAGTACATATCCCAACCCACATTTGAATAGGTGGACCTAAGGGTCATCTTTATCGAGGGAAGTCCCGTACCCCCGCCTTTGCTGATATTTTGACCACTGCTATCAATATCCCAGAATGAGTTTGATGCGAAACCTCCGGTTCCTGAAAACGAAACAAGACCTCCAGTCATGGCCTCTATCTCTCCCTTGACTCTGGCAGAGGAGTAGCATCTGGAGATCATACCACCGCCATAAACCTGACCTCCATTATTCCCTATCAAACCTCCAACCGATCTATTTCCGGTCACCATTCCATTTGAATGACAATTGGATATCTGTGCTCCCAGGTTCAGTCCTATGAGACCTCCGATATATCTGTAAACACCACTGACATTACATATGGAATAACAATAAGTGATGGATCCTCCGGTGCCTCCATTTGTCAGCCTGTCATCACCATTGCTCCCGATCAAACCTCCGATCACGCTCATCCCGCCAATGACATTCCCCGAGGAATGACAGTATGATATGGATGATTCAAGATTCCTTCCGATAAGACCTCCCACTTCGCTGTACCCGGTTACATTTCCATGGAATGAGCAATCATATATCGTTCCACCCGGGGTCCCCAACCATCCGTTCGTTCCGATCAAGCCTCCTATGGAACCGCTTTCACTGGAATTGATGGTCCCAGAGGACCTTGATGAGGAGATTTGGATCTGCCCTGTCTGCTCGGAACACATTCCTATCAATCCCCCTGCAATTATTCCCTCCTTGATGTCTACATTTGAATAACAATCTTCCAATCTCCCCTCCCAGAAGGTTCCGAGAATCCCACCCACAGCTTCTCCACCATTTGTGGTTGTATTTGCATAACATTGCCTGATTACTCCCCCCTCCATCTTTCCGGCTATTCCTCCAGTGGAATAGTAGTAATCGGACCTCTGTTCCATTGTAGCTTCGGATCTGCATCCTGATATCTGTCCATCCTCCACGTAACCGGCCAATCCACCGATCTCGCCTATTCCGGATATGTTGATCTCCACATCACAATTATCCAGTTTCCCTTCCAAGTGTCCGGTGATCCCTCCCAGCATTCTACTACCGATGATCTTCACTCCTGTCAATTTGAGATCCTTGACAATAGAATCGGAACCACAGTATGCTATCAATCCGACGAAGCATTCATTCGGTCTCTGCATACAAAGATCACTGATTGTATACAGATCACCATTCAACGATCCTGTGAATTTTTCTCCATCGAAAATGTGGTTAGGATCGATATCATGACCTATCGGAAGAAATCCCTTTCCATCATTCCAGTCCTCAGTATCCGATGCATCGATGTTATTAACTAAGATATAATGAGCAGAGAGGTCAGAACTCATATTCTGGAGATGGGTGACGTTAGATATCTGGTATGGGTCGGTAAGTGTTCCACTACCTCCTGAAAAAGATACATTGGCATCCAAGGTCATCATTATAGGACATACAGCTTCAGGCATGCTATGGGGTAAAGTTAACCCAGAAAACGTGATTATAAGGATCATCGATAATGATAATGCTCTCTTCCACTTCATGATCTTTCAGTGTCATTGATGGGATGATTTCCCGGGTTTTATATTACAAGGATAAATCATATATTACTTTATCCATAAAGCCTTGAGTAGATTTTGCAACAAAATGCGATCCGGACTCGGCTTGGCCCGCTATACTTCTTGCTGGGGCCATAATTCTTATTCTTCACGGTAAAAATTGAATCCTTTCCTTTAAACAGCATTCACAATTCTATCGCTGATAAGAACATATTCCGAGAATGTTGTAGGTTCGGGAATGGGAAGACCATCTTCAATCAATCCCTCGATATGCATCTCGATGGCGTTGTAAATATTCTGTTCGGTTTCCTCCTTTGTTGCACCGGTAGCAACACAGCCTGGAAGATCCGGTGAATAAGCGGAATAACCTGTTTCCGTTTTTTCCACCACTATCATGAATTTATACATAGCGTTCACCTTTCCTTTAACTGAGCCTGTTTCTGGATACTATTCAGAGTTCCCTTTGCAAGCTCATGGCTTGGATGACCTGCTATGGTCACCCTTCCCTTTTTGACATTATGCTTGAACTGCATATGGCTTCCTTTCTGTTTGACAAGGAACCAACCATCGGATTCCAGCATTTTGATGGCGTCCCTTACCTTCATGGAAAATGATATCATTCTCATGATATAAAGACAATGGGTATTCGATCTGATAATATAGGAAAGGATAGCATATCCGAACTCTGCCTGGTCCAATTAACTTCTTGCATGAGCCCTAATCTCCTTTATAGAAATCCCTCTGGATCTGGAATGTGTTCCATTCATTTTTCAGCTTACCAGTTATTTTCATTCATCTCATTACAAACATTTTAATAAGTTATGCTTCGATATATTGCCCACAATGACCAAGAAAGAGAGATATTACATTGATACTTCCGTGATCGGAGGATGCCTGGACGATGAGTTCAGGAAAGCATCAAAGTTGCTGATCGAGGAATTTTCTGAAGGGCGGAAGATCGCGGTAATTTCCGATATTACCAGAGCGGAGCTTTCCAAGGCACCTAGGAAGGTCGGACAGGTCATGGAAAAGATACCTGAAGAATTCATTGAAGAAGTATCGCTGACCGAGGAATCAAATGAATTATCCATGGCATATTTGAAAGAAAAGGTGATATCGAAAAGATATCTTGCGGATTCACAGCACATCGCAATCGCTACTGTGGTGAAAGCAGATATCATTATCAGCTGGAATTTCAAACATATTGTAAACATTGAAAGGATCAGGGGATATAATTCGGTGAATATCAAGAAGGGATATGGAACGGTTGAGATCAGATCCCCATGGGAGGTTGTTGGATATGAGTAAAAAAAAGAAATTCGATTCAGTGAAGATGATGAGGGATATCAGAGACAAGATAAGTAAAGACATTGATGGTATGACATTGGAAGAGGAGAAAAGATACCTTGAAAAGATGATATCCTCATCGAAATGATTTATCATACTGAATTATTATTGACGGTATACCAAATGATTTCTGCATTATCTTTCTGAGCGGACTCGGCCCGGTTCATCACTTCTGTGCTTAAGATGTCAGTTTAGTCAACCTGACCATCCTGGAGAGCGTTTTATTCCACATGTACCAGATTGAAAAGCGTTGCGCCTGGTACTCTCACTCTGTGTTATCACAAGACATCTGCGACAAGCCCATCGCTGAAGGATTGTCCTTCAGCAGGTCATCTCTCAGCAAAAGAAAGATATATCTTTCACTCCAATTGATCCTTTGGGGGGCCTGATACAATTTTGGTGAATGGAACATCAAAAAATGGGATTATGAAAATTTCCAGGAGACTTATCCTGACTATCTGGCTGATATCGATGATGCTCTTCAGCACCATACCGCTTCCGGTCAGCGAGGCGGCCGAGAAAGAGATCGTTGTCTTCAGACCGAACGGCGGCGAGAATATTACCGCAGGAAGTACATACCGGATACAGTGGAGCATATCGACATCAGGGGGATATGTCACCATGCTCCTTTCCACCGACGGAGGCAGGAATTACGATAACATAAAGACCCTGCCGAACTCACCATCACACGGTTTTGGATGGTTCGATTGGCATGTACCTCCCAATATCAATTCCACTTCATGCAGGGTGGAGGTGGTATGGACGGATTCTCTCACAAGACCCTACACCGTCCACGACAGGGATAAATCCGATTCGAACTTCACGATCCGGCCGGGGGTCCATATCTCTTTTACAGAATCTCCCTCACTGATAAGTTACGGTCGATACTATCTATGCACCTTGGACCTGTACGACCCTCACGATCTGGTAGCCGGCCTCAGATTTACATGGAGAACGAGAGAGGATGCAGTATGGTCCTCCTGGAAATCTCTCCCTGGACAGTATGATTGGTATGATCCCGATATAGGATGGATCTGGTGGACCCCCGATTATTTCGAAAGCGCCCAGGGTGAGGTCAGGGTGGAAGCAATGTCAAGGAACAATATTTCCATCCTCTCAACGGATACCACACCAGTGTTCGACATAATATCATCTGCAACAACGCTTATACAACCAGACGGAGGAGTAACACTGGTTGCCGGATCCACCTACACAATTAAATGGAGGACCTCATCCGACCCGGAGGAGGTAATAGGCAATATCTGGTTGAGATATTCCACTGATGGAGGTGCGACCTGGACAGGTTTGGCTGTGACCACCAACGATTACGAATACGATTGGACCGTCCCTTCGATCTCCACCACCCAGCTGGTGATAGAGGTGAATTCGATGTACGGGGAGCTGCTCGAAAACGTCTACGACTTCGATCGAAGCTCATCATACAACACCATAATAGCAGACCCGAATGTCCCTTCGGTGACATTGATCGATCCCAATCCTCCCGTCGAAGGCGGCGTTGTAATTGGCTCTGGGGAGCCATACCCCATAAAGTACTCACTTACGGGGACCTCCAACATCGACAGTCTTCAGATATCCTATACCACCGATAACGGCAGCACATATAGCTCCATCACGACCCTTACGGGGAACTTCGGAACATCCCACACATGGACCGCTCCATCCGTGGATACATATGAAGCAAAGGTCAGGATCATAATGTATTCCGCCTCCCATACGGACAGAACGGTTATCTCCAATCACCCGTTCTACATATTCGACACCATTGAGTTCAACAGACCTCCTATCGCAATGGTGGGTCCCGATCAAAGTGCCACAGAAGGAGATATCATCCATCTGGATGGGAGCGGATCCTACGATCCTGACGGCGATCTTCTGAGCTACGATTGGACCAAGATATCGCCTGGATCCTTGGATGTGGTCCTTAAGGAGAAGAACACCCCAACCCCGCATTTCAGTGTGGACCTCACCAACTTCCCGGTGACCTTTGTTTTCGAATTGGAGGTCTCGGACGGGTACGAACATGAACTTCTAATATACAATCGAGACAGGGTAACAGTGACGGTAACCCCGCGTCCTCCGGAGATATTCACTGTCCTCCCTGAGGTTGCCTGGATCGGCATGCCTATAAGAATTAGCGGTTATGATCTGATGGGAGCTGAGGTCCTCATCGGGGACACGGTAGTTGCTTCAGTTCCAACCGTACCGAACGCTGCCAATCCCTATCCGGACTACGGATTCAACTTTACACTATACGACCGGATACCCAACGGCATGCAGGACGTCAAGGTCAGGACCATGATAGGTGAGGACGTACTTGTTGAGGCCATAGAGATATTCCCCCAACCTCAATGGCAGTTCGATCACGGTCTCGGTTTCCAGAACAATCATACCAAAACACTGAGCTATCCCTGGAACCCAGGGGGGTCCGGCAGGTACAAGGATGTATTCGGGGATCAGGTATATCTCTCGATCTGGGTCTGCATAGGTATACCTTACTGGACCCCCTGGGACGGATGGGACTGTCTGGGTTACGAGATCAAGGAACCCATAGCACCCGACCCATTGGCATCCATATTCTACGGCGCTGTGTTCCACTACATTGCTAGGTACGGGGAATGCTTCGGCATGAGTTCAACTGCCTTGAAGCATTACATGGGCGACGTCACCACTTTCCATTTCGAACAGGAAGGGGTCACGCACTGGACGGATCTGGAAAGAGAGGGTGAGATGAAACGATATGTCCAGGAACATCAGGGAGCGCAGTTGTCCTCTGAGGTCCTGAACCATTATCTCGCCAGTCTTGTGAGCGGATTGGTCCCCTCTTCGGAAAATACCGGCATGGGATCGTGGATAGATATGGTCAGATCATCCATAGACAGCGGTGATCTCGGGATCGCCACGATGATATGCGATGAAGGAGCGCACGCGGTTGTCCCCTATGACTACGAGGACACAGGGGACAAGATCAGGTTCTACGTTTATGATTCCAACAGAGAGGAGTTCTCGGACCCTGATGATGCGATATGGATGGCAAACAATGCCGAATCCTACAACTCCCATCCTCCGTTCATAGAGATCGAGAGGAGCGGGGTTTACTGGGATTGGTCCTTTGATTGGACGGACGGCACCGTATGGTCGGATACGGTGGGCCTTGCCTTCGTTCCATACAGCGTTATAAGCGGAGGACGCACCCTGCCAACTTCGATAAGCGGAATAACAAACCTACTGGCTGGGTCCGCGGATGTTTCTATCTCGGATGAGGAAGGTAACAGGGTAGGTGTCGAAGAAGATGGTTCCCTCCTTTGGGAGATCGAGGATGCTGCTCCCCTTCCGATGTTCGGAGGGGCAGGTTTCAAACCCGCATCATATTATCTTCCCAAAGGCAACTACACCACCAATATCAAAGGGAAGGAAGAAGGCACCTACAACTGGTCGACGATAAATAACGGTACCTCGGCCTTCTCCATAGAGGACGCCGATGTTACCGAAGGTTCAAATGATACCATCACTGTGATCTACGGGGAGGGAAATCCGTACACGGGAGAGATGGCATACGGAACAGAGGACCAACAAAAGGTCTACAACGGAAGTATATTCCAGAGATACGGACCGCGCTACAGGACCTTCAAGGTCATAGACGCCGAGCTCAACGACGACGGGGAGCACGGCGATGGACTGCATGTCCTATCTACAAATGGAGACCACAGCGCACTCATCTTCGAGAACGCGGGCGGAGGTGCGACCACCTTCGATGTGGAGTTCACCACCAATGTCATGTCCGAGGAGGCATGGAACGGGACGGACAGGCCGGGACAAGGATACCTTCCCACCGCAAGGCGGAACGATATAACGGTGGGGCCCGGCGAGACGATCATAGTGGGCCCTTCCGATTGGCTGGACCTCAACAATTCCATGGTTGTGATCGAGGGAGAAACGGTCCCGGGGCCGGTCCAGAACCTCGAGGTTCGTGGTGCCGAAGGGAAGATCGAGATGGAATGGGAGCCACCATTGGAAGACGGTGGGTGGGAGGTGCTTGAATACGAGATCCTCCGGGGAGAGTCCCCTGACAACGTATCGCAGATAGCATCCTCCAACACAACTTCCTTCACGGACGACACTGTGGAAAGGGGAGTCAACTACTATTATCGGATCAGGTCCTCGAATGCTCTCGGTCCCGGGGAGCTTTCCCCGTCCGTACAGATCATGCTGCCGTTGTTGAAAGAACCGGGCAGTCCAATTGATCTCGCTGGCATACGGGAAAGCAATAACGCATTATTGACCTGGTCGGAACCCGAGGATGATGGAGGTTCACCGGTTTTGGGTTACGTGATCTTCCGGGGCGGCTCAGAGGAAGAAATGGAAATGATAGATGAGATAGGCAACGAAACCGAATACCTCGATACGGGCCTCGAATGGAACACCACCTACCATTACAAGGTGGCTGCGTTGAATTCATTGGGGCAGGGACCCTTCAGCGAAACGGTGACCGTCGAGATCCCAGCCAATGATACCGACCATCCCGATGACGATGAAGAGCAGGTACCTGAGGATGACGAGGAGGGGTCATCCTCCTGGGCTGTCTATTTATTGATAGCTCTTATCCTGTTGATCATTCTTGTCCTGGTCCTCGTATATGCAAGGACAAGAACAGAACAGTTTCCGCCCGAGGAATAGATGAGGTCCGTGGGCTTAACTTAGGGTCTTGACCCACTACTCGCCCGGTGAATTGATCGTTATATCGTCCACCCCATGGAAATATGGTGGTCACTGCAATTTGGATCGCGATCATCAAATCGACTGCTGAAAGGAATATACTTCGTCTCTTTGGACTCCCTGTTATCGTCATCCTCTGTATCATCTCCGGGCCATACTGCAAAGACAAAAGGTATGTTGAAGGTCCTGATGAAGGCGGAACACAGAGCAGTATGCCGTCACACCAGCGGTTGCAATATTGATGCGTGAGAGGAGCACGGGACCCGCGATCCCGCACGGGTCGGGTCCAAAGATGTTTTCCAAAGATATTTATATCCTCAAGAAAAGGTATCTGTGGTGAGCGAAGTGAAGTTATGGAGTGAGGATATATCGCACAAGAAGAGCATTCCCCCCAAGTTCACGGACGACGGCGAGGATATCAACCCCCATCTGGCTTGGAGCGATGTGCCCCCGGAAGCAAAGAGCCTTGCACTTATCGTTGACGACCCCGATGCACCGAAGGGGACCTGGACACACTGGCTTGTGGACAATATCCCTCCCCGAGATGGTCAGATCGCACAAGGCGAGATACCAGAGGGTGCAAAGCTGGCGAAGAACGACTTTGGCAAAATGGTATACGGAGGACCGTCACCCCCGAGCGGAACCCACAGGTACTTCTTCAAGCTGTATGCACTGGACATCGCGAACATTGGAACCACAGAAAAGAAGGATTTCTACAAGATAGTGGAGGAGCACAAGATAGACGAAGCACAACTGATGGGGCTCTATTCGAAGAAATAAAGAAGTATCGAAAGAGCGGTCCCTGAAAGAATGAACGCTATCGTAGTCTACAGCTCGAAAACTGGTTTTGCAGAGAGATATGCACGGTGGATCGCCGATGAACTATCCATCGAGGCGCATCCGGCTGACCGGGTTGATATTGAGGACCTTAAAGGATACGATACCATCATCTACGGAGGGGGGTTGTATGTCGTGGGAATAAATGGAATCAAGATGATAAAAGATATCCTGAACAAGTTACAGGGTAAGAACATCGTGGTATTCGCCACAGGTGCATCGCCTCCCAGGAAGGAAGTTGTGAATGAGATAAGGGACAAGAACTTCTCCGAACAAGAGCAAGAAATGATGGAGTTCTTCTACCTGAGAGGTGGTTTCGACTACGATAGGCTGGGTGTCAAGGACAAGCTGCTGATGAAGATGTTGAAGAAGAAGCTGGAGATGAAAAAGGAGTTGACAGAGGATGAGAAGGGAATGCTCGAGGCATATGATAGACCAGTGGATTTCACGAAGAGGGAGAACATTGACGAACTGATCGAACATGTGAAAAAGATATCCCATGTTTAAGGAATGGAAAAACACTGTTGCCGAAAGGCAATAAAAATCTCGGACAAGGTAACGGATATTTCCTCAGGGGAGCCCATCTTACTGAGATATCCAAAATATCTTGTTGTTCTTCTCTAATTGGCATTGGTAAAAATTGAGCTTCTTGGTAAATTATCGAGGGAAAGGATTGTAACCGATGTCCTTTATTTCATATTGTGGCATTTAAAAGAGATATGATAGACATCATCAAACTGGGCAGGTTGCATTTTCTATTCGGTGGATTCCTCATCTATACTCTGGGCGCCTTGATATCCGTTGACCTGGGAGCAGAAGCAGACCTCTCGAAGTTCATCTTCGGTTACCTCGTCTTATTCCCGGCCCACCTATCGGTCTCCTACAGCAACGACCTCTACGATATCGAGGCTGATAAGCATAATACCCCTTCTCCATTTTCCGGTGGAAGCGGTGTTTTATTGAAAAGACCCGAACTGAGAACGGCTGCCAGGTTCATATCAATCGGATTGATAGGTCTATCATTGGTCCTTTCACTGGTTTTCATGTTGGTATATGAAAGGAGTGTGCTCTTTTTACTTCTGGTCGCATCCGGGGCGCTCCTTGGCTGGGCTTATACCGGGCCGCCCTTCAGACTTGCATACAGAAGATTGGGAGAGGTCTCGACAGCAATTGCAGTTGGACTTCTGGTGCTTTTCATGGGATATTATGTTATGTGGGAAGGTTCGGTCTCCCCGATCCTGTTCTTCCTTTTCCCTCAACTGCTATACGGGGTGCAGTTCGTAATGAGCGTCCAGATACCTGACATGGAAGCAGACAGGGATGGAAAGAAGATCACCATGGTGGTCCTTTACGGTAGAAGGTTCACCTTTTCACTGCTATTTTTTTCAACGCTGTTTGCCAGTATCTATTATTTTACAATATGGGCTTTCAAGATAGGACCGGTATGGGATATCATGGGTATATTTGCGATGATATCACTGATCCCGCTTGCAGCAACACTTCCCTCCATCATATACCGACCCGATGAAAAAGGGGCGGCAACCAAATTGGCAACCCTTTCAATGGGTTCGATGTTCGCATTCCTGATCGTGGTGAACCTTTACCTCTTTTTTCACTCTTAGAAGGTTCAGATCCTGGCTGATGTGCTCGCCGTTCACACAGGCCTCGAATATCTTTGGGGGTCGCCTTGTCAACCTGTTTGGTCATGGTTATCGTATGCTCACTTACCACGTTGGACCCCGACCACTTTGTTCCGTCACCTTTATCCGACTTTCCTTTGCGCTAAAAAACCTCGTCCACTGAAAACGTCAATTCTGGAAAGGGGATTTATCCTGGTTCACTTTCTCCCACCTCCCATACAATTGATATATAAGGGGGGCCCGCTATTGGACGGGGAGCTCGAATGAGGCTGCTTCATACATCGGATTGGCATCTGGGGAAATCCATTCACGGACAGAACCTTCTGGAGGACCAGAAAAAATTGCTGGAGGACCTTGTCAATGAACTGTCCAACGGATATGATGGTCTTCTCATATCGGGTGATATATACGACCGCTCCATTCCCCCGTCAGATGCGGTCAGCCTCTTTTCAGATTTCATAGAGAGTATGGTCGACAGCGGGATCACCACCGTTATAATACCGGGGAACCACGACTCCCCATCGAGACTCGATTTCGCATCGGGTGTCCTCGAAAGGAGCGGTATCCATTTCAGATGCAGGTATGATAGGATAACGGATCCGATCATCATCGAAGATGATGAGGGAGGGGTCGTCGAGGTCTTCGCGCTCCCCTTCGTGGACGAGGTGGAAGTGAGGACGTTGTTCCCCGATGAAGGGATCAGAACCCATCAGGAGGCCACGGGGTTCCTGTTGGAGATGGTCCGGGAGAGAGTTGACCCTTCCATTCCATCGATATTGATGGCTCATGCGTATACCGGCAGAGAGGTCATGAGGTCCGACAGCGAGAGGGAACTCCTGGTGGGAGGGCAGGGACTTGTCGATCCGGATATGTTCAGAGGTTTCGATCACGTTGCACTCGGACATCTCCACAGACCA
>JAWOCK010000092.1:0-13814 GCA_046483845.1 Thermoplasmatota archaeon | reverse complement strand
GGTGATACTCACAACGCTCTCCATACATTATGGATCGACGGAGCTGTCGATAGGGGGGCCCACGAGGGCCCTCCCCACTCCCCCCACTAACTTCACGGGGGTGCCCGGAAATGCCGAGGTAGGGCTCTCCTGGGAGGACCCGGAGACATTCAACGGACAAAGGAATGGTTTCAATTTGTACAGGTCCCGGACCCCGGAGTTCGGACCTGAGGCGTATGCAAATCTCGCAAAGTATCAATTCTCCTACAGGGACACCAACGTGGTGAACGGAAATATATACTACTACGCGGTGGCAGCCATCAACCTGGAAGATGGAACAGGAGAGCTCACAGAACCGACGGAAGCAAAACCGGTAGGCAGACCTACTGCCCCGAGGAACGCAACTGCGACCCACGGTTCCGGCCAGGTCTACCTCACCTGGCTTCCTCCGGAGGAAGACGGTGGAAGTCCGGTGATAGGATATTCCCTGCTAAGGGGTGTCTCCTCCTCGGCACTCGATACCAGGATCAACGTCTCCAATGTAACAAGCCATATCGATAACGAAGTGGTGAACGGTGTCCCGTACATCTACAGGATATTAGCTTTCAACGAGCGTCTGGACGGATACAAGTCCGACGAGATCCAGGTAACCCCAAGAGGCACACCGGAGGCCCCGGGGAACCTTACGGCAAAGGGTCTTGGGAGGGAGGTCCTTCTGAACTGGACATATCCAGAGGATGACGGTGGGACCAGCGTTACAGGATATACCATCTACAGGGGAAGCTCGGAGGAAGATCTGGAAAGATATGCTGTACTTGATGTCAGGGAGAGCTACCTCGATGATAACATAACCTGCGGAAATACCTATTATTATTCCATTGCCGCAATGAACTCCGAGGGGAACGGAACCATGAGCGGTGCGGTGAGCGTTACTCCATATGCTGTACCCGATCCACCATCCAACCTCACCATCGAGCCAAGGGACAGAGCTGCTTTCTTAACATGGAGGGCACCAGAGGATCATGGTGGAAAGGAGATCCAGGGATACAACCTTTACAGGACATTAAAGGGGCTTGAGATGGAATTCATTTACGACATGGAAAACGTCCTGCAGTACACCGACACCGATCTGACCAACGATGTCACTTATTATTATCAGATAAAGGCCTACAATGTCATAGGAGAAGGGCTGCCCTCGAAGACGGTCTCAGTAAAACCCGGCGATGCCCCCAAACCTCCTGGCAACTTCAGATTAAAGGAGGAGGACAGCAGGATAAATATACTCTGGACAAAACCGCAGATGGAACTGGACTATCCTGTACAGGAGTTCATCATTTACAGGGGACTGCAGGAGGATGATCTTGAGGTCTTCCAGATAATCCCCGTCTCGGCCTCCTCATATATTGATGAGGATGTGGAGATCGGCGAGACCTACTACTACAGTATAAGAAGTGTATCCAGGGTCGGAGAGGGGGACATGAGCGGAGTCATCTCGGGTATCCCTTTCGCCGCCCCCGGCACGGTCCAGGAACTCAATGTGATCGGTGGCAACAAAAAAGTAACACTGAGTTGGGAGCCTCCTGAAGATAATGGTGGGAGGGAGATAATCAAATATTTGATACTCAGGGGGGACTCCCCCGAAAAGATGAGCACCATATCCACCGTGGACGGCAACACAACCAAGTATGTGGATGATAAGGTGGACAACGGCAACAGGTACTTCTATGGGGTCAAAGCGATCAACGAAGAGCTGGATGGAGAGGCAACCGAAGGCGTGGAGGTATTTCCCCTGGGCCCCCCGACCGCGCCGAAGAACGTAGATTCGATCCCCTTGGAAGATGCAATAATGGTCACCTGGAATCCCCCGATCTCCAATGGAGGAAGACCCATTCAAGGCTACAAGATACTGAGAGGATCGTCGGACCTTGACCTGAAGGAGATAGACAGTGTTGGGCTTGTTCAGAACTACACCGATAGTTCCATCGAGAAGGGAGAGGAATACTATTACTCCGTAAAAGCATACAACGAGATCGGGGAAAGCACACCTTCGAGGTCCACCATAGCCATGATCTACCTGCCTCCGCAGGAGGAGGATAAAGGAGGGATAGACCCGCTGCTGATGGTCCTCGCATCGGTGATCGTGGTCCTTATCTTTATAGGCATGGTGGCTGCAATGATGGTCGCGGCAAAGAAGAAGAAAGAGGAGGAGATGGCTGAAGAGGAAGAGCTGGAAGAGTCGGAAATGGAAAAGGAAAAGAAGATGGTAGAAGAGCTCAGGGCTAGATCATCCGAGTACACTGATGTGAGCCTGACAAGTGATGAGGCACACGCACATGACCGGGATGGCAATGCCACCCCATACGAGGAACTATACGGAAGCTCCGTTGGGATAGATCAGGCGCCCCAGGAGGATCCAGATTCCGGATCGCCCCCCACACCCGAGATCGCCCTCCCTGAGGAACAAGGAGCAGATGCATCCCCGACCCCGGAGGTGACCGGCGAACAGGAGGCTTCTAAAGAAGGATCGGCGGAACCCCAATCATGAAGTTGGCCCATTATAGAGCCACAATAGAACCTGTCGGGAAGTGCATCAATGGAAATAAGGGAAATAGTAAAATTGAAGCCGGGACTCGGAGGACTCGATCCACCAATGAACTTCGGGATACTGCTGGGTCGGGAAAAGACATCAAAGGACCAGCTGGCCTCAATATATACCTTATCCGGCGAACTGAAGATCAAATGGAAGAGCGTAAAGGAAGGTACGGGGATCATATACGAAGGCTCTAAAAAGGACGAGCAGGCCATGAAGGAAGCATTAAGAAGGATGGCAAGGAAAGAAAGGAACTCGAACATCCTTGAACTTGCACCCAAGAATATGATCAACGAGCTCTCACCGGAAGAGCTTTGGAGATCGGTGATCGAACACTTGTCATCGGGAAGGTCCGGAGAAGGAGCCTCCCACGAACAGAGAATAGAGGGAACACATCCAGTCAGTCTTTCACCGGAGGAGATCGGCAGGATCCATTATGATCCATATTTCCTCGACCCGAAGCAGGTCAAGGCAGTGGGTCGTGTGTTAGCCCGATGTGATGATATGGGAGAGCCATACTTCGTTAGATCGGACAAAGGGAAGAGGCCTGAATACGTTCCCTATACACGGCAGAAGATTAGGGAAGTGGAAGATCACATCCAAAGTCTCGGGGACCTTCGGTCCGTCTTTTTACAATGGGAAGATCCGCCCGAAGATGAGAAAAGAAAAAAAAGGAAAGTACCGAGACTAAAGGTCGATCAAATTAGCGAGGTGGATCTGAAAGGTAAGAACAGAGAGGAGATGGAAAGGATACTGGTATGGGCAAGAAGCTACCTCGAAAACGGCAAATGGCCCGGTCTGTCCGAGGGGGTTTTCGGATTGGCGGGGACGCCCATAAGAAGGATCAAAAGGTTCGATCTGGAAAAGTTCATGGAGTTTTTCTCTATGGACCTTACAAGGACCAAAAAGGGGGACCTTGCATCAAATCTGGTCACGCTTTTATTGAAAATGGGAAGGATAGATAAGAGGGAAGCGTCCCAACTGGTGGTAAGCTACAAGATATCATCCGGGGCGCAGAAGTTCAGGTCCTTCTTCCCTGAACATGTGGACCGGCAAGCCTCCGGACTTCCTGAGGACGTAAGAACCTCCGATGAGGAAGGGCGCATTGACCTGACCCGACTCGAGACCTATACCGTCGACCCGGTGGACGCAAAGGATTTCGATGATGCATTATCGATAGAGATAGACGACGATCGAGTGGTCCTCTTCGTCCACATCGCAGATGTCTCACATTATGTAAGGCCCCACGACCTCATAGATGCTGAGGCAAGGCTGAGGGGAACATCGGTATATCTACCCACGGGGGCGCTTCCGATGCTCCCGCCGGAGCTCTCGGAGAATCTTTGTTCTCTGAAGCAAGACCTCAAACGATTATCCGTCACCACCAGGATCGAATTCCGGAAGAAGGACCTGGAGGTCGTGGAGTGGAAGCATTTTCCCTCTGTGATCAAAGTGGATTCCAACCTGGATTACGGGACAGTAGACCGCTTGATAGAGGAGGGAAAGGAACCCTTCAATACCCTCTGCTCGTTGGCAGAAGGCCTGGAAGAGAAGAAAGATCGGCTCCGACTCCATACACAGGAGAGAAAGGTCCGTTTCATGGAGGGTGACGAGATACAGGTGGACATCAAGAGCCCGACCAGGGCAACCAGGATGATAGAGACCTTTATGGTTATTGCAAACGAATGCGTATCAAGGTATCTGGAAGAAAGGAGCGTACCAAATGCTTACAGGGTACACCCGCTGCCGGACCGTAACTCTGTGGACCGGTTCAACTCTGCTGCGGGGGCACTCGGCCTGGATCTGGCCATTGAAGCTGAATGGAATAGGGATAGAAAAGGCAAGAACAGTATGCCGGGATCAGAGGATACGCTCCTGAACTCCCTGAAAGAAGGAGGAAAGCTAACACTTGGAGCTCTCTCCTCTTCGGATGCGGGGGAGGATGAGGAGATCGAACAGGAATGGGCCTGTCCGGACCCGGATGAGATGGAAAAGGCGGTCCGGGCTTATAACATGGTAACAAGTGCCATAGGTTCGCTTGAAGATATTCGAACCAGATATCTAATGAACCTCAGAATGCTCACCACCATGCCCAGGGCATTCTATTCAACTACCAATATCGGCCATTTCGGTCTGGGATCCATGTGCTACTGCCACTTCACCTCGCCGATCAGGAGATATGCGGACATCATCACTCACAGAGCACTCAGATACGAACTGTCACGGGACCCCGTAATCGAAGGAGTTGAATGGGAGAGACCGACCGAAGCAATGATAGACGAGATCCTTGACCAGGTGAACGAAATGAGCGAGGAGGCGGACAATTGGGAAAGACAGATGGTCGATGTCGCCCTTGCTACAAGGATGGAAATGGACCCTGCTTTAAGGTTCGCTACGCACCAGGGGACCGTCATCTCGATCACCCCCTCCTCCGTATACGTCCAACTCGATGACGGGGCAACTGAGGGAAGGCTGTCCATTAGACATCTGGGCAACTTACTACTTACGGTAGATGAAATGGAAACAAAGGTGGTCTACGTTCCTCCGGAAGATGAAAAGGGGCAAAAGGATGAGATCGCCTTACTGAAACTGGGTGACAGGGTCAGGTGCACTGTATTCGCCACTTCCATCGCAGAGGGAAAGATCGAGCTTTCCATGGCTGAAAATCTTGGGATATCCCAGAGGGCGCCCGATAATTGATGGTTATATTTATTTCACATGTCTGCTTTCACATATCGGTTAGGGAAGGACCTAACACCCTGAAGACCTATGGGGGAATTCAATGATACTACCAAAGGGGACCCTTGAGTTCGAGAGAACTGGCGGAGAGAAGGTCGTCGAAGAATTATTCGATGAAGTACATGAAAAGGGATTGACCGGTTATCTCCTTCTCATCGGAAGGATACAAGAAGAGGAAGGCAAGGATTCAGACATCACCGGGCAGCTTGTCTTCAAGGAAGGTCGTCCTGTTCTCTGTGAAACGGTGTTGAACGATACTCCCAAAAAAGGTGAAAAAGGAGTATACGACCTTCTCCAGGGGATTATGACAGAAGGCAATTCCATAGAGATACGAACAAAGATAGATGTTGAGCCACCCATTGCATTTTTCAAGGAATGTTCGATAGAAGATGAGGACATCAATATCCCGAAGTTCATGGAAGCTTTCAGGTTGGAGGCCGAGGAGAGGAAGGAACGGGAAGAGGAGAGGAAGAGAAGGGAGAAACAAAAACAAGAATGGAAAGAGCAGGTGGAGGAGTGGGTCTCCTCCGGTTACAAAATACCTAGCTTCCCGGAGGTCATGGACCGGGATTTCAATGATATCGAAAGATGGTTCACCGGACTATCTCAGAACGTATCCCGTGTCAAGGAGAACCTGGAGTGGCTCAGGTCCATAGATGAGATCGAAGTCCAGGGACTGAAGGAAGACCTGGTTGAGACCATGAAGAATGTCGAAGAGATAAAGCGTATAGATGAGTCTGTCTCCAACTTCAAGAACGCGCTGGATGGTGTGGAAGAGAAGAGAAATGAGATACAGAAGTGGGTAAATCTCTGGAGGGACGAGGGTTACAATACGAAGAAGATAGAGAACGTCCTGTCGTCTGACCTAGAGACTGCCTGGAATGCCATGACCCAGTTCATGGATGAGATACAGAAACTGAAGGACGCTAAGGACGATCTGGAGATCATCAAGAAAAAAGAGGATTCCGGCGCCTTCACTGCGGAGATCAGGGATATCGAGTTCCTGCTGAACGATCCTGGTGAGCTAGAGAACATAGAGAGGCTTCTCACCGAGTTGAAGGATGAGATCGAGAGGGAAAAGGCAGAGAAAGAAAGCATCCGTTCAGAGGCAGAGATGATAAAGGAGAGGGGTTTGGATATATCCTACGTCACTGGATCCTTCGATCTCAGGTCCAGCGAGCTTAGGGAGAGGATGAACCTACTATCCAACAATTCCAAAAGGATAATGGAGATTAAAAAGGAACTTCAGGAACTCGATGGAAAGGACATCGAAAGCGACATAGAGAAGTTCGAGAGCGAACTGACCGACCCGTTGAATTTAGAGGAATACGAAAAAGGTCTTCTGGATCTGAAGGATAGGATCGCTGACATCCAAAAGAAGAGGAACGCGATAAGTAAGCAGATAGAAGAATGGAGAAGCCAGGGTGTCAATGTCAAGGGGATCGAGGGAGAGATCAATACCAATATAGAAAGGCTCCAGACCCTCTTGGAAACATTCCGCTCAAAGGTGAACGAGCTCGGGGAACTCAAGAAGAACATATCACAGATGGACCACAGATGGCTCGAGGAGGAGTTCGAAGAACTTGAATCCATGTTGCTGGATCCATCCAAACTTGACCTCGTGAAGGGTAGGATAAAAGAGCTTGCGGACAGGATCGAAGAGAGGGAGTCAAAACGTGCGATGGTCAGGGAGGACATGGAAAAATGGGAAAAGGATGGCTACAATGTTGAAAAGCTGAATGCGGTCATAGAGGACGATGACTCCGTGTTCATGCACATCCACAGGGAGTTGAAGGACAACATCTCCAAAGCCGAGGAGATGCTTAAAGAACTGAACAAGCTTGATACAGGTCTATTCAGCGAGAAAACAGCAGAAACCAAGACCAAAATAATGAAACTCGATGATCTCGATGGTTCAGCAGAACTTCTCGAAAAACTATCCGCTGATATCGATGAGGACAGAAAACAGAGAGAGATCTTCAATAGAGAGATCGATGAGCTGAAGGAACAGGGATGGCATACCGAGGGACTGAAGGAAATAACTTCGTCAACCCCTCCCGATCAACTTCGAAAGAAGATCGATGGGACAAAGAAAAAAATAGAGGAACTCAAAAACGCACTCGAGGAAATGAAAAACTGGGACCCGCTGGAAACAAAATGGCTCCAGGACAGTATCGAGGACCTCGAAGACCATCTCAAGAGGGTTATGGACCATGACAATGCAATCGCAAAGTACGAGGATATTTCATCGATGATAGAGATGAACAAACAAAAGAGGGAAACGATCCGAAACAAGCTCAAGGAGTGGAAGGATATTGGTTACATCACGAAAAAGGTAGAGGAGTTGGTTGAAGCCGACGTGGAAAAGCTTTCCGATGAGTTCGATTCCCTCAAGGATGATATCGAGAAGCTCGAGAAATTACAGGCTACCTTCGATTCACTCGATATCAAGCACTTCAAGGCCGAAGCGGAGGATATCGAGTTCAAGCTGAACGATCCCGAAGCGGTCGGGGAGCTTGAAAAGAGCATCGATGAGCTCAGGAACAAGATAGAAGAGGACAAGGCAAAGAGGGACAATTACAGGCAGAGGATAGATGATTATCTTAAAGAGGGGTTCAAGAACGCCAAGAAGCTGGAAGAATTCCTTGACGAGGAGATTACCATAGTCGAACTGGAGTTCGACAATTTCAAAAAGGAAGTGGAGCTCTTCAGGAAGTACATGGACAAGGTGGGTTTCAGCTTCAAAGATGCAGAGGAGGAAAAACATGAACCGGTTCAAGAACAAAGAAAGAACCGGTCCATGAAGGACCTCCCTCTGAATGAGAATTCCACCTTCGGAAATTTCGTGAGCGGCAGCTACAATGGGATCGCCCACAAGGCCGCCACAGAGGTCGCAAAGGACCCGGGAAAGGATTACAATCCTCTCTTCATCATAGGGCCTATGGGTCTCGGAAAGACGCACCTGCTCCATGCAATAGCCAATAAGATCGCCTCCCGAGACGAGAAAAAGAAGGTCTCTTATGTAACCGTGGAAAAGTTCGCAGATGACCTGGAGAGAGCCATGGCCAAGGACAATATCGAAGAGTTCAGAGACCATTACAGATCCCTGGATGTACTGCTCATCGATGACATCTTCTTCATATCTGGCAGGGAGGAGACCCAGGAAGAGCTGTTCAACACCTTCAATGCTCTTTTCGAGAACGGCAAACAGATCGTGATAGCCTCTGACAGACACCCCAAGGACATCAAGAAGCTTGCCAATAGGCTCAGGTCAAGGTTCGAGGGAGGTGTCATCGTCGAGATGGAACAGTTGGACGACGATACCAAGATGAAGCTCATTGAAAAGGAAGCAGACCGGATAAACATAAAGATACCCGAGGAGATAGTCCAGAACATGTCGAACATGATCCAGGGAACGGTCAGGGATATCAAGGGGATAGTCCAATCCCTGGGCATGAAATACAAGACCGAAGGGAAAGCACCCGATGACGAGATGATCAAGAAGATAATCTCAGAGAGGATGGAGAGCAAAGAGGACAAGAAGCTCGATGACGCACTGGGAGATATGAAAGATGGCGTTAAGGGTTAGATCAGCCATCCATTGACAGGAACAAAAGAACCGCGCCCTCCGAACATTCTACACTGAAAGGGAGCTTTTTTATCTCATTGTGTATCCCACGTGTCGATCCGAGTGGTATCTCATCATCTTCGAGTTCCCATTTGAGGCCTGAGGTCGAAACCCTGTTAACTGGGCATATTGGGATAATGGAAACAGTTCCATATCTCGTTCCAAGTTGGATGTTGTCTCCCTTCATTAACGGTATGAACCTGTCGTTGTCCATCCTGACCTCGATCCTCCTGCCCTTTCCCATAAATAGCGACATCAGAAGAGAGGAGATCACATGGTCCATCCTTCCCTTCCTCCCACCCATGATCAAAATGTCATCGAACCCCATCTCACATGCCGCCTTCAGTGCAAGTTCGCCATCCGTCATATCCTTGTCCGTTGGATGTCTCTTGATCTCTACCTCATCCCTTTTGACCTTTTCGAGGTCTTCTTCACTGATCGAGTCCAGGTCACCTATCAGGAGGTCCACGTTCATGCCGGCACTATGGGCCACTTGTACACCTGAATCCGCACATATCACAATGTCGAAATCGTGCTCATCAGGAACCTTGGCTGCGTGGGGAAGTAATATCAATGCCCTTCTTGCCATGCGTGGCATATCGTTTTCAGAATAATAAAGACCTCGTCATCAGGGCATAACGGATGGGTAAGCCTGAACCAAAAGCCCATATTGGGTAGGCAACAAGGAATTGGGGCCCATTTGTCGGGCCCCTTTTTACATTGAACCTACTGCTTCTCTTCAGGACCTTCTTCCTTCTGGACATTTTTGTAGAGGTGGGGATACTGGCTCTCGGGTAGATCTTCCCGAACCGGCCTCACACGGCCTGCAAAGATGATCAGAGCCACTATCACCAGCAGGATGATGACAAGAACAACAACTGAGACTATGATATATGTGGTGCTCTTGTCCTCTTTCTCCTCCACCGCATCCTTTACCGTGGGATCCCGATAGCCCTGACGGTATTCCTCCAGATTGGTGTCTCCGTCCTCATCGTTGTCCTCGTTGGGTTTGAACTCGGCCATCCAACGGGGCACGCCATCAACAAGATCGGTCCTTCCCTCATGATAGGCATAGTCGTACTCGTATTTGTCAGGCATCCCGTCACCATCGGTATCGCTGCTCTTGGGGTTCAAGCCAAGACGGTATTCCTGAATATTGGTCAGAAGATCACCGTCGTAATCTCGGTCCGCATCATCAAGTTCGGGGTCCAGACCGTATTTCTTCTCCCAGGAGTCTGGCATCCCGTCACCATCGGTATCGAAATCATCACCCTTGGCGAGTATGTTTACGATGAAATAGTCCTTCGCGCTGTTGTTAGCCGAATCGAACACGGTCAAGGTGATATTGTAGCGGTTCGGGACCTCGAAGAAATAACTGAAGGTCTTGCCCGTATGTTCAACATCAATATCCGGCGAGGTAAGATGCCATACCCACCTCGTAACACCGGTATTATCGTATGAATTGGTCCCATCGAAGGTGAGGTACTCGCCTTCCATCTCTTCCAGGTCATCCGGGACAATGACCGTTGGTGGTAGAAGATCAACAACATCGATCCCATACACCTCCCGGACGGTATTTCCCTCATCATCAGAGACGGTGAGGTAGAGGGTCACATGACCAAGTATTCCCTCCAGAGAATACTCGAATATCGGCCCATTATCTGTTACCTGGGTGTTGTCTGGAAGCACCAATAACCATGAGAAGGAGGAAATACCCACATTGTCCGTGGAACCGGATGCGTTCAGGTAAAGAGACATATGGTTGCCGATCTCTGTCGGGACCTCCAATGATATCACTGGATCATCGGCATCCCTGATGGTAATATTGTAACTGGTTGAAACCGTCGGGTTCTCACCATCCGACACTTTGAGTTCTATGGTGTATATTCCGACCTCATCAAAGGTATAGTTCACTTCCATTCCATCCAACACCTCTCCATCTATCTCCCAGGTGTAATCCGTAATCCCCACATTATCCGAGGAACCCGATGCGCTGAACTGGACCATTACGTGCTGGAACTCGTCCGCTGGTCCGTTGATCAACGCTACAGGGAGCTCATCGTCCATTACCGCAACATCTGTCACTTCGGTGGAATACACGTTCATTGAGGTGTCGTAGACATCGAAGAAATATGACATGTCCCCTTTGAGGTCATTTGGAAGGGTCATGCTATAATGGTAATTACCGTCCATCCCTTCCATTCTCACCGTCTGCCATTCGCCTCCGGGCAGCATATACGTGACGTTGACCCAATTGATGCCGATATTATCCGTTGCATTGAGCTCGAACGTATATGGATCACCAGTAAAGGCCAACGGGTCCGAGAGGTGCTGTGTCACCATGGGAAGGTCATCGTCAACGACCTCTATCATATAGTGATCGGTCTCTTGCAGGTTAGCCTCCATATCAGCAGATACGATCCAGAAGTTCAGAGCATCTAATGAATCAGATATGTCTATGGTGAAGGTGTATACATCTCCTGAAGGAGAGCCGTCCACGAACATGGGGGTCTGAGACATCTCATCCCCAAAGAAATACCACATCTTTACATAGTTCACCTCGACATCATCGGTCACGGTAGCCGTAACAAGATATTCGTCCCCCGTATAGGCGGTATCGGCAAATGAAATATCCACTATAACCGGTGGTGTGATATCCAGTATCTCAACGGATCGTTCCTCGGTAGAACCGTCGTTCGGTGGTGAGAACACGTCTTGGGCATTGAAGATATAATAAAGGGTTCCGGGTTCAGCAGGAAGCGTGATCTCCAGATAGTATACGTTGCCCGATAGGATTTCCATGCCGGTGGTTTTGTGCTGGGTATTATATGAGTACCAGTACTCCACATTGACCGATGCCACACCAATATTATCGGTGGCCATGATCTTGAACACAAAATCTTTGCCGGCTTCGGCGGCACGGTCGCTCATGTCCGAAAAGAGGATCGGATCATCGTTATCGCTGATTGTCACACCTTTGTTGCCCCCAACAAAGGTGTTCATGGAGGTATCCACCACGGTGAAATTGTATGACATGGGAGACAGGGTGTCCTCCAAGTTCACTACTAGATACCAACCTGACGGACCTTCGTTCATCATCAGATTATCGTAAGAGTTACCGCCAAGATATGCGTAGCTCACATAGACCCGGTAGACCTCGATGTTGTCCTGTGCCGTCATGGTGAAATTGAAGGGGTCACCGGTGGTCCCCGCAGAGGGGGTCGTATCACCGACAATGCTGGGAGGATCATTGTCGATCACCGGGCGGACATAACCGGTCCAAGTGTTCCAGTTGCCCGCATCGTCCCTGGCCGAGATATTGTAATTGATCGACTGTAGAGTGTCCATGACGGTGATGGTGCCGTTCCATACGGTCTCGGCAGACACATATGACATCGTTACGTTGCCGGTTGTCCCAGACCAGTTATTTCCGTAGCAGTAATATACATACACGGAGTGGACCTCGGAACCGTCGATGTTGTCGTCCACCTCTACACTGAAATTGAAGGAGTCACCTGTTGTGGCAGGACTGGGTGTGTTATCCCTGGTGAAGGTGGGGGCGTCATTATCTGTGACCGTTACGGTCTGGGTGGAACCGGTCACGGAATTTGAGGAAGTATCGATAACGGTCACTGTGTAGGTCATGGAGCTGGTAGAATCATCAAGGGTGATTGTTCCACTCCAGGTACCGTCCCCATCGTCACTCAAGGAAGCAGTACCTCCAAGACTTCCATGGGACCAGCTAGCTGAAACGGCACCAACATCGACATTGTCTGACGCGGTGATATCAAAAGTATAGGTGTCGCCGGTGGTCCCTGTCCCGGGGCTGTTGTCTGCATCCAGGCTCGGATCGTCATTGTCCGCCACTGAGGATGTCCAGGTCGTGGAGGTTCCGGTATTGCCGGAGGTATCGTCCGCGGTCACGTAATAGCTTAGAGAAGTGGAGTCAGATGGTGCCGACACCGTGAAGGTATAGGTCCCCGTAGACTCCGAGAAGCTCGTGGTGGAGGAATATCCGCTCCCAAAATCGTAGTGGAATCTAACAGCGGTGTTGTCAACCCCGATGTTATCGGAGATGTCAACCGATACCTGGACCGATTCGCCTGTGGTAGGTGGGTCCGGGTTCAATGTCGGATTCGAAAAGGTGGGTGCATCGTTGTCGGTGACCGTTACGGTCTGGGTGGAACCGGTCACCGAATTGGAGGAGCTGTCGGTCACGGTGAGCGTATAGGTCATGGAGCTGATAGAATCATCAAGGGTGATGTCAAGGCTCCAGGTTCCGTCACCGTCGTCGCTGAGCGCAGTATTTGTACCGCTCAAGGAGCCGTGGCTCCAGGTCACAGAAACACCGGACACCGCTACGTTGTCCGAAGCGGCAACGTCGAAGGAATACGTGTCGCCGGTGGTCCCCGACCCTGGGCTGTTATCGGTAAAGGTCGGATCGTCATTGTCGGTGACCGTTACGGTCTGGGTGGAACCGGTCACCGAATTGGAAGAGGTATCCGTTACCGTTATGGTGTAGGTCATGGAGCTGATAGAATCATCAAGGGTGATGTCAAGGCTCCAGGTTCCGTCTCCATCATCGTTGAGCGCAACGTTGCTCCCGCTCAGGGAGCCATGGCTCCAGGTCACCGTTACAGAATTGACACCGATATTGTCCGTGGCGGATATATCAAAAGCATAGGTGTCGCCGGTGGTCCCCGTTGCCGGGCTGTTGTCTGCGGTAAGGGATGGATCGTCATTGTCGGTGACCGTTACGGTCTGGGTGGAACCGGTCACCGAATTGGAGGTGCTGTCGGTCACGGTGAGCGTATAGGTCATGGAGCTGATAGAATCATCAAGGGTGATGTCAAGGCTCCAGGTTCCGTCACCGTCGTC
>JAWOCK010000064.1:0-18156 GCA_046483845.1 Thermoplasmatota archaeon | reverse complement strand
GCAAAGTAAGGCCATGCAAGAGGCAGAGAGGATAAGGGAAGAAGGCGTGAGGGCCGCCCATGCCTTGGAAGAAGAGGCGAAGCGCAGAATGCCCAAAGCAGTGGAAGAGGCCATGGGGACCATAATGGAGAAATAGACCCACCAGGGGGTAGACCTTGTATCCGGAAAGAATGAGATGGGTGGATGTTCATCTGATGAGGTTCGACCTCGACACAACAGTGGACCTGCTCCATGATTCCCGGATGATCCAGTCCATGGAGACCTCCCGGAGGCCGGAGACAGGCAAGACAGCAAAATTCCTGGAGGCCAAGACCAATGTGGACAGGCTCATAGAGTTCCTGGCCCCCATGGAGAGGATCGATACGGGTTTTCTGAAGAGATACCTGAAGAAGGAACAATTCCTGCTGGAGGTGGGTGACGGGGCTTCCATATTGGAGGAGGTCGCACGCTGGTTGAATGAACAGGAGACCAGGGTGAAGCCCCTTCGAAAAGAGATGTCCGCATGCGAGGAGGACCTCAACTACCTGAAGGAGCTGAGGTCAAAGATGCTCATGCTGTCCGGGCTGGAACTCGATCTCTCCAAGCTCTCCAGGTTTCAGAGGGTAAGAGCAAAGGTGGGGACCACCAGAAGATACGAGGAGCTGAAGAGCATCGTGGATGAGACAGGGGCAGATCTTTCATCTTCCCTTCTTGACAAGAAGGAAGGCCTTCACGCGGTGAGGATCATCTATACATCCACCTCGTCAAAGCAGATAGAAGAGAGGTTGAGGGGAAGGGTCTTCTCCGAGATCAACCTCGACATGCCCAGGATCAGAGACCTTCTGAAGAGGAGGTCGGACCCGACCTCCTCGATGGAGATCGGGCCCGCAGAACTGGTGAGAGAGCTCGACCGGATAGAGGAAAAGATAGGATCGAAGCTCGATGATATAAAGGAGGAGGGCTCCCGGATCGCATCCGAGCTCCTGAACCCAGCCAGGGGGTGGAGCGAAGTACTTGGGATCGAGATCGAGAAGGAGAGGATGAAGGATTCCACGGGCAGTACCGTTTATACCTCAAGGATCTCCGGTTGGGTGCCCGAGAGCAGGATGAAAGATCTAAAAGAGGTAATATTGACCTCTACCGGGGGAAGCTTCCATATCGGATCCAGGCCGCCCAGTGCATCTGAGATAAAGGAGAACAAGGTACCTACCAGACTGAAGAACAGCGGTTTTGGCTCTCTTTTCGAGCCCTTGACCAATACGTTTGCAGTTCCCAAGTACAACGAGATAGACCCAAGCATATTCATATCCGTGCCCTTCGTGTTGTTCTTCGGACTCATGCTGGGGGACGCGGGATACGGTCTGCTGATGCTAATACCGTCAGTCTACATATATTTCAAGGGAAGGTCCAGTGAGACCCTGAGGATGGTAGGTTCCTTCGGGATCCTCATGGGCGGGGCCACCACACTGGCGGGAATATGGATGGGTTCGTTCTTCGGTGATCTGGTACCCAGGTTGATAATGGGTGATCCCGAGGGCAAGCTCTTCTCGCTCACGTTGCTCGGGATGGACCTTCCCTACGACACACTCAGGGACCCCATGCTGCTCTTCCAGCTATCCTTGTGGCTGGGTTTCCTCCAGCTGAACCTTGGCTTTCTTCTCCTTGGTTACGACAGGATGAAGAAGGGGAATATTTGGGGTTTCATAAAGGGAACCTTCTCCTGGATGCTGATCCAGGGTGGTGCGGTGATATTCCTTGGGGGCATACTGTTCGGCTGGTGGGAGCTCGCGGGACAGCTTCCGCTCTTCGGTGGCCTGCTCTTTCTCGGCGGGACCCTGCTCCTTGTCTTCGAGGCCGGTTTCATGTTCATGTTCGATATAGAGGGCCTGGTGGGAGACTGGATATCCTACACGAGGATACTTGCCCTGGGTCTTTCAACCTTCGGCCTGGCAATGGCGTTCAACATCGTCGGAGAGATGCTGGTGGATGTCTCCGTCATATTGATACCCGTGGTGGCGGTGCTCCTGATAGTTCTCCATGTGTTCAATATGCTGCTCCAGACCCTGGGAGCCGCCGTTCATTCGATAAGGCTCCAGTTCGTGGAGTTCTTCGGAAGGTTCTACGAAGGAGGCGGGGAACTGTTCGATCCTTTCGGTATCGAAAGACATTACTCCAGGAGCCGTTACGTGGGAGGTAACAAGGGGGTCCACGGAAAATGAAGTTCACCATGAGAAACATCAGATATCTTGCATTGAACAGGAGGTATGAACCATGAAAAAGATGCCACTTCTCGTAACGGGATTGGTCGCGGTCTTTCTGCTTGCAGCAGGTGCCCTGACCATGGGCGCCGATGCTGAGAGGGTACCGGAAACGGATACGGACCATGATGGTATGGATGATAACTGGGAAAAGAACTACAATCTGACGGTTGGTGAGAACGACGCCCACCAGGACCTTGATGGGGACGGTATGACAAATATCGAGGAGTTCCTGAAATATACGGACCCTTCGAACCCCGAGGATTCGATCAGGGTCAAGGATAACCGTATGCTTGTGTTCATAGGGGTCTCCATTGCCATGGGCGTTGCGGCCATAATGTCATCCATCGGGATCGGTCTGGCCGGCGCCGGTGCAACGGGCGTTGCCGCGGAGAGACCGGACAAGTTCGGACGACTCATCGTCTATCAGGCACTTCCCATGACCCAGGGCATATACGGTCTTCTGGTCTCAATTCTGGTGCTTTTCTTCACCGGTCTAACGGGGGGCCCTGAGATCGCTATATTGAACAGTCCTTACGTTGGCTGGGGAGCCCTTGCAATAGGTATTGTTATCGCCCTATCTTCGGTTTCAGCCATACCACAGGGTATGACCGCAGCGGCCGCAGCGGCCGCCTTCGGCAGGAACAACAAGGTATTCGGTCAAGGTGTGATATTCTCCGTAATGTCGGAGACCATGGCCATCTTCGGTTTCCTGGTGGCTATATTCCTGTTGCTGGCTTCCGGAATGCTGGGCTGATGAGGCTTGGTGAGGTTCATGGGATTGGAACAGATAATCAAGAGGATACGGTATGAGGCCGATAGGGAAGCCCGGGGCTATCTGGCCGAGGCCAGGGAGAAAGCAAGTTCCATCCTGGAAGATGCCGAAAGGGAGATCAGAAAGGACCTTGAAGAGAGGGAGCGCAGACTCCGGAGGGACCTGACCAATACCAGGAACATCTACATAAGCGACGGAAGGAGAAAGGCAAGACAGGCGATGCTCTCCATAAAGGAGGATCTCATCTGGGAGACAATATACAATATCAGGTCCTCCTTACTCGATCTTTCCCAGGAGGACCTAAAGGAGCATCTTTCCGGTCTTGTAAGGGATTCAGAGGACATCCTCGGTGAAGATATGAGCATCTATCCCGTAAGGGATGTGGACCGCCGCATCATCTCGGAAATGCACGATGTGGGCCCCTTGGTAAGCGAGGCCGCTGAGGAGGAGCCGCAGCTGCAGAGGTACAGGGCAACGGACCTGCTGGGAGGTTTCATAGCCGTCAACAGTAACGGGCAGAAGGTACTGGACATGACCTTCCACGGCCTGCTCGATAGGAAGGAAGATGATCTGAGGGAGATCATAGCACATACGCTCTTCCCTGAAGAATAGGTGGTAAAAAGTGATGGATATATCCGGACCAATGATCGCCGTGATAGGCGTAAGCGCCACAGTGGGGATAGCAGCCTCGGTGTTCGGCGTGAGGAAATTGATCCAGATGGGCCAGTACTCCTACCACAATGCAAGACTTTCCACCATCGGGAATCCATATGTGGCAAGGGAAGAGCTCCTCCCGTTGGTGGACATAAAGGAACCTTCAGCCCTCCATAAATCGATACAGGGCGACCTCTCGCCAGGGGAGGAGCCCGTTTCCTTCAGGGAAGCGGACAGAAGGTTGATGCATTCGTTCCATGCATCGCTCGACTCCCTGAAGAAAGGCTCCCCGGACCAGATCAGGCCGCTGGTGAACTCCTATATACATATCTGGGAGGTGGAGGAGCTGAAGAGACTGCTTCGACTGGTGGGGAGGAGAAAGGAGCCTCTTTATCCCGTTGGTTTTCTGGATGAGGACCTGGAATCCCAGTTCCTTTCCTCCAGGGACCTTCCTCAGGCAATGGAGGTCCTTGAGGGATGGAAGGTGGGCGACGCCATATCTCCTCTGACCAAGGATGAGGAGATGGGACTGGACGAGATAGATTCGGTCCTGGACAGGTACGTTCTGGACGAGCTGGTGGATGTAAGCGACCTTTCCATGGGGTCCAGGAGAGGTGCGAAACACTTTGCCGACATCATGATAGACCGCTACAACCTGCATTACATCGCCAGGTCAAAGGTCCTGGGAAGGACCCGGGACGAGACACGGGCGGCTCTCTACACGAGGGGCGGGACCATTGGCGTACCCCTCCTGGACCAGATGGTCGAATCGGCAACATTGAGAGAGGCCCTTTCGGTCCTTAACGGGACCCATCTGGAACCCTTCCTCAAGAGAGACCCGGACAAGGGAATAGATGCCCTTGAGGTCAACCTGGACAGGATGATCCTTAACGGATCCATAGGTCTCTCGAACTCATATGTGTCCAATGTGGGACCCACCATCCGGTTCATGGTGAGCAAGGAGATGGAGATGAAGAACCTGCGGACACTTTACCAGGGAACCTTTTCCGGATGGAGCCCGGAAAGGACCAGGGAGCTCTTGGTCATGGAGGAGTTGATGACATGACCCGGATGGATATCTGTGCTGCAGTGGAGGAGGATGTGGCATTGGGTCTCAACCTGGCCGGGGTGGAGGAGATCCACATATATGATCCCAAGGATGATGACGGGCCACTGAAGGAATGGTACAGGGAGATGATATCCTCCGGGAAGGGTCTTATGATACTGTCAAGGAGATGCGGATCTGTACTGTCCCATGAGCTTTTTGAGAAGAGGTCCCGTGGCATGATGCTGCCTGTGGTGGTGGTCATGCCCGGCAAGAAGGAGGACAAACGGGCCACCGATCTTATAAAAAGGGCGGTGGGCCTGGACCCGTCCAGTGCTATAAAGGGTATGGGAGATGAGAGATGATGATCGAATCATGGTTCAATGGAGGTCTATCATATGACCGGAAAAGATGAAAATGTCGCCGGAATGATCGAGATGATCGCCGGACCAGTGGTCAAAGCATCGGGCATGAGCGGATCAAGGATGTATGATGTGGTGATGGTGGGTAAGGAGAGGCTCATCGGTGAGATAATAGAGCTGGAGGGTGACACCGCCGTTGTACAGGTCTATGAGGAGACCGCAGGGATAGCACCCGGCGAGCCGGTGCGGAGGACCGGGGAGCCCCTCTCTGTGGAGCTAGGTCCCGGTCTGATGTCCATGATCTATGACGGCATACAGAGACCTCTGGAAGCCATAATGGATGCCTCGGGTGATTTCATATCAAGGGGTATTTCCGTTTCTCCACTGGATCATGAAAAGAAGTGGACCTTCCATCCCGTGGTGAAAAAGAATGACAGGGTCTCCGGCGGTGACGTGATCGGGACGGTGGAGGAATCCGGGGCTGTGAAGCACAGCATAATGGTACCCCCGGGCGTTGATGGTTCGGTATCCTATATAGCAGATAAGGGCGAGTACACAGTGGATGACAAGATATGTACCGTGGGGACCTCGCAGGATGAGAAGGAGCTGACCATGGTGCAGAGATGGCCTGTAAGACAGGCCAGACCTTTCAAGGTAAAAAAGGACCCCAACACTCCATTGCTGACCGGACAGAGGATATTGGATACGTTCTTCCCCATCGCCAAGGGTGGGACCGCCGCCATACCCGGTGGTTTCGGGACCGGAAAGACTGTGACGCAGCATCAACTGGCAAAATGGAGCGATGCTGATGTGATCGTTTACATAGGTTGCGGGGAAAGAGGCAACGAGATGACGGACGTTCTGAGGGAGTTCCCGCATCTGGAGGACCCCAGGACAAAGGAGCCTTTAATGTCCAGGACGGTTCTCATTGCAAACACCTCCAATATGCCGGTTGCTGCAAGGGAAGCATCGGTCTATACGGGGATCACCATAGCTGAGTACTACAGGGACATGGGGTTGGATGTCGCCTTGATGGCTGATTCCACCTCAAGATGGGCGGAGGCCCTGAGAGAGATCTCGGGTAGATTGGAGGAGATGCCGGGCGAGGAAGGTTATCCTGCATATCTGGCGTCCAGGCTCGCCAATTTCTATGAGAGGGCAGGTTCGGTTGACTGCATCACATCTGGGAATAGATCGGGCTCGATCTCCGTGATCGGGGCCGTGTCGCCTCCGGGAGGTGATTTCTCGGAGCCGGTCACGCAGAACACTCTCAGGATAGTGAAGGTCTTCTGGGCTCTGGATTCGAACCTGGCCGACAAGAGACATTTTCCCTCGATAAACTGGTTGAAGTCCTATTCACTCTACCTCGATAAGGTTGAGGAATGGTGGAGTTCCAACATCACCAGCGACTGGCTGGATATGAGGAACAGGGCAATGGCCCTCCTGCAGCAGGAATCCGAGCTCCAGGAAATAATCCAGCTGGTGGGACCTGATGCGCTGCCCCCTTCCCAGCAGGTTACGCTGGAAACGACCAGGACACTCAGGGAGGATTTTCTCCAGCAGAACGCCTTCCACGATATGGATTCTTACTGTCCCGAGACAAAGCAGGTGAACATGCTGAGGGTGATACTCTATTTCCATGAGCTTGCCCGGTCGGCGGTTTCCAGGGGTGTTTCCGTGGATGCGATACGTAGTGCCGATAGCAGGGTTGCAATAGCCAGGATGGCCAAGATGGATAACGACACATTCTCGGATGCTGTAAGCTCCGTGTTCGAAGGGATCAAGAAGGACATGACATCCCTTTGAACCCCGGTCGAATATCAAATTACCCATTGGAACAAATATATTTAATTAGGTTGACCGGACTTTCACCTATGATATTCTGAAGGAAAAAAAGAGGGTGGATCCATGGCAGGGGTAATGATCGTTGATGATGAGCCCACTATCCAGCAGTTAATGGCCATAATACTCGAGGACATGGGGCTTGAAATAGTGGGCCAGCCATTGAACGGGGAGGTTGCCCTGAGGTCCTATCGCTCCATGGAGGAAAAACCGGACCTTGTGATCATAGATCACAGGATGCCGATCATGTCCGGTATCGATCTGGCATCATCCATTCTGGAGACCAACAAGGACCAGAGGATATTATTTTTGACCGCCGATGAATCGATAAAGGATAGAGTAAGGGAGATGGGGATAGAGGACCTCCTCGAGAAACCCGCGGATATCGGCGCCATAAAGGACGCTGTGGAGAAAGCCCTGGGCCCAACTACTTCTTTCTGATCTTCTGTACCTTCTTTTGCGGTGTCTTCTTTTCGCCCTCCAGGACCTCCTTATCCACCGTAGCCGCGGTCTCGAAGGGTATGGAAGTTATTTCCGTCCTTGATCTTTTCCCCTCGGAGAGATATGCCTTCTTGAGCGTATCTATCAATCTCTGAAGCGCCGGTTTTGGCATTATTATCTGGGTCGTGGATATGTAATACGGTCCGTCATCGCTTTCCAGTATCTCGTTGTAGAAATGCAGCCTGAGGTCCTCATCGGTCCATTGTGGTATGGCACCGGTCACGTAATGGCTCCTGTGGTCCGAGGTCCTGACCACCTTCGTATCCTTGGCCCTTTTGGACCTTCCTTTGTTCCTTGTCATAATTATCACTCCTCTCTGTGTATTATCCTGAAGGCCCTTGGTCCGGACCTGGACGGTATTATCGACATCCTTACGGGTTGGGCCATCCCTTCATTATCGGACCTCCCCGAGGATCGATATGCGAGCTCTCCGATCTCGAAGGCGGAGGTTCCCTTATCCGAGAGTGTGTAAAAGGAGTAGTCCCTCCTTTCACTTAGGTTCCTGAATTCTTTTTTTACCATACCCGCCCTTTTCATGACCTTAAGATGATAAGCGATCGTGGTAGGGGGTATTCTGGATATCTCTTCGATCTCTTTGAAAGAAGCCCCACCTGTCCTTTCTCTCAGCACTTCCAGTATACGCCTCCTTTTTTCATCCTTCAGTATGTATATTGATCTGGAAAGATCCTCAATACCGCTCATTGCTTTTACCTTCCCTTTGACACCAGTATTGTTCTATTCAATATTACTTGAATGTACTCAAATGTATTATAACTCTTCTGATGATGCGTTTGTGTGGAGTAATTTCCAAATTCCATTTTTACGGAATATTGATAACTGATCATGGGACCCTACAGCAAATAATATATATTATCGGCATCGAGTATAGGTATCCGCAGAGGGAAAGATCATTTTCTGGTCTTTCCCATCCGAATGTGGTAAGAATGATGGAAGGTGTGTATATGAGGACCGAAAGGATTACAATATTGGCCGTTGCATCACTGATGCTGCTATCAGCATTTATGACAGTCCCTGTGAGTTCCGTGGATAGCCGTGATGGGAACAACATCTGGGCGGAATACAGGGATTTCTACGGATACATAGGTGGGCTAAACCAGTCCAACTACATGCAGCTTGATCTGAACGAGACCATATCGGTCACGGCCACCGACACCAATGCGACACCGCCCGCGGATATATTGGGGCCGTGGATAGCGGAATATCCGGGTGACTGGAACCTGACCACCCTGGAGTTCCATGTCAGGGTGGACATCGATAAGATGGACTATTCTCTTCCTTTCATGTTCGAACTCTATGACTGGTATGGGAAGAACGAATCCGGAGGGGGGATGGTCAACATACCCATGCCGTTCAATTTCACTAAGTCCCCTGCGGAGCCTTATCATATCCCGAACGGTACGCTCTTTTATACGGAGGGGGTCTTCGGCGATCTGTCCTTGAAGGTGATAAACGGAACCTCAGGAGAGCCCCTGGAGGGCGTGGGTCTGAATTTCCCCAAACATCCTCCCCGATCCACGACGGAAACCGGACTGAGGACCAACGAGTCCGGGATGATACTGGTGGAGGACCTCCAGATCGGTCTGGATAACATTCCAGGAGACACAAGTAACAACGTAACCATCAATATAGACAAAGATCACTTCAACACACAGGATGGGACCGGCACCGTAAACAGAGTGATCAGGGAAGGAAAGGTATCCCACTACGAGATAACCCTGATAGAGGACGACCTCCTCCAGAGCTTCACCCCATCCCCGGGGTCGACGGGAGTGGAATCCAACAGGACCAAGACCAATATCTTCCTTCAGTTCCACGACCGGATGCTGCAGGCATCGGTGAACCAGAACACGGTGTTTATTGAAGAGGAAGGCGGATCCAGGATCGATATCCAGTATGATTGGAACCCAACAGGCGACCTGGTAAACCTGGTCCCATTGAACGACCTGAAATACAACACCACCTACACCATCACGGTCACGCCACGGGTAAAGAACCTGACAGGGTCCGAATTGTTGTGGCGTACCTTCACCACCTCGTTCACAACACACCTGGAGCCACCCCATGTGTCGGGAACGGTCTATGTCAACGAGACCATGGAACCCGCCCCCGAAGGTTCCTACTACAAACTGGACAACGGACCGCGGATGATGCTGCAAAACGGACAATTCAATTTCACGGTCAGGGAGGACAGTTTCCACGAGATAGAGGTCTTCGGCCCCACCGTTGGAGGTATAGATGAGTATCTCTACAAAGGGGCAGGAACGGAGACGTTCATACTGTCCAGGGGGGAGACCCTTGTGATCGACACGCTGAGATTGGTGAAACAGCCCGTTAGGACCGTCCGCTTCAATGTAGTGGCGGAGGGATCTTTCGAACCACTTGGCGACGCCATGGTCACCAACCTCATAACCGACGATATGCTTTACACCGACGAGAACGGCACGGTTGAATTCGAAGACATCAGGAGGGATCTCTCCACACCCTTCAAGGCCTATTATCCCAATTATGATGATGACTCCTTCTCCCTGCCGCCTGCGGATGAGGACCTCACCGTATGGAACATCACCCTCATCGAGGATCCCCTGCCGATAGAGATCAAGGCCAGGGGCAGAGATGTGGACATAGTGCTCACTGAAGGGGTGACCGTCGATGTGGACAGCAGGTTCATCCTGGACCTCCAGACTGACATGGATCCCGAGACCATGAACGTGGACAATATCATGATCCTCGGACCCGGGGGTGTCCCTGTGGCACTGAACATAAGGAACGAGACCGGATCCTACAGGAGATGGTTTGTAGATCCCAGATCGGACCTTGAATACAGCACCGAATATACTTTGCTTGTAAAGGAGCAGATAGCCACTTCCGAGGGAGAAAACCCACTATGGAGGGACCTCTCGATATCCTTCATCACGGAGGGCTTGATCCCCGCTGCTGTGAACGGCAATGTTTACGTTGGTGAGAAACCGGTTGGAGGAATAGAGGTCAAGGTCATGTGGGGCGGCGAGGTCCTGGGCAGTGCGGTGACCGGTTCCAACGGATATTATTCACTGGACATACCAATGGACCGGAAGGAGTTGACCGGTGTCTCCGTGGTCGCCAACGGGTCGAAGTTCGGTCTTGAAACGGTTACCTTGGACAACCAGATACTCAGGGACGGTCTGGCCCTGAACGATACCGATTTCCGTCTGGAGAGGCTCCCCGGATGGATATCGATTCTTTATCCAAAGGATGATCTCGAAAGGATGGAGGTGGACGGGTCGATTGACATCATCTTTTCCGTGGAACTCCAGTATACCGACCTGGCAACTCTCCTTGAGAACTTCACGCTCAGGTCCACCATCTACGTAGATCTTGATATCTCGGTCTCCAGCGACAACAGAACAGTGACCCTTACCCCCACGGAACCGTTGGACCACAACACCGAATACATACTTGCAATATCCAACTTCGAGCAGGGAGAGTTCCATCGCGAACTCATGTCGGTCTCCGGTCTCCCCGCCCTGATAAGGGGGGAGACAAGGAGGGTAACCACGGAGTTCGCACCGATCGAGGTCATCATGCAGAGGCCCACCAAGGAAAACATGGAAAATGTGGACCTGAATGTGGTGATGACCCTGTACTTCACCAATTACGAGATAGACCAGGACCTTCTTGAGTCCTCCATAGAGCTTCTGAACGTCGATAACGGCAGCGGGGTCGATCTAACATTCGATTGGACCTCCTCCGGAAGGTCAGTGGACATATCCCATCCCGAGTTCCAACCCATTACCGAATATCAGCTGATCATTCCCTCGGGCGTTTACGGATACAACGGAGAGAGGATAGAGGAGGACTTCCTTTTCCAGTTCACCACAGAGAACCGTTTGAGACCCGATGTATATGTCACCGAGAACTTCCCCTCCACCGCAAAACCCGGACCCGTGACCATCACGGTCACCAATCCGCTTGGAAAAGGGATCCGGCTGGAGGTCTTCTACAAGAGGGTGGACGAAGGTGATGCTCGGTATGAACTTCTGTCGAATCTCACCATTGCGGGTTTTGAGGAAAGACAGCTGAACCTTGACTTCACAGGAGAGGAGGAAGGGGAGATAACCATCCTGTTCAGGATAACCGACCCTTCCAAGGAGAATGCTCCGATCAATGAGTACACGAGGTCACTGATCCTTGCGGAAGGGGATGAAAACGGCGGTGCAGGCGGCCAATGGTGGCTCTACCTGGTCATCGCCGTATTCGTTCTGGTGATCATCTTCCTGGCCGTGTTCCTGTACACCCAGTCGAAGAAGAAGGACATTGAGGAAGAACTGAAGGAAGAGTTCGAATGTCCTGAGTGCCATAATCTGGTGGGACCCGAAGATACGGTCTGTCCTCACTGTGGTGCCGAGTTCGAGGAGGAGGCGTACAGATGTCCGAAATGCGGAGAAATGCTTGATCCCGAGGATGAGGTATGCGGTGAGTGTGGATACGACTTCTCTGATCAGGAGGAGATGGAGCTGGAAGATGAGGACGAATACGAACTGGAAGAGGAGGAGCCCGAGATGGAGCTGGAGGAGGATGAGCCAATGGAGGAAGAGGAGTTCGAGGAAGAGGAAGAACTTGAGGAGATAGAGGAGCTCGAGGAAGAGGACTAGCACTTAATCCATTCCATCATTAAATAGTCGATCCGCAATAGAACATGAAGAACTGGAGGTATGAAGATGAAGAGGGATCCGTTGTCCTGTATGTTCGTCTTGTTATTGGTCTTCTTCCTGGGCCTTGGAATGCTGCATCCTGCGGTATCAAGACCATCCGTGGTTGATGATCGACCGTTGGGAACCCTTGACGCCTGGATCGTTGGCAGGGTGGATAATACAACCATGGGCGTGAACGTTTCCTGCCAGAGCATATATACGCCGAACGGCGGGCAGCCCGTGCTGAAGTATTACAACGGGACCACGGGCCCCGCGGGCAACTTCAACATCACCGTGGATTCGAACACATGGGGCGCAGATCAGGAATATTCTCCTTTCAACGTTGAGATCATCGGAGATTACTATCAGACCCCGGTGGCAGGCAAGGAAAGGTACATCTTCGATAATGTTACCTACTCCGGTAATGTCTCCAGGGTCCCCAATGGCCTACTCGAGGTCTTCACAGAGCCGCTATCGAACCTCACCATAGAGATCATCAACGCTTCCAGCGGAGAGCCCCTCGAAAATGCAAGGGTGGAGCTCGTCTATCCTCCTGGGTTCCCTGATGCACCCTTTCCCCTTGCAAAGGCCACGGACGCCTCCGGGAAAGTGGTGTTCAATGGAATAAGGTCCGTGAACACCACCATAGCCGTGACCAAACTGAACTTCCAGCCCCTTGCCGATACCGAAGAACATGACTATGTTCGTGTTCAGAGGGGAGGTGACATGCTTGTGACCTTCCGCCTGGAGGAGAGACCATGGCCGTTCTCCCTGGTCGGTGATGAGAGCGATATCAACGCCACCCAAAACCTGACCATCAACTTCAAACGGGAAATGGACCCGATCTCGATCACCGACAGCACCAATTATCAGCTGTGGAAGGTGGACGGAGAGGTCCCGATCGACTTCGTACTTGCCGCAAAGGACGAAAACAGAAAAGCGGCCATCGATCCGCTGGAGCCGCTGGAATACAACACGAGCTACAGGATAAGGTTGGATACGGGGTTGAAAACCAAAGAGGGCATCTATCCTCTATGGAGGGCAATGGAGATAGGTTTCCGGACCGAACTCCCCCCGGGTCAGGTATTCGGGAGGGTTGTAAGCTCCTCGGACGGGTCCCCTGTCCCCAATGTTCAGGTCATCATCGCGGACCAGGTCCGCCTGACCAATTCCACCGGCCATTATCATTTCAGCATCATCCCCCATGGGACCTACAGGGTCGATGTTCCCCGGAGCTTCCTGTACGAAGCCTCGACATTGAACGATTTCACGGTCTCCAAGGGCGAGATCAAGACCCTCGAGGATATGGAGGTGGACCCGAGACCATGGGGGTCCCTCGAGGTCAATGTAATGTCCGATGATAAGCCGCTGGAAGATGCGTGGGTGAAGATAAAGGACGAAACCATTCCTCCGGGCCTGTTCAACGAGACCACCGGTCCCGAGGGCAGGGTGTCCTTCCCCCGGGTCAGGACCGGGGCGGTGATCGTCAGGATAGGTGCCGACCACCATTCCATAAGGGACGACATGTCGGTTGTGTACCAGGAGGAGACCGCATATCTCAACGTAACCTTGATAGAAGACCAGATACCGGTCTGGATGGAACCCTCACATGTCAACGGTGATGGTACCGTTGACCCTCGGACCAATGTTCTTATCCATGTCCCGGAACCGATCCACTTTTCCTCGATGAACGTCACTCTGTGGAGGACCGATGACGAATGGAGTCCCCTGGAGCAGGTCGATGTCACTCCACCGGAGAAGCGGGATAATCTCACCTACGTACTAAATCCTCCAAGGCTCAGAATGGAATCATTCTACAAGGTCGTGCTGGGTTCGGAGCTCAGGGCGGAAGGTTCCATGGAAGAGCTCATCTGGAGGGATATATCTCTGAACATGAGGACGCCCGATCTGGAGCTCTCCTACCTCAACGGCTCACTTCTATTCGAGGGCATGGTCCTGGAGGGGTTCGAGATCACCTTCGGTCCCTTCTCGGATACCGTTGATGATGAGGGTGGGTTCAACATTACAGTGGACCTGTCCTCCCCGTCATTGATGGAAGATATTGTCATCAACGGTTCGGTCTACGGATACGGCTCCTTCTCGAGGGAGTTGGAGGTAGGACCCGGAGAGGTGCACGAGGTGGGGGAGATCGTCCTCTACCATATGGATGGCTGGTACTCGCTGGATCCGATGCCTGGCTCCGGGAACGTGGACCCCTCCACGGAGGTGCGCATCGACCTTATGAGATCCATCATTGTTCCCGATGAGGGCAACTGGTCCAGGCAGATATCCGTTATACCCGAATCCTCCAGTGCACCTATACCGGGAACCTACGAGGTGCTAGACCAGAACAGGACGATAATATTCACCCCGAAGAACGATCTCATGAGCAATGTGGTCTACAGGGTGGAGATATCAAAGGAGCTCCTCCAGGAGAACGGGTATCCGGTCTTTCCGCTGGGGAATGTCACCGTTTTCAAGGTGGAGCCTCCGGCGATGAGGATATCCGTGCTGGAACCTTCCCCGGACGATACGGACTCTTTCGCGCTGGATGATCCTATAAGACTCTCCTTCAACTTCCCGGTGAGAAAGCAGTTGCTCCAGGAGGGCCTGGACCTTGATCCGGAACCAAATGGGATCTCTTTCCAGTGGCCCACCCCAACGGAACTGGTGATCCATCCGCTCGTGATACCGGACACGGAGTACACCATGACACTGCCCGTAGGTGTCTACGGAAGGGAGGATGAGCCTCTGAAATCACCCTTCCAGCTGGTTCTGACCACATCATCTTCCTATTCAAAGGAGCACAATCTTGGATCGGTGCAGGCAACGCCTGCCACCGATGAAGGTTGGGAGGTGGGGCAGCAGGTCAAGTTCTCAGGTTTTGCCTCGGATGCGGCAGGCTGGACCATCACCCTGGAGATGATGAAGGAAGGGGAAGCGGTCAGGGAGATCACCACCGTGGTGGATGAGAACGGGACCTGGAGCCTGGAACTCGCGACATCCGAAGAGGCCGGAACCTACACGATCTCCATCTCGGTGGGGGTCCCGGGAGGACCGGCGGCCGATACCTGGACCGGATCCGTCCAGGTAAAGGAGACCGAGGATACCACCGACGGCGGTGGTGAAGACGAAGATAATTGGCTCATCATCGCCATGATCATCATTGTGGTGGTGCTCATCATCATAGGTGCGGTGTTCTATGCGGCCAACCAGAGAAAGAAGGCCAGGAAGGAGATCGAGAGCATCGAGTACGACGAGGTGGAGTCGGAATGGGAGGATGGTGAGGAATAGGAACGTCCGCGCCGGATAACCGGAACATTCCGCTGGCATATGAGCGACGGGCGGTGAAACTTTATATGGCAATCCCGATTACCCATTCCTGGTTCGGCCAAACCGGTCCGTGGTGGTTCAATGAACAGCAACGACAGGAAGGTCAGGAATATCGGGATCGCCGTGCTTTTGCTAATGTTGCTCACATCTGTCCTTCTCAAGGGGGAAGTTGTATCCGATACCTCCGGAGACGATGATGGATACGCAAATTATTTCGAGGATATGCAGCTGCGATCAGCCAGCAGCGCGGAGTCCGGCGAGCTCGAGGAAGGGGAGAGCGCCACGGTAATGATCCCCGAGGAGGGAAGGGTGGTAAAGAACATGACCGCGGTCCTTTCCTGGCAGGACGAGAGCGATCCACCCGGTATTCCGAGGATAAGGAGGTACGAGAACCAACCGGACACCTTTTCCTTAAAGGTCTTGTCCCCTGACGGCAACTCATCTTCGGATACGGCCTCAAATCCGGTGGGGGGATCCGGTGTGATAGAGATCTCATTTTCGATGGAGGACACGGTCCTCAACCAGCGGCTTGACAGCGGGTCGGCAGGAACCGGGAATTGGACCGTGGAGATCTCCCTTGACTCAACCGGGATGTGGACGCCCCAGCTGGGCCCCGGCTTCATTGCACTTTCGGACGGAGGCAATGATTTCTCCCTCTCCGTGGAATACGAGTACTACGATATCAATGAAGAGGAGGAGTCCTGATGGAGGACCATTTTGAACCGTACATCTCTGCGGAGAGGGATATGCCAGAGTTCTCGATGAAGGCCATCATCGTCGGTATCCTGATAACACTGGTGATGGGAGCTGCCAATGCGTATCTGGGTCTCTTCGTCGGAATGACGGTATCCGCAACCATACCGTCACTGGTCTTTGCACTTGCCATACTGAAGATCTTCAAGGGCAACATCCTGGAGATAAACATGTCCAAGAACATAGGCGTCGCCGGAGAGGCCCTGGCAGCCGGGATAATATTCACCTTCCCCGCCATGTTGATAATCAGGTCCCTTCCTGGCAACGAGGCCGCCGGTTGGGGCAGCCTGATAGACCCTGTGAACCTGGGCATCATGGTGATCATCGCCTTGGTGGGCGGTCTCTTCGGCATCATGTTCACCATACCTCTGAGGAAGGTATTCATAGAGGACCTGGACCTCCCCTATCCCGAGGGGGTGGCCGCCGCAGAGGTCCTGAAGGCCATGGAGAAGGGGGGACGCGGTATCTATTACATACTAATAGCCGCCGGTATAGGTGGCTTCATGAAGTTCGCGTCCACTTCGGGTCTTAGCCTCTGGAAGGAGCAGATACAGGGCGTGTTCCCCTCGGCCACCAGCAGGATCAAGCTCTTCGGCGGGGTCAACGTGTCCCCGGCACTGCTCGGTGTGGGCTATATCATAGGCCCCAAGATCTCCTTCATCGTCTTCTCCGGCGGCATACTGGGATGGGTGATAGCGCTTCCCATCATCGGATACATCAACAACTGGACCTATGAGGACCCCATAACGGGAATGGAGATCTACTACACCGGCGTCGACGCCATCATGAAGGTCTGGTTCGAGGAGACCAAATGGATAGGCATAGGTGCGGTGCTGACGGGCGGGACCTACACCCTCTGGTCCATGAGGAAGACCCTGGTGCAGAGCATAAAGCAGACTCTGGGTGGCAAGAAGTCCGCCGCCGGGGAGCCTGCCCCTATCAGGACCGAGCGCGACTTTCACGTGTCCCCCATCTATCTTGGGATCATATTCATCGTGGTGGTGGGCATATATCTCGGTGTCACGGGAGAGTTCCTTACCTCGATCATCCTTGCAGTTGTCATGATGATCGCCACGTTCTTCTTCACAGCGGTTGCAGGATACCTGGCAGGGATCGTGGGTTCATCCAACAATCCCATATCATCGGTTACGATAACCACCCTTGTGCTTACCGCCTTCGTTCTGCTTGGCCTCTCCGCCGTCGGGCTTTCGAACCTGAGCGACCCCATGGGAGCCACCATATTGGTTGCCGCGGTCGTGTGCTGCAGCGCGGCTATCGCCGGGGATTCGATGCAGGAGCTGAAGACCGCACAGATCCTTGGGGCAACCCCTGTACGGATCCAGTGGGGGCGTTTCATAGGCGTGGGTGTGGGGGCGCTTGCGATACCTTTCGTGGTGGCGGTCCTGGCAGAGGCCTTCGAGATAGGTAGTCCTGCCCTGCCTGCTCCCCAGGCTGTCATAATGGGGTCCACAGTGGACGCCATCTTCGGAGGAGGTTTCAACTACATCATGTTCGGCATCGGTGTCGTTCTGGCAGCCATACTGATATGGAGGAAGCTTCCGGTGATGGCGGTAGCCATCGGTATTTATCTCCCCTTCACTCTGACCACCCCGATAGCCATCGGAGGTCTTCTCGGATGGATATCCCAGAAGATAGTAGCAGGTAAGACAAGGCTCTACGACGCAGCAGGGCTGTCCGGGGAGCAGTTGAATGAGAAGATCAAAGAGAACAAGGAGGAGACCTTCAACAAAGGTCTTCTCTTCGCCGCCGGTCTGGTGGCAGGTGAGGCGGTACTCGGAGTGATCGTGGCGGTAATAATCGTGGTTGGGCTCCCGATAAAGATATTCGGGAACCCGTCCATGGTCCCCGGCATCCTGGGCCTTCTGTTCATAATGTTCTTGATCATCTACATGGTGGTCCGCGAGCACGTGCAGGGATTGTCCATGTCCCAGATATTCAGGAC
>JAWOCK010000045.1:0-8092 GCA_046483845.1 Thermoplasmatota archaeon | reverse complement strand
CATCATTATGTTTGTCTTTTCGGAAATTTTTAATGAGTTAAAGTCATATTCAATTTGCAACAATTTCAGCAGCTTTCTTATCAGTTAGTATTGGGTTTTGCTTCCTGTTTTCCTGTGCTTTTCCTAATAATGGTATAAGTAAGGTTTCCTTTTCTTCTGTCAAAACAATATTATTCATCTAGATCACTCCTTAAACTGTTTACTCTAACTTTTTGCCCCATTTCTTATAACTCCTATTAAGCGAAGAATACTTTCGGTAAACCGGAGCTTAATGGAGTTATGCCGAAATTCAGGGGCCCTCTCCGAAGGAGGGGATGCAGGACCTTGCGCTCCCTCATCGATCGCATTCAGATGTCCATACCTCCGGAGATCTCCCACTTTCGATTATTTGTATCACCTCTTCTTCTGCTATTGTTCCCTATGAACAATAATAAGATGGTGGATATATGTATGTTTTGAACGGTTGTGAAAGATCAAATGAAGAATTGCTGGAGATACTCGATGAAGAGATGCTTCTTCGAGGGTTTTCCAGAGCAACGATGAAGGCGTATTCAGGGAACGTTAAGAGATTCCTTTGGTCCGGGCTCTCCCCCCGAAGATATCTCATAACGAATTCAAAAAGATGGTCAAGGTCCACGGTCAGGTCCGTTTACTTCTCTCTTTCATTCTTCCACAAGAGGGTCCTGAAAAAGAAATTTGCTGAGGAGCTTCCACTCGTCAAGAGGAAGGCGAAGCTCCCCGTGGTCCTTTCCAGGGAGGAGGTCCACCGGATGATCGACGGGACCCTGAACCTGAAGCACAAAGCACTGCTCATGGCACTCTATTACGGAGGACTCAGATCGAACGAGGCAAGGACCTTGAAATGGAGTGATATCGATCTCGACCGCAACCTCATACATCTGAAATGCACCAAGGGAGGAAATGAAAGGATCCTGTTCCTGCATGAAAGGTTGAAGGATGGTTTGCTTTTACTGAAGGGGACAGCGGAAATGGATACTGTCTTCATTTCGAGAAATACCAAAGGAATGTATTCCGATCGGTCCATTCAACTCATAGTGAGGTCTTCAGCAAAGAGGGTCGGCATAAGTAAGAACGTCACACCTCATACACTGAGACACAGTTTCGCAACCCATCTCCTGGAAGGAGGAGTGAACATCCTGAACATACAGAAACTTCTCGGGCACAGGAACCTGAAGACAACATCGATATACACTCACGTCTCTGATCAGGATGTTTCAATGTTCGCAAATGTTCTTTGAAAAAGTAAGGAGAGCGGAATATATTGCCAATACGCATATCGGATCGGAGATCTACCCGCAGATGATCGATGGATCAATCGGTATCGTAGAAATGATACCATTCGTAATTGCATTTGTTGCAGTGCCAGATCTCCCTGGAAGGAGGAGATGCATGCACCTTGTAGGAGACATCCTTGGATCCGCACATCGGACATTTATGGCTTTCCAGCTCCTTGAGGTCCCTTTCGGTCACGATCATCACACCTGAATGGGAGAAGGGTCTAGGAGATATTAATCATCTTTTGAGATCGGGGCATGGAGAACCTGTATAATGGCGGAGGAATGGAGACAGCACCTCTGTCCATCTCCACAATATCCAATACAGACCGACATCAGTACAAAATGACATATTGGACGTTTCTTTCAATTTATCCCGGAAAGGTCCGGATTTGAAAATATAAATAGAGACAATTCACATATGGTCCCGGGGAACCCAATATGAAAAAGAGGTCCAAGAAGAAGAAGGTCGGACTCCCGCCTGGTTCCATGGTCTACACCGGGAAGGAGCGCAAGGAAAGTGTTCGGATGACGCTTCTGGACTATGACCTGGACAGATTCAAGGAAAAAAAGGTGAGCGACCTCAGGGAATGTGTCCCGTTCAAAGAATCCCCTACGGTCACCTGGCTCAATATAGACGGGGTACACGATATGGAGCTTCTCGGGGAAGTGGGAGAGCTCTTCGGCATACACCCGCTGGTAATGGAGGATATCGTGAACGTGGAGCAGAGGCCGAAGGTGGAGTTCTTCTCGGACCATATCTTCATCGTCATGAAGATGCTGATGGGAGGAAGCGGAGGTGGCGAAATGGAGCAGGAACAGGTCAGCATGGTGCTGGGGAAGGACTTCGTGATCTCGTTCCAGGAGAGAAAAGGTGATGTCTTCGATCACGTGAGGGACAGGATAAGGGGCAAAAAGGGGAGGATAAGGGGAGCGGGCGCCGATTACCTGACGTATGCCCTCATGGATGCACTGGTGGACAGGTACTTCATCCTGATGGAAGAGATAAGCGATTCCATGGAGCACCTCGAAGAAGAGGTTCTGAAGGACCCGGACCAGGAGATACTCAAGATAATATATGACAAAAAGAGGAAGCTCATCGGCTTGAAGAGGGTGATCTGGCCGCTGCGTGAGGTGGTGAATTCTCTTACAAGGGACGACAATCCACTGATCGATCAACGGACCATTGTATATCTCAGGGATGTTTACGACCACACCGTAAGGATAATCGAAACGCTCGAGGGAATGAAAGATAACGCCAACGGTCTGACAGAACTCTATATGACATCGGTCAGCAATCGGATGAACGAGGTGATGAAGGTCCTTACGATAATAGCAACGATCTTCATCCCCCTCACCTTCATAGCCGGCATATATGGAATGAACTTCGACCCGGGCGCTTCCCCCTTTAATATGCCGGAGCTCAATTGGTACTGGGGTTATCCGGCGGTCTTGGCACTGATGGGCGGGGTGACCATTGGAATGATAATATATTTCAGGAAGAAGAAGTGGCTCTGACCTATAACTGAATATATGGACATATATCCCTCCCATATTTGGAAATCTTAATAATCAAAAGGTCGATATTCTCATTTCAGGTGAAAGAATGAGAAATATCAGGTTCCCGATATATTTCATCCGGCAGCACGAAAGGGGAATAGTGGAGAGGTTCGGAAAGTTCATCAAGTATGTTACTCCCGGACTTCATTTCCAGATGCCGTTCTCGGACCTTACAAGGGTCAGGGACGTCAGGGAGCATACCCTGAACATCTCCCCTCAGCCCGTGATCACCAAGGACAACGTGGAGATCAGGGTGGACGGCATAATGTGGGCAAGACCCAAAGAGACCGTCGAGGACATAAAGCGGTCCTTCTACGAGATAGATGAATGGAGGAACGCCTGCATAGAACTGACCAAGACCAATATAAGAAATGAGTTCGGGGAGCTGACCCTGGACGAAAGCCTCATCGCAAGGGTCAGGATATCCGCGAACCTGAGAAAGGTACTGGACCGGCTCACGGATGACTGGGGGCTCAAGGTATCCAAGGTCGAGATACAGGCCATTGATCCCCCTATCGATATCAAACATGCCATGCACAAACAGAAGACAGCGGAGCAGGAGAGAAGGGCCATGAAGCTCCATGCCCTTGGTAAGTTCGAGGCCGCCGAACAGGAGAAACTTGCCGCCATCCAGAAGGCCGAGGGGCAGAGAGAGGCGAAGATACGTGTCGCCCAGGGTGAGGCCGAATCCATCAGGCTCGTCAATGAGGCAGCGGAGAGGTATTTCATCGGCAATGCCCAGAAGCTGAAGGAATACGAGGTCACCGAGAACTCGCTCAGAAAGAACTCCAAGGTCGTCATAACGGAGAAGGGTATCAAGCCCCGGCTGATACTGGGGAACATCCCTGTCCAGACCAGTGGTTAGTACATGATGTGGTCAATGTTCTATCATGCAGACCCTGTCGCTGGACCCGCATTCAAGGCACTCGAACTCGAGAGTGATATGAGCGATGTTCTGTTCACGTAGAACCTCCTTGGCCTTCTCCTTGATCTCCTCCACCTCGGCCATGTCCCTTTCATTTGTAAGGATATGGGCATCCATCACATTGATGTTGGAGCAAAGGGTCCAGATATGGACATTGTGGATCCCCTGCACCCCTTCAAGGGATTCCATCTCCTCTATCACCCTCGCAACATCCACGTTCCTCGGGGTGAACTCCAGGAGTATATAGACAGAATCCCAGATCAGTTTTCCCGATGAGATCAGGATGAAGATCCCTATCAGTATGCCCAGTATCGGGTCCACGATGGTGAAGCCGGTGAAGAAGATGATGACAGATGCGATTATAACAGCGACGGAGGAAAGCAGATCTGTTAGAACGTGCAGGAAAGCACTTCTGACATTGAGGTCATGGCTCCCGTGGAGTTTCCAGGCTATTATCGCATTGATCACGAGACCTATGAATGCAACGACGAACATGATGACGCTGTCGATCTCCCTGGGGTCCCGTATGCGGTCGATGGCTTCCCTGAAGATCCAGATGCTTATTACAAAGAGCATGAGCCCGTTGAGAAGGGCCACCATCACCTCTGCCCGATGGTAGCCGAAGGTCCTGCCCTCGGTGGGGAACCTCCGAGCCAGATTTATGGCAAGGAGTGACAGGACCAATGCCAGGATATCGCGGAGCATGTGTCCGGCGTCGCCGAGCAGAGAAAGTGACCCCGACACATATCCTCCGACGAGCTCCATCACGAAGAAGATCGAGGTCAGGACGATCCCCAGCTTCAGGGCCGATATCGCCTTCTTTTCATCCATCGATGAATACCATGTTGGCGGTATATTTAATTGGTTTCCCCTGCATCTTATAAGCACATAGCTGAAGAGAGGATGTTGCGGGAAGAAAAGTAATTCGGAAATATACCGATAATGATAAGATGAAGCAAGTTCAATGTGACCCCGAACAGAAGGGAGTTTGGTAATATGATGAATGGGAGCATCGGGAGAGCGCTACTATCGATGATATCGGTTTTTGTATTGTTTAACGGGGTGCTCATACCGTTAAATGAAGAAGTGACCTCCACTGCAGATGGGCTGGAAAAGAAGATGCCCCATATTTTCTTTGACGGAGGGAACGGCAGCATCGGTGACCCTTTCCGGATATCCAATGTATCCCAGTTGCAGCGTATCAATGACAACCTGTCAGCACATTATTTACTGGTAAATGACATCGACGCCTCCGAGACCCTCCACTGGAACGGAGGAGAAGGGTTCGATCCAATAGGCGAATATGACCCTCAACCTCACGGGGAATCAGAACCCTTTGAAGGAACCCTCCGAGGGAGTGGCCACATTATCTTCGATCTGTACATGGACCGTACGTATACCAAAGGCGTGGGGTTGATATCATCTCTAAAAGTGGAGGGAACAGTATCGAATACCCATCTCATTGACTGCAATATCACAGGGGAGAGTCAGGTTGGAGGATTGGTCGGTTTGAACAACGGGCATATCGAGAACTGCTCCTGCACAGGCTCGATATACGGACTGCAGGATGTGGGAGGATTGGTAGGAGGCACGGGATACGGCAGTTTCGGAACGGTTTCAAACTCCTTCTACTCCATCGATAACACAACGATCAATGGAAAAAGGGTTTCCCTGCTTCATGGTATCTACTATGATCAGTTCAGCTCCTGGAGGAGAACCGGTGATGAATTGGTCATAGATGATTATCTGGAACGGTTAGGTGGATGGTACAGGATCTCCGACCTGGAGGACCTGAAGAACATGCTGCCCTTCACATATTCCGAAGGGTTCAGGTTCCGTCAGACAGCTGATATCGACCTCTCCGCAGAATCCGGTTTCAGCATACCCTATTTCTCATCATCCGAATACGACGGAAGGGGTTTCTCATTACATGATCTCGATCTGATCTTCGACGAGGGTTTATATTTCGGTCTTTTCGGTTATGTATCCGGCTCCATTATCCAAAACGTATCCATCATCGATTTCAATGTTTCGGGATACAAATACGTGGGAGCCATGGTCGGTTACTCGTTGGATTCACTGATCGCCAACTGCACCATGGCGGGGGATTCCACTCTGGTTTCAGGTCACAGACGCGTTGGTGGAATGGTGGGAATTTCGATCTCATCAAAGATCTTGAACTGCCACAATACAGCCCATGTCTTCGGTAAAAGCTGTATCGGAGGTCTGATAGGTGGACAGGAGGATTCAACAATGTCCCACTGTTCATCCTCGGGATATGTAGAAGGGACGGAATACAACGACACGTTGGGCGGACTAGCAGGTTATAACTACGGTATAATCGAGAACTGCAGCTTCCTCGGTTTGGTCGCAGGTAGGGCCATAGCCGGAGGATTGGTGGGAAGCGACGGTGGTACGATAATCAGCTCCCATAGTTCGGGAAAGGTCACGGGAGAGCATATCATAGGAGGATTGGTAGGCCAGAAGTACATAGGAGCTGCTTTCAACTGTTCATCGGACTGTATCATTTATGGAGAGGGGGATGTCGGTGGATTGATGGGGACTATCTGGGATGCGGAGCTGTACGAATGCTCCGCGGAAGGCCCTGTTCACGGTAAGAATAGAACCGGAGGGCTCGTCGGAGATGCTGTGCCTTACGGGGCGGTCGGAAAAATAAACGGATGTCGTTCAACCAGCAATGTACAGGGGAGAAATGGAGTAGGGGGCTTGCTTGGGAGGTCCTGGTATGCAGTGATCAACAATTCATATTCAACGGGTCATATCAAAGGGAGCAAGAAAGTGGGAGGGGGCATAGGTGAAGCCATAAGCACCACAATGAACAACTGCTATTCCACAGGGTATGTCGATACCGGTCCTTACGACGGTGGAGGCCTTGTAGCCAGCAACGATGAGACCGTATGCAACAGTTGTTTCTGGGATACTGGAGGTTCGGGATGGACCTACAGTGAAGGTGGCGAGGGAAGGACCACTGATGAAATGCTGGATATACAAACCTATTTAGGTACAGACTGGGAACTGCAGCATATCTGGAACATGGTGGATAACAGGACCTATCCTTTCCTGAGGTGGGAGAGCAATCATGCACCCTCGATAATGGAGGAGGGAACCATCTATTTCGAAGAGGATTCGCTGAACAGTTTTGAGTGCAGGTGCTCCGATCCGGACCCAACCGATATCAGGATCCGCTTGTACTTCACTTCAGACCTCAAATGTCTTTCATTTGATGAAAACATAGGCATACTCACCGGGGCCCCTGGAAATGAAGACGTGGGCTCACACTGGGTCAACATATCGGCAGAGGACGGGCGCGGAGCAAGCGATTATTCGAACCTTACCCTGGTGGTGAACAATACCAATGATGACCCCGAGATCATCACAAACCCAATAACGGAAATAAAAGAGGACGAGCCATTCTTCCAGAGATTGCAGGCGATCGATGAGGACCCCACCTCGGATGTGCTTGACTGGTCGCTTACGACCAACGCTTCTTTCCTGGAACTGAACAGGGAAAATTCCAGCATATCGGGCACTGCAGATAATTTTGATGTTGGCTTCTACTGGTGCAACATCAGCGTCACCGATGGTAGAGGGGGCTCCACCTGGAAAAACTACACATTTACCGTTGAGGATGTGAACGATCCTCCCGGGATGATCACGGATATCCTACCGGATGCCCGGTATGATGAGCCATATTCGGTCACTGTGGAAGCGGATGATATCGACCTTACCGAGGATGAACTGTTGTTTTCAATGCGCACCGACCTCATATTCATCGAGCTTGATCCTCTGACCGGTGAGCTATCAGGTGTCCCGAATATCGAGGACATAGGAAAGCACTGGATCGCCATAGAGGTCAGCGATGGGCGCGGAGGGTCGGACCAGCGCAATTACACCATCAACGTCACCGGTATCAACATGGCTCCGGTATCCAGGATCGACCACATCGAACTCCAGGGATACGAGGACGAGGAGATCGTCTGTGACCTACGGGGCATCTTCAGCGATCCGAACGGTGACACCCTGGAATTGGACCATCTCCCAGACAACTCCTTCCAGATCACCATAGACGATGAAATTGCCACAATAGTTCCGCAACAGGACTGGTCCGGGACCAAGGTCTTGACCTTCACCGCCTCCGACGGCGAGTTCCAGGCCGAATTGGACGCGACCATCACCATCGTCCAGGTCCCGGACCCCCCGGTCATTGAGGATATCCAGTATGAAAAGACATGGTCGTTCAAGACCTTCATCTTTTCTAGGTGACCCGGCCATCTCAGTGTTGTCTCCTCTA
>JAWOCK010000038.1:0-64715 GCA_046483845.1 Thermoplasmatota archaeon | reverse complement strand
GGGTTCGAATCCCTTCCCCTGCATCTCCAATTTAAGTGTTTAGGTCCTGATTCTAAGTAAAAGACTATTTGGAGAAATAGCTTAATTCAGTTTTATAAGGACTATCTGGATGTGGGTTTACTCTTTCTATGCGACTTAGCGGCTTTGGGGTTCCTTTATGGAAATAGGTCTCTTATTGTGGCGTCTTTGAGATCTTCATATCCTTTCACTGCTTTTTCCTTACTTTCTTCCGATAATTCTTCCCATTTATCTTCGTCCAAAACCTTCGGTTTTTCTAATTCAGTCATTTTCACACCATTTTAATAAGTTGTTCAAAGTTATATAAATTTTTTGAAACTTCACATTCTCTCGATTTACCATGTGTATTTTCTTCTTTTCTTTTCTCTCTCTTTCTCCATCTTCTCACGTTCTTTTCTAAGTACCATGTTTGCTATTCCTTCGACTTGCATTAATCTTTTTTCTTCTTTCGGTAGGTTAGGTAGATTCCTTCGTTCTTTATCTGCGACTGATGACTTGAAGATAGCTTCATCCAGGTGTTCATTTGCTCTGCCTGTCCTATCTCTACTTAGGTCAGTTGGGAGGTTTTGAACTTCGTTGTAAGCTTCTCCTATGTTTTTAACATTCTTCTTTGCTTTTCCAACTGCTTTTTCGAACTGCTGAGACTGGCTCTTGAGATCTAAGATGACTTTCTTCCTGTATTCAGGGTCTTTGTCGATTATTTCCCCTATCCATTGTTCGAGTTTGCCTGTTTTGCTCATAACTATAACCTCCATATTGTGTAATTATGTTTTTGCATTTCCCTGTTTATAAATATTGGCAAAAACCTTTCTACAAAATATCCACGGGGGTTTATTTACACTGCTTTCCTTAGTTTACTCGTATGGTTCACATAGACGATTATGAATACGGGAAAATAACGATCGATGGAGAGGAATACACCGACGATGTCATCATCTACTCGGATCACGTCGAAGGAGAATGGTGGAGAGACGAAGGACACGCCGTACACAAGAAAGACGTAGAAAAGATCATAGAGGAACCACCAGAAGTATTCATAATAGGTAAAGGAACTCAAGGAAGACTTCACCTGCTTCCAGAGACCCGTAGAGCTCTGGAAAACCAGGGAGTAGAAGTAATAAAGAAGAAAACTGATAGAGCATTCAGAATATTCAATAAAATGGTCGAAGAAGACAAAGATGTCGTAGCAGTGCTTCATTTAACTTGTTAGCTACTCAAGATCCTTCAAGTAACCTCTTTTTCTAAGCCAGTTAACAGCTCGGTTACTGTATTTCCAAACTACATCGCCTTTATCGTCGCTTTCTATGCTCCAGGGCTCTACTAATACATAGGAACCGCTTTTGATCATTCTCCACATCTTCTTTGCCCTGCCTCTTCTTTTTTTACCTGGTACTCTGCACATTCTCCTGTTTCCATCGGTACATTCCACGCTCATTCTCTTTCCACGGTGTCTTTCGATGACTTTGCAGATCACCTGGTTATCTCTCGGGGTCTTTACTCTTATAACTTGGTTTTCTTGGTCTTTTTTCTTCTTACCCATTTTTTCACCTGCTCATAGTTATTATTATAGCGTGGGGCACTTCGCCGATGTATTTCTTGCTTAACTCGCCTTTCTCGCCTTCGGCTATCTCCACTGTTTCTTTTCCTATTAGGTTAATGTTCCCGTAGTTATTTATTAGTTGGCCTAATTCCTCTCCGTCTACTTTCCTGCCCTTGTAGAATCCTTCGTTGACTTTCAATGACAGTTCTTCGCCTTCAATTTCTTCGCCAAGAAGCTCTTCGTCACAGGCAGCTAGCATATCTCCTTTCTCGTTTATCCAATGCATTTAATCACTACAGTGACTTCACTGGGGATCTGGCTCCGCATGCTTCGCATTTCTTGTATCTAGTGCCTTTGAATTTAACTAGCTTGGTGTCTGCTTTCTTGCATTCTTCGCATACGACGTATTTCTTTATGTAGTCTCTTAGTTTCCCTTGAACTTGGTTCGATCGGAACTTTCCTTTTAAACTGGCTTGGCTTCCCTCTAGGGACCCTGCATAGTAATTGAAGAACCTGAAGTATCATCTCCATCTATCGATATATATTGTGTACCCAATATTCCCATAGCAAATGTTTGTTCATCAAAATCACATGTGTCAATTAGTAAACCATTTGATTGGTACTCGACAAGAACCCCGATATCAGCATTGTTCTGTCCCCATCCGGTAGCTTCCCATACATCGCTATCATCCGAAAACTCACAATCCTCTATTGTATTTTCTGTTGAATATCTCTTAAACCATACACCTTTATTGTATCCATCAAAAGTGCAGGATTCAATAGTATTATAATTAGAACGATAACCATATACGCCCGTATACATCGATCCTCCAGTAGATACTGTGTTTGAAAAAGTACATCCATAGATATCAACATGATCAACAGTATGTGTGGTGTCTCCTTTTAGGTATATTCCTGCATCACAATTTGTGATGCTGCTTGATGTGATCTGGTCATATCCTCCATTTTCAATATAGATACCATAGGATGGTATTGATTCGAATCCACATTCATCGACAGTCGAATAATAATTGGAATCTGAATCCGATATTTTTATACCGGTTTCCAACTTTTCAAATTTGCAATCATCAATGTCAGCATCGGATTGATAGTTGTTGTTGTTGTCGATCCGGATTCCAACAAGATTATTTGCTCCATAAATTCCCGTATAATAAAAATAGGTCTCTCGAATGATCGCACCTTTGCAATCCACATATACACCAATTTGATTGTCATAGATGTTGTGGGATCCGGTTCCAGCAAGGGTATTGTCACAATCCAATATTGAATTCACAAGTCCGGACCCTAATTGAATTCCGATCTCATTATCATGCACTTTAGTTGAACTGCCCCGAACCTCGTCTCCCCCATCGATTTTTAACCCGATCGAATCGTCACCATCATAATTGTAAACCTGGCAGTTTCTTACAATATTTGCATTGTTGCTGTTTGCATTATATGTTTCAACACCAATGTCATTAGAGTTCCCTGTATTGCTTCTTTTAATGGTATACCCTTTCAAAGTATTGGAATATCCATTGATAAACACATCCCTTGCCGTACCGGTAGCAGCACCATTATTATCTTTGATCTCCCTGCTGGTCATTCCGTCCATTGTATTGGAATCTCCGACGACAGACAATCCTTTATAATCATTGTTCCATATCTCTACATTCTTAATATTATTAGAATTGGCATTGGATAGATCGATTCCATCCATTCCGTTGTTGTAAATATTAGAATCCTCGATACCCGAATAAAACAGATATGTAGAGTGGATTCCACCATATCCATTTGAATATATGCCACTATCCACAGTGAATGTTGATCCGCAATCATCGATCAAATGGTTAGTACCTTCATACTCAACGCCATAAATACTGTTTAAATGGATCTCACAATCATCTATCACATTATAGGCAGAATCCTGTGTGAAAGTAACTCCGTTCATGTTTTCTGTGATCTCACAGTTCTGTATTAAAACCTCAGAACCGGAGTGTGCAGCTACCTGGGAATACACACCTGATGCTCCGGTTGCTCCGGTGATAACGAAATTCTCCACCACTACGGGACAACCTGACAGGATCGAAATCACATTGTTATTTGCGTTATTCGCACTTATTGTTGGTATCTCGTTATCCTGGTTCATTTGGCCAATTATTGTCAAAGGCATATTGATCGTCAGAGGATTGTTTTCATTGTACGTTCCTGTTCCATAATTGACCATGATGGAATCACCCGGGCCAGATGCGGCGATAGCTTCATTAATGGTGTAAATCGGTCCGTTCAGATTATCCACCACATGCGTCACTGCAGACACTTCATCGGTCATCAGACCAACAAATATGAAGGATGTTGTGATCAAGGCAAAACCCATAATTATCGGTTTCATTTCGATAAGTTTTTTCATCATTTCACCTCTTTCATCCGTAGCCTTGATGGGCAGTCTAAACCAGTGGAAATGTAGGTATATAAAATATTAGTCTTAAATTAATTTATTTTTAAAGGATATTTAAATATTTCTTTTAGATCAGCAGTTCGTAACCCTAAAGTTCCAATTCTTCGGTAATAGGTACTTCAAGTTGCTCAATTACCTTTTTTGTCTGTTTGGATACTTTAGCTAACTCATCCCCCCACTTCGACAACACACACTTTGGAAAGATATGTCGGAATATCGGGCAACTCTTTTCTTTCGGCCATATTTCCGTGCTGGGCAATATGCTCCATGGTATCTAGGTTCTTTGCTCCATCGACAGATCATATTGGAAAAACAAGATTACGAATGTGTTCCCTACTCCTTATTGCCCATTATTTGGGCTTTTGAAGGGCCCAGTGCCGGTTAATATGCACTGCTTAAAAATTAAAATACCCCGTAGGATGACAGGGATACCTATCGATATGCCAATGAATACGGAGGGCCCCTGTTCATGTCAGTACCAGATAGTGACCTCTTTGGGGGTGTGCTCCTTCAACTTTTCCATGTCCGGTTCGGAACCTTCGAAATTGAGGTAAGGATGTTTGTAGTGGCCGAAGATCTGAAAGACATCATCTATCTGCACCTCGACCTCCTTGCCGTGGACCAGTTCCTCCGGTACGGGTTCACCCTCCTCGAACTCCAGATAATACTCGGGTTCGGGGTTCTCATCGTCGGGTTCCTTTATGTGTATATTGTATCCGATGGGGTGGTACGGTTTCATCTGAACACCTTGAAATAAATACGGGTCCCCCGGTTTATAATGATTTTCCATCAGACATCTTCCCTTCAGATGAAATGAGCCTGGAGCACTATGTTGTCACCTGCGGGCAGACAGGATTATATCCGAGTGCGACATCTTGAAGCGGGGGACCCGAAATGGACCTTTCAAGAAAGACCAAGATCGTATGCACAATGGGACCTGCCACCGACAGAGATGGCGTTCTGAGGTCCCTGATCGAAGAAGGCATGGATGTTGCCAGGTTGAACTTCTCCCACGGCGATAATGAGGCACACAGAAGAACCTTCCGCAACATCAGGGAGATCTCATCCGAGACCGCGATCCTCTGTGATATCCGGGGCCCCAAGATCAGAACGGGTGCAATGGTCCGCCCCGTCAGATTGAATGCGGGAGATACGGTTCGGGTGACCCCCGAGCCGGTGCTCGGGACGGAGAAGATTTTCACCATAGACCATCCAGGCCTTCTTTCGGACCTGGACGAGGGTGATGAGATATACCTCAATGACGGTATCGTCAAACTGAGGGTCACTGATAGGGGAGATGATCACCTGGTCTGCACTGTCAGATCCGGAGGGATCGTATCCGACAGAAAGGGGTGCAATATCCCCGGAGCAAAACTTTCCATAAAGATACCTACACCGGACGACAAGGATGACCTGGAGGTGATCGCAGAACTGGACCCCGAATACGTGGCAGTTTCCTTCGTGGCCGCCCCCGAAGACATCGAGAGCGTGAGGAGCTTTCTGAAGGAATGCGGAAATGAGGACATCAGGCTCATCGCAAAGATAGAACGTCCCTCAGCGCTGAAGAACCTGCAGGGGATCATAGATGTTTCCGACGGCATTATGGTGGCAAGGGGGGATCTGGGTGTGGAGATACCACCTCACGAGGTACCCATCTGGCAGAAAGAGATGTGCAGGCTCTGCAACAAGGCAGGTATACCTGTCATAGTTGCCACCCAGATGCTGGAATCCATGGTGGAGCATTCAAGGCCCACCAGGGCAGAGGCCAGCGATGTGTTCAATGCGGTGCTGGACGGGGCGGATGCGGTGATGCTCTCCTCTGAGACATCCATAGGAAAGCATCCCATGAAGGCATTGGAGTTCATGAAAAATATAGTCCGGGCAGCCGAAGGTGAGCTACCCGACCGGGACCCCGATTACTACGATTCGGATACCCGGTGCGTCGTTGAGACCATAGGCCATGCCTGCTTCACCCTTGTCAAGGAGTTCAACGACAGGGGCTATCCGGGAAAGGTGCTTGCGGTGACCGATACGGGACATTCGGCCAGGATGATATCAAAGTACAGGCCCAATAGGTCCATACTGGCAATAACGCCTAACAGGAGGACCGCCAGGGAGATGGCCCTGGTATGGGGAGCGGCACCGTTGTTCTCCGATGGAATAGACAAGGATGACCTGGAGCAAAGGATCATGAGCTCCGTCAAGGCCGTACTGGACATGGGCCTTGTCTCTCCCGAGGAGAAGGTTGTGGTGGTATCCTCCTCGACGATACTGGGAGATGACGGCATGATAACCGGGGTCTACGATGTGGACAAGGTGCAGTCTGCCTACCGCAGGAATTAGTTGGAACAATCGTTAATTATCAGCTCTACCTCTAGACAACGTCCCTTCCAGGAGGAAGCAGCTTGGACTTCGATCCGATCGAGAGATATTATAACATGAGCAGCCAGGAGGTATCCAGGACCCAGGAGAGGAAGTTAAGGGAGTTCATAAGGTATCAGCTCTATCCTTTCTCCCCCTTCTACAGGAAGCTCTTCGACGACAGTTCCATTGACCCGTTCAGCATCCGCACGGTAAGGGACCTGGAGAAGGTACCGTTGACCCGCAAGGAGGACATAATGCCCACCTCCGCTCATCCGAAGAGGTACAAGGACTTCATACTCCAGCCCGATCTGGAGAAGATAAAGAAACATTGGCCCAGGTCCAGGTTGGTGCAGATGAAGCTCAAGGATATGATAAAGGGCGATGTGAAGGAGACCTTGAGATCGGATTACTATCCCACCTTCATGATAGCCACCTCCGGGACCACGGGGAACAATGTCCCCTTCATGTTGACCCACAGGGACATAAGACAGTTCTCCAACGCCTATGCCTCGCTTGAGGACATAATTGGGTTCGACCCGGATTCGGTCATACTGAACACCTTCCCCTTCGCACCGCACCTGGCCTTCATCTTCGTCTACTTCGTCAATCTCCACTCGCCTCTCAGGATGTTCCATACAGGCGGCGGGACCGTGACCTCCACCGAGAAGACCCTGGAGGTCCTGACAATGGTGGACGCCAACATACTGATAGGCATACCTTCCTACATCTACCATCTGCTTAGAAAGGCACAGGAGCTGGAGGTGGACCTTTCCTCCGTCAACTATATACTCACGGCTGGAGAGAAGCTAACAGAGAACACCAGGAAGAAGATGAAGGAGATACTTAACGAGCGAGGTGCACCGGACCCGTTCATATTCAATGCATACGGCACCACCGAGATGAGGGATGCCTATGCCGAATGCAGACCGGGATCGTACTCCTTCCATGTTCATCCCAATCTTCACATATGCGAGATAGTGGACCCGGAGACCGGGAAGCAGAAAAGACCCGGGGAAAGTGGAGCACTGGCGGTGACGAACATAGACGGAAGGGGTACGGTACTGTGCAGGTTCCTCATCGGCGACATATTCGAAGGGGGCATACGATACGGCAAGTGCCCCCACTGCGGAAGGGAGGGGCCCAGACTTGTTGGGCCCATAGGCCGTATCCGAGATTATTCCCGCAAACTGGAGCTGACGAAGGTGAAGGGAACACTTCTGAACCTCAACGTTTTCTTCGATATCATGCCATCGATGGAGGGTGTGGACGAGTGGCAGGTCTCCATAGAGAAGAGGAACAACGACCCGTCGGACCTCGATGTGCTCAAGATCAGGGTGTCCCCCATGAAAGGATATGACAGTGAGAAGCTGAAAAAGGCCGTCAAGGACAAGGTGAATGATGCCCTGGAGATAAATGCGGTGGTGGACGCGCATTTCGGAAGCGATGAGCTCTTCGATCTCATGGGCGGCAAGATAAAGGTTCAGAGGATCGTTGATAACAGACCCGAGGACTGATCAAAAGAACCGTTTAAGTACTACCATGTTACTGCCCTTTTCGACGGCCTTGGAAGAAGATGAGCTGAATTTTGGGGGGATCCCGTACTCTGCGGGACCCGAGGATTTCATACCTATCGATGAGGGTTTCCGCTGGGAGTGCATCGGATGCGGTAAATGCTGCGGCAACGTTTTCACCCGTACATGGTTGGATGTCTCTCTCAGGGAGTACATAGGGGAGCCCGTGGACGGACACTGCAGGCATCTCGAAAACAATAGATGTCTGATACATCCTCGAAGGCCCAATATCTGCAGGGGGTATCCTTTCATACTGAAGAGGGTCGGTGAACACTATGAGATCAGGGTCCACTCACACTGCTCCGGGATCGGAAACGGACCCGAGCTGGATATCAGGGCCAAGTTGCTCGAGGTGGTCAGGCTCGCAGAGGACGAGTTCGACATGGACCTGATCATAGAGTGGTCAGATGACCCCCGCAGGTCCAGGATCTTCAAGATAAGGTGAGCCCCTAACAGCCTTCGACCTGGACCAAAGGGGCGAGGGTCCCCTGATATGTTCGAGTGATGCACAGTATCGGAACATGGGTGACCCTTTGAACATGTGTACAATGATCCAACGGATGAACCGATCCGTTAAAATACAAGCTGTTCCGGTGAAATAGGTGGAGGAAGCACGCTGTACAACTATAAGGCATCAATTGTATTCGTTGTATTTGCATTCCACATAATATTCCCTGCAGCGCTCGTTCTCTCGGACCCTGCGGAGGGAAATTACATGGGGCACTCCAACACCGGAAGGATGCTGGCATCCGAGGCCGCGTCGGTGACGTTCATCGGGGTTTCCGGTGCAAGGACCGGCACATTTGCCAAGCTCTCGGACCAGGACGGGGACGAGAACGACGACATATTCATCAAGGGGCAAGTGTCAGGCGGAGGGGGAGGGGTGTTATGTTTCAACCAGAGTGAGGGAGAGCTCCCTCCGGTTGTGGACCTCTCCGATACGGATGAGGTCTCCAAGGTCTACACGGGCGAGCAGGTGCAGACCGGGGACTTCGACGGTGACGGGATACCGGAGGTGGTGGCATCCACCGGGTCCAACGGCGTGATACATTACAGTTCGGGCAGGTCAAGCTCATATGTTCCCTACGGATGCTTCCAGCCTCCGGACCAGTTCCCCTTCAGCAACCTCGCCTTCTCGGGAGACATGGACGGGGACGGCATCGACGACCTGGTCAGTTCCATGGTTGGCCATTACTCAAAGGATATCCAGGACCGCCTGCAGATCACATGGAGCAACGGGAGCCGGACCGTGATCGTTTCCCCTTATCAGGACTATTTCGGTATTTCCGTGGACAGCGGGGACATCGACGGCGATGGTAGGGCGGACCTGGTGATCGGGGCACCCTTCAATGACACGATGGCCTATTCCACCAACGATCGTGGCTCCGTGCTGATAATATTTAACGTTACCAAGATCGCGAACCTAACTGTTAAGGACCCAAGCACCGTGATGGATGTCAGGTTATCGGGGAGCGACAGCCACGATCATTTCGGCTGGGAGGTAATGCTCAGGGATATCGACCAGGACGGAAAGGACGACATACTGGTCGGGGCCCCGGGTGCCGATGGCATATATGATGACAAGCCACAGTGCGGTGAGATACTTGTGTTCAAAGGAAAGGACAGTAGGGCCTTCACCAGGTACATGGAGGGTGATGCCTCCTGCGATATACGGATCATAGGAGCGGAGCCCTACAGTAAGTATGATGATTATTCGGGTGACAAGCTGGGAACCATGTTCGATCTTGCGGATATGGACAGCAATGGTAAGGTCGACCTGCTGGTCTCCACCTCTCACAGGCACCTGGCCAACATCGGTCATGTGGGCAGGAAATATGCCGGCATGGTGGCTGTCTTCGAGCATGAAGGTGTGTTTTCAGGATCCGGCAACACCTTCGTCCAACTCCACGATGACAAGGCCCTCTTCATCATAGAAGGAGAGGACATGAGGGATTCTTTCGGATGGCAGATCTCAACAGGTGACGTGAACGGTGACGGGGCGGTCGACCTGCTCGTCTCCGCTCCGGTGGCGGATGGACCCGAAAACGAGCGCCCCTTCTGCGGAGAGGTCTATCTTATACTGGGGAAGCCGATCTTCATAGGGGATATGGAGATATCCGGGAGCGCCGTCGCCGAAAAGAGGGTCTACTGCGGCGACGGTTCGGTGGATGTGATGGTGCCCTTGGTCTCGAGTTTGGGATACTCCGATGTATCCTCGATAAGGGTGGTCCTTGGTCCATCAACGGCGAACATCACATTAGCCCTGATAGAGAACGGAGGATGGGTGCTGAACGATCCGTACGATACGGTCCGGTTGAATGTGACATCAGTGTCCTACGACGGATCGAACATTCACGGAAATTGGCGTTTTTCCTTCCGCCCTGGTCTGTTGTTCCCCCACAAGGGAAGAATGGACGTACTGGTCATCGCCTTCTTCTCGGGCGGCCGTTCCGTCGACAGGCTGTTCTCCGACAGGATGATAATGGAAAAGGACCTGGAGCTGGACCCGGATGTTCGCCTGTTTAACAACGGGAGCATGATGGTGAACCTGGGCGATCCGGTGGTCCCCGGAGCCCAAATAGAGGTCAAAGAACTCCGGCTGCTCTACTTTCGTGACAGGGCCAGGGTCCTCGACCAGGCCCCTATCAGTATAGTGATAATGGATATGGAAGAAGAGCTTTCGAGGACCGACTACAACGGTACCCCGCCCCCGTCGTTCACCGTTGATCGCCGCGGTTACTACATCCTGAACGTTGAACTGAAGGGAAATGACCTTCCAACATGGACACTGCCTGAAATATCAGGAAGGCTGGAACTGGATATGAACGTTGATGCAGAGGTACCGGGCCCGATGGAAGGTCTCTGGGCCGGATCGGATGGTATCCAGGGGTTCACCCAAGATGGTACAGTTGAAATTGTCTCCTTCTCCCCGGTGGGGTCCGGAGCCGACCATAACGGGTCAGGGGTCAGGGAGATGAGGTACTCCGTGAACGGGGGCGCCCCGACCGTGATGATGGAGAGCGGGGGACTCTTCGGCACCTACTGCAGCGGCAGGGACTTCCATGAGATCGTGTTCGAGAGGGTGGACCCCGACATCACCTTCGGGGAGGACGAATGGGGTATCTTCGGCCCCGATCCCTCCATATTGCCCCCTGATGATCACTGCGTGAGGTGGCACGGGTGGATGGAGGCACCGAGGACGGCTGATCAGGAGTTCTGGTTCAAGGGACACGGAGAGGTCTACCTGGAGATAGACGGGAAAAAAATAATGGACTGGACCATTGTGGACGATAGGTCAGAGGTCCGACCTCTCCCGATGGTGGAGGGAGAGCTTTATCCGTTTTTGATGTTCTTCAGGAACCGCAAAATGGGATCTGACATAACCCTTGAGTACAGGGATGAATACTCCGATATACTTCCCTTCCCATCCCATCTTCTTTACCATCCATCCAACAGGACCGATATCGAGCTTCCCAAAGAGGGCGATGCGGCCACCGTGGAGGTCCGGATGATCGACTGGGTGGATAGGAGGTCCCGGCCTGTTGAGGCACGGGTCAAGGTGGACGATGAAGCCCCTTCTCTCGACATCAGCTCCCTTCGGATATGGTACGGGGAGACCGATCCCGGTATCCTCATGTTCGTGGATGACGGGGAGGGTGTGGGCGTTGACCCGCTCTCCATCTCATACCGGGTGGGTGAGGACCCGTGGACAGCTCCCCGGGAGATCGAGCCGTCCGGGGGAGGATATCGGTTCATGGTCGAGCCCCATATCGATCCAGGCGGCTCCGCAAGGATGCAGATAGAATACGCGGACCTCATGGGGAACACCGGAAGGACCCCGGTCATGGAGATACTCCATGACGGTACGGCGCCCGTGGTGACCCTCCTAGGACAGAGGATATACCGAACAGAGGGAACGAGGACCCTCTCTATGGACCTGGAGATCAAGGACATCGGGGGCTGCGGCGTCGATCCCGAGTCCCTCTCGGTCCATATCACCGGTCCCGATGAGAACCGCACCACCATGGAAGTAGAGATCAACCTCTCGGCGGATCGTATGGTCCTTCATGTGGAATCTTTGGTGGAGAACGGGGACCATGAACTGACACTCACCGTCTTTGACCTGGTGGGGAACAAGGTCACCTACAATACCATTATCGAGGTCCCCTGGATCAGGATCGACCGACCTCCGGTTCCCAGGATAAAGGAACCGGAGAACGGGACCGAGTTCAATGGGGGGGACACCGTGTTGCTGGATGCGACCGGCACCTACGACGACGGGTTGGGTGAATATGAGAACGTGAGGCTCACCTGGTTCTCCTCCAGGGACGGATATATAGGCAGCGGCGGGACCACATCGTTCAAGCCGACCATGGGAGAGCACGTGATAACCCTCTATGCCGACGACGGAACGGAGGGCCACAACGTATCCAGGTCCGTGACCATCAAGGTCGCGGATGTGGATTCACAGGATGATACCGGAGAGGACGGAGAAGGAAGCAGTGATGGAATCCAGGAGGACAAAGCCTCCATGCTGCCGGTGATCGTGTTCTCTGTTTCCGCCGTTATTGTCCTCGTAGGGATCTTCATTATTCTCTACAGAAGGTCCAGGGGAGGAGGGGAGATAAGGCTCCCGGTGCCCCCGCGGCAGCAGGGTGAGGATGAGCCGTAGCCCGAACCATGGAAAATATTACATCCTACATCGCTCATTGTTGTATCAGGATACATGGGGGATCAGTAATGAAAAAAGTATTCTTGGCAACCATCTTAATGATCTCGATCAGCCTGGGGCCCGCTTTGGTCTCCACAGGTAGTACTGAAGCGATGACCAGAGCGGGAATGATCTCTGGACACATCACCGAGGATACGGTGTTCTCCGCGGACAGCTATACGGTGAGCGACGATGTATACATCGATGACGGGGTTACCGTGGAGTTCGAGGCAGGATGCGAGGTAAAGGTCGGACAGTTCAGCCCTCCGCTTAGGATATTCGTTGATGGAAGACTCATCCTGAACGGAACCCAAGGCAATGAGGTGGAGTTCTTGTCCGCGACCCAGAACCCCGCCGCAGGACAATGGTTCGGCATCGTCTTCAGGACCGGGTCCGTCGGCAGGGTCGATCATGTATCCATCGAACACTCCCAGTACGCCTTCACCATCCATTTCGGGACCGATGTCCATGTGTCGAACACATTGATAGAGAACGCCTCCTATGCAGGTACCTTTTTCAGTAATTATTACAACGGGGTTGAGATGTATGCTCCTTTGGACGTTGTCTTCGAGGATTCGGTATTCCTGAGGTGCGGTTGGGGTATGATTGAGAATGGATACAATACAACGGTCCGCGACTGCGAGTTCACCGAGTGCGTGTCGGGTGGCATTTTGGTCGGGTACAGCCCCCAGCCCTTCTCCCGAGGCCTGAAACTGATCGACAACACCTTCAGCGAGAACGAGGAACTGGCCATTTCCTTTGGGGGGGACAAGACCACCACCTTCGGCATTACCGATGTCCGCCTGGAGGGGAACCGTTTCTTCCGCAGCCGGGGGTCTTCGGACAGGTTCATCGAATCTCTTGTACCCATCCGGAACATGACCCTCTACCACAACAGGTTCTTCAAGAGCGATGTTTACAAGATGATCTGGCTGGAGGACTGCACCGATCTGACCCTTGACCTCAATTATTTCCATGGTGACCTGGACAACAGATACCATTCCTTTTTTGCTCTCTTCGGCTTCGAGAACCTGGTCCTGAAGAATAACTGGGTCTTCAACGGTGTCGAGGGGACCAATGCTTTCTACATCGGGCACGGCGACAACGCCACCATTTTCAACAACAGATACCAGATCACGGATTCACGGTTGTCCACCGAACTGCGCAATGTTACCAATGTCGTCTACAGGGACAATCTGTGCAGCAATGGAGGAACCATCAGGGTCTACGAGAGCTCCCCTGTTCTGATATCCAATAACCGGATGACAGGGGCCCGGATTACTGTCTCATCGGCGAACATATCCAGGGCAAAGGAGGATGTAAGGATAGAGGATAATATATTGGAGGGGGGCTCGATCTATGCCGGTTCAAATATCCACACGGTCATAAGCGAAAACGAACTTTACAACTGCTCCTATGCCATCTCCCTCGGCGGTATGTTCTGCGAGGAGGAGTTCATTCTGGTGGAGAACAACACGATAGTGAACTCCTCTGACATAGATATTGAGTTGGAACCCAATTACAGGAGCATCTACCATGTCCACCTCAAGAACACCTCCTTCGATACCGAGAAACTGCAGATGGACCTCAATGCCTCGGTGAGGGCGACCTGGTTCATGGACATGGACATCACCGACGAATCAGGGGAGCCGCTCTACACCACCGTTGAAATCCGCAACTCTTCAGGCGGATACCACAGGGAGCTGAACGTGGACGGCCGGTCCGGATTGATAGAGGGACCGGACCTGAAGTTCGTGTTCGATTGGACCAATGCTCCCACCAGGACCAGGGCCACCTACGAGGATGTACTGTGCAGCGTCCGGTTCAGCTCCGGTCCCAGGGAGTGGAACACATCGGTCAACTGGACCAAATATATCCGGATGGACCCGGTACTGGACGGTGATCCTGTGTTCAACGATCCCGGGGTGCTCCATTTCGACGAGGATACCTCCCTTGAGTTCGATCCTGCGGACCATTTCTACGACATGGACGATCTCATCACGGAGATCGTACAAGGTGGTGAGAACCTCACCTTTCAGGAGGGTTACGTGAAGACAACCCTTGGCAACTGGTCCGGGAGCTCCAATGCCACCTTCAGAGCGGTGGATACCTTCGGAAACCACACCGAGGGCACCTTCCAATTCGTGGTCCGTCCGGTGAACGATCCTCCTGTCATAACTCCCCCGATACCTTCGGTCCGGATGGAGGAGGATACGGTACATGTCCTGGAACTATCCCGGCACATGTTCGACGTTGACAGCAGCGCCCTGGAGTGGACGGTGGTCTCCGGGGAGAACATCACCACCGTACTGAACACCACTACCTGGAACCTCACCCTGGAGCCTGTTCAGAACTGGTTCGGCAACGAGACCTTACTGCTCACCCTCAGTGATGGACTGGAAGAAGTGAACACCACGGTGGATATCGGGGTCCTTCCCGTTAATGACCCGCCGGTGTTCAATGTTCCCGACGACTGGAACAAAACGGTGGTCAAAGGGGAGGAGTTCACTCTTGACATGGAACCCCTGATCCATGATGTGGATGACCAGGACCTCTACTTGCAGCTGGTGACCGTATCACAGAACATCGCTCTATCCGGCAATGTGCTGATCATCGACTTCCCGCTTGATTCACAAGCGACCATCACCACCGTCACCTTGACCGTTTCCGACGGCAGGGGAGGGAGCGCCACGGCGGACCTGTTGGTGCATGTGAAAGACCCGTCGGCGGGGGACGATGATGAAGAGGAATGGGACCTCTATTCAGCGGATGTGACCATCGATGATGATGGTAACTGGAAGGTAACTGCCGAAGGAGGTCCGGGACTGGATATCCATTTCATAGTCAAGAAGAATGACGAGGTAATAGCGGCGAAGAAGATGGATGAGGTCGAGCCCGGAAAGTACTCCCTGGAACTGGGGTCCGATCTCTTCGAGGAGGGTGAGACCTACGATTACTACTTCACCGATCCTACTGCCGGAGACGATCCGGAGACCCGTTTCTCCGGTGAGGTGCAGCAGCCAGGGGAAAAAGGGGTCTCGATGCTTATGCTGCTTGCGGTCGCGGTCCTGTTGTTTTTGCTCGTTGCAGCCGTTGTTCTCTTCTTGCTGACAAGGAAGAGGGACATGGATATAGAGGAGTGATCATGACACCCGGGATCATTATATCCCGAAGGTCATATGTGTGCCTGGTGAGAACATGAAGAAGAGATACGAGCACGGAGAGGTTGTGCTTGAGATAGACCACGACAAGTGCACAGGGTCCGGTGAGTGCGTCCAGGCATGTCCCATGAACATACTGGAACTGGAAGATGACAGATCGACCTGCACGGACATCACGAAATGCATCTCCTGCTGCGCCTGTTACAATGCCTGCCCGGAAGAGGCCATAGAGCATTCCATATGCAGCCGCCAAGATTAAAGATCTTCAATGGTTTGTTGCTCGGCCAGAACCGGATGGGATCGAAGCCACCGGAGAGGTTCGACATATCCGTCATCGATGCACCGCCCTCTCCGGGAGCAATCCCTCCGAGAGCAGATCCGGATCATATCAATATGAAGGCAGCTGCCATTGTGAATGCCCAGGCGATCAATGCCGGCACTATCGTTCTTTTCAGCATGGAGATGTAGTCCGTCCTGAAATATTCAAGAGAGACCGAGACGCAGGGGTGCACCGGTGATATCAGGTAACCGATGAACACAGCGAAGAAGAGGATGGAGAAGGTGATGATGCCGATCTCGGGGTATGCCGCGGTGGAGAGTATGGGAAGCATCACCGAAATGGGAACGTTCACCCTTCCGGTCACGATACCGAGGAAACCACCGGCAAGCACAACCATCAGTGGCCTGGAAAGGGGGAGGGAAGCTATGGCATCCGGGGAATCCGATGCATTGAAAACCTTCAGGAAAACGAAGAGGCCCAATATGATCAGGGCAAAGTTCCAGGCCTTCATCTTCAGGGCAACCGGGACCAGGAAACGTGCTCCTTTTCCTTTTATCAACATGATGAGCGCAAGGCTCACGCAAACGCCGACGAAGAGGAAGACCTCCTCCATTGCGGAAGGGAACATGTACATCAGAGATGCATGTATGGCCGGTGCGATGAGGATGAGGACGACGGGAAGAAGTGCTTTTCTTCTGTACTTCTCACCATGGTTCATCTTTCCCCCCTCCACCTTCCTCAGGAGGAATATCCATATCAGCACAACGGTGAGAACCAGACCAGGTAGCAGGTACAGAACGGCCTGATAGAGGTTCACCCCAGCCATCTTGGTGGTTGCGAGAAGGGACCCGAGGGGATAGAATAGAAGGGCAATATGCCGGGACCAGACGTTGATGCTGACCTTGAGGTCCCCCGCTGCCCCGCCTCCCGCCTTCTTCACTATCGGCGCGGAGAGAAGTGCGCCTCCGGGTATGGGGAGCATGCCCAGCATTGCAGGCAGCACCACCAGTGCGGACCTTCTTCCGAGCGAGGTATTGTCCATGAGCTGGTTGATCAGTCCGGTGATCTCCAGGGCACCTCCGATCATGGCGATGAGACCCACCGAGATGGCCAGGAGCACCACCGGGGGATCGGTAATTGTTTCGAAGACCAGAACGGAAAGGTCACCGAAGGGTACCGCTATAAGACCGAGGACCAGAGAGGAGAGTGCAAGGGCCAGCCACAGGCTCTTCCTTGCCACTATCATCAGCACCGTTATTGTGACAATGAACTCCGCCCAGATCAAGACCTCCACGAGCCATCACCCTTTCCCGTTTGTTAGGAAGGTCCAAAACAGGCACTCCTATTTGCTATGTTCGTTTGTGTCCCACAGCTCCCAGATGAACCTGGTGTCCCTGTCCACGTCACCGTAGAAAAGGAAGATCAGTATCTCCTCCGAGAAAGCGAGGATGTAGATGGCAAGGATAACGGTCCCGAAGTAGACGGGGTATGCTTTCTCCCCGAGTCCGAGACCGTATACCAGGAACGACAGTATGACCAGGAAGTAGACCAGCACGGCATTTAGCCTCAGAAGGCTGGTGTGCATGAGGATAGGTTTGCCTATCTTGATCCAGGATACCACGAACGATGAAAAAAAGAAGACGAAGAACACGACCAGCATGCTGGCCAAAGCCTCCACGATATCGGGGAACCAAAGATAGATGAAGGCCAGGGTCCCCAGGTAGAAGAAGAGGTCGGCCACCGAATCTATGGTCTTTCCGAACCCGGAGGTCTGGTCCAGCTTCCTTGCCACCATCCCGTCGAAGTAATCAGTGGAGCCGACCACTATATACAGTGCAAGGAAAGAGAAATCATATCTCAGAAAGGTGAGTATGAAAAGAATGGGCAGGAAGAATATCCTGGATGCGGAAAGCAGGTTAGGTACCGTCACTAGACCGTATCTGGATTCCAACGAGTTCCCTGATGTTACAAGGTGCCACTTATACTTAAGATTAGCAGGACCCGGTTCGGAACACCACGGCCTATTGTAACCGGAAGACCTCTCTTATCGATCTCTCATGGATCTCGATAATTCCTTCACGGCCTCCTCTGCACCATCGACCCCCCGGATTATGCGCTCGGGATGTCGATCATCAACAGCACGGTCCGAAAGCTCTCCGCTCCAGCCCGGTACCCTGAGGGATACGATGGGCTTTCCCTTCTGCCAGGAAAAGGCGATCTCGGAAAGCGTGCCCGCACCCCCTCCCACCGCGATTATCCCGTCAGCGTTCGTCACCATGGTGTTCCTCGCTATCCCCAGACCGGTAGGTATCGGCACATCGACATACTGGTTCGCATCCTCCGCCGATCCCCCCGGAAGTATTCCGATGATATCACCGTCCCTCCATCTCTTTGATGACCTGGCTCCCTTGGAGGCCGCCTCCATGACACCACCCAGGCCGCCCGTGATCAACCTGAACCCATGATCTATGACGGCCTTTCCTATCTCGAAGGCAGTTTGGTAAAGGGGGTCGTCCCTGCTGAGGGTACCCTTGCCAATGACCGCTATGGTCCTCTTCCTGGACATGGTGGTCGAACCTGATACATACTAAAATAATTATTCCAATTCAACGGGTCCCCTATGGTCCCACGAAGGAGACCCTTTTCGGATCGTAGTGGGTGTAGGGGCTCTTTTCCTCGTTGGGGTGTCCCAGGACTATCAGGGAGAATGGCACCTTCTCATCGGAGAGTCCAAGCAGTTCCTTCATGCCTTCCATCCTCTCACTGTTGGGATACACCCCGAGCCAGACCGAGCCGATCCCCTTCAAGTTGGCAGCTATCAGCATGTTCTGGGTTGCCGCCGAGCAGTTTTGGACCCGGTAACCCTCATCTGACTCCACGGACGGGAGGGCACACACGAGAACGGCTGCCGGAGCTTCCCTTATCATTTTAGAATATGGATGGAACAAGGGGATCCTGTCCAGCAGCTCCCTGTCCTGTATGACGATGAAATGCCAGGACCTCTTTCCCCTCGCACATGCCGCAGCGTCCCCTGCGGTCAGGATGTATTCCATGGCCTCCTTGTCTATTTCTCTGTCCTTGTAACTCCTTATGCTCCTTCTGGAAAGAACGGGGTCATTCAAGATCATCACCTTTTTTACTGTAATGGTGGGACGCTTCCTTAATCCTTTTCTACATTGACCTCCTGTGGTGGTCCATGGAATGCAACATAGAGGCCAATCTTCAAAGGTGCAACTGCACGTATCCATGCTCAAGGAAGGGAAAATGCTGTGAATGCGTTGCCTACCACAGGAGCAGGGGAGAGCTTCCCGGGTGCTATTTCACCAAGGAGGCCGAGGCCACCTACGACAGGTCCGTTGAGAACTATTTGAAGACATCCAGGTGACCTGCCTGATAGTTCAGGTGACAATTCAATAAGCAGTAAGTGCATTTGACATCATGGTCTGGAGATGGAACAGGCTCTTCCTGATAGTATGGGCTGCACTTCTGCTTTATTCTATCCTATTTGCTCCAGGGGATCTCCAAGGGTCCATGGAACTTGCCGGGGATGTCATCACGGACCCTTTTGGTATGGAGCCCTTGCTCTTCATGGTATTCAACATAATGGGCATCTGGCCCATGGTCTACGCTGGGGTGCTGCTTTTTGAGGACAATAAGGGAAAGCTGCCTTCCTGGCCCTTTGTGATCGCATCATTTTTCAGCGGAGCATTTTCCCTCCTTCTGTATGCTGGTCTAAGGAGACCCATGAGGGACCGGACCAGGGATTCCGGTATACTGCTTCGTATCCTTGATTCCCGCATCTATGCTCTTTTTCTAAAGATAGCTGCGGTTTTGCTGCTCGCCTATGGAATAGGTATGGGGGATCCATCTGAATATCTCGATCTCTTCTCGAGCAGCTCCCTGGTCCATATAATGACTCTAGATCTTCTTGCGCTAACTATTCTGTCCCCCTTCTTCATGCGGGATGATATGCGGCGCAGGGGCTGGGGAGGAAGAAAGATATTCTGGGTCTATGCACTGGTGCCTCTTCTGGGTCCGATCTCCTACCTTCTAACAAGACCACGCGTCATCTCAAAATGATCATCTATTATCTTTATCAGTGGAAAGCTGGTTTGACCTGATGATCAGCCAATCGGGAAGTTTTTCCTCTCTATCCTTCATCCTGAATATGGTCCCTTTGTAAAAGTTGTGATCCTCCATGCCCCTCAGAAAAAGGATCATTGAGGGGAAGAATGTACCTGCAAGAATGAAGATCAAAAGGGGGGGCATTAGAATTGAATCCTGCATCATTGTCACTATTCCCATCGTGATGAAGAGAACAGCGACATTGAACAAGATGAAATGCAGGAGAGGCGAATCCAGGTTTGTATACCAGTGGGACCCCCTTCGTTTCAGATACCGCCATTCCTCATCGGTTAGCACAGCATGGTCCTTCCTGATCCTTTTAAACTCCTTTTCACCCAGAAATTCCAGAAGGTCCTTCTTAAGGACCGCTCTCGAGAAGAGGGAATAGCCAAATCTCCTGCCATCTTTGATACGGATCCCGTATCCGAATATCCCTTTTGCATGATACTCGGGTTGTTTAGGCCATTTACTCTTTTCAGGAAAGGCCATCCACCTTGGATAGATCCCTCTAATATCCTGAGGATATATCATTCTCTCTTCGTCCTTCATCTTCTCTTCCCAGAAGGAGATGGGAAGGAAGAGCTTGCCATCTTTGAAGACGGGGTCCCTTTCGGCAAAGAACATTATTAAAGATACGGATAGGATGGTCGGTATGAATGCAAGTCCTGTCAGCATGATAAGTTCCGAAGTTCCGAATACTGCAGGATCCCCGTTTTCCCGGACCAGTTCGTTCAGTCCTTCAAGTGCATTTAGTATAAATATTGGAAAGTACACACCCGCAAAAAGATCGAAAAGCATTACATCCGTCCATCCAAACCTGTCCTTTCTCGAGCAGATGTACATAAGAACCGGGACAATAACCAGGGTTGAAAAAAAGAGCAGCCAGTCGCCCCATCCGAACGAACCAAACCTCATCCCCTTTCTCATATACAGCCATCCAACGGTCATCAATAACAGCAGTAAAGGAAACGAAAGAAGTGCCGTTGATTGGCTGGTTGTTGAACTCCCCATTGCAGGGTCATGGATATTCAAATCTATCAGTCTTTCTTTGTAATCGATAGGATTATCTAGCGATGCGGCGTTCAAAGAAGACCTATGTCATTTTCCAGGGTGATCCAGGGCGATTCAAGATCAATGAAGGAGATCGAGGACAGCTCCATACAGCTCATGGTAACATCCCCACCCTACTGGCATATCAAGGATTATGGTGCCCGGGGACAGATAGGATACGGGCAATCACTTCATGGATACCTGAAGGACCTGTACTCCGTATGGAAGGAGACCTTCAGGGTTCTGGAACCCGGAAGGAAAGCCTGCATCAACATAGGGGATCAGTTCCTGAGATCGAAGGTCTACGGAAGGTACAAGATAGTTCCCCTGCATGCGGAGATAATAGTTCAAATGGAAAAGATAGGCTTCGATTTCATGGGATCCATAATCTGGAACAAAAAAACAACGATAAATAGCACCGGTGGAGCGGCGGTAATGGGATCCTATCCATATCCTCCGAACGGCATTGTCGAGATCGATTACGAGTATATTCTCATCTTCAAGAAACCTGGCAGGATAAAGAAGTTCGACAAGGAACTGAAGGAGGCTTCAAAGCTCTCCAAGGAAGAGTGGAAGGAGCTTTTCCTTTCCCACTGGAACTTCGGCGGTACAAGACAATCAGGACATGAGGCAATGTTCCCGGAGGAGCTCCCTTCCAGGTTGATAAAGATGTACACCTTTAAGGGAGAGACAGTCCTGGACCCATTCCTCGGCAGCGGAACAACTGCCCTGGCATCCGGTAAACTGGAAAGGAACTGCATAGGTTACGAGATTAGCGGGGATTTCATTGAACTGCAAAAGAAAAAGATGGGAAAAGAAGGTTTAGAATTGGACCTTGAAAAAAGGGAATTACCGTTCGATATACCGGAAAGTGATTATGTTTTGGGAATTCCGGATATAGAACCGCTCAAGGATACTGGGGATGATGTTGTCCCCGATCTCTTCAAGGTTATCAATGTCCATGATGGTCTAAGGCTGGAACTTGAAGATGGCAGGACCATAGGTTTGCAGGGAATATCCGTATCCGATGAAGAAAGTGCGAGGAGATACCTTGAAGGCAATGTCCTGAAAAAGAAGGTCATATTGATGGAAGAAGGCGGGAAGTTCTACGTCTATCTGAAGAACAGGATATTCATCAACAAGGAACTCATAAAGATCGGCAGCTGCAATTTCAACGGCAACATGCTCCTTTCGAAGGCAAGGGTCCTGGAAAAGGCATCCAGATGATCACTCTTCATTGAAAAGTTCTGGATTTGCCATTATGAATGATTTGGATACAATGGTAAGGAATCCCTGGGCGAGAATGGCAAGCGGGAACAGGAAGTTCATTGCAAGTATGATGAAGAACAATCCCAGACAGTAGAGTAATACACCTTTTTTGCTGCGCCTTATGGTCCGTAGGCTCGTCCAGGCCGCTTCTTTGACATCTTTTCCATCTGCCATCTGGATCGCTGTCATGTCCTGGAAGAACATCAATACGAAAAAAACCGGATAGATCAAGACCGCGATCAGTGAAAAAACGAGGATCATTATCAGGATAACGGGGGTTGCTACAAAAGGATCCATGGCCATCGCTGGAAGAGCAAGGAACATGACCATCATCATGCCGAATGAGAGCAGAATGATGAAAAGCGTAACGGGCATGGACACCAGGAGATAGGCAAGCATCAATTTGACTCCTTTTTCGGCAAGTTCCTTTTTCCTGTCGTAGGCTTCTCTAAGCAGCTTCGTAAGTATGATCTTCTTACCATCACCCATGGAGTGCAGTTTCTCCGAGATGAAAATGTTCAATCCGCCAATGACAGCCCACATAATTACGATCGTGGCGATGAAAAGTGCGATTATGGCAAGTAGAAGGATCCCGCCCAGTATTATCAAAAATATCCCAATAACAATGCCCAGCACCCCCTCCATCAAGAGGACGAATCCGATCGACAGGATGATGATCGGTATGAAAATGAAAAAACTGATGAAAATGGCGACGAACTGGTACATGAAGAAGAAGATATACATCACCAGCAGGTTCATGACCCCCAGATACCCAAATCTGGAAAGGTCCCCTTTTATGAAATCCACGCATCTTTTGTAATGGTCGAAAAGGTCCCCTGTCATTTCATTATTGCTCCTCTTTTTCTATCTGGAAGGATTCCAAAAACCCCATCTCCTGGAGTTCCTTCCTCTTGTTCCTGACCTTCTCGGCATCCTTCTGCCAGTCCTTGAGGCCGCTGAGATCGTCATTCTTGCTCCCAACCGCTATCAATGTTATCAGTTCCCAATCCTTCGGGATATCCAATGCCTTCTTTGCTTCATCCTTGTCGAATCCGGCCATTGGATGTGTCACGAGGCGAAGGTCAGTGGCCTTGAGAAGAAGGAATGCTGTTGCCATTCCGGTATCGAAATGGGCGTAATGCATATCATTAGTATTGCAGTCGAGATCGCTTTTGGTAACGACAGCGATCATCATGGAGCCCCACTTCGCCCAGAAGTTGCCCCCGCTCAGAGAATCGTAGACCCCCTCCAGTTGTTTCTTTTCCCTCACGAATATGAATCTCCAGGGCTGCTTGTTGCTGCAGGATGGTGAAAGGGATGCCGCTTTCATCATCTCCTCCACCATTTCATCCGTTATCTCAACCTCCCGCAGGGCACGGTAGGACATTCTCTTCTCGACCACCTCATCGAACTCCATTCGATCCCCCTTGAGCAATGCTAATTCTCTTTGTCATATGTGTCCACTATGTGTTTGGTCCATTTGACGGCCTCGGCGGCCTTCCTCATCGGTGTCTCCTTGAGCACCTTCATGAAGGAGCAGTGGCCCAGTACCTGACCTCCGTTGTTGGCCGATCTCATCTTCTCGAATGTGCTCCCCTCATTTCCGTTGCAGGTCGCAAAGAGGGCGACCTTCTTATCGGTCAGGTCCGTGTTCTCAAGAAAGGATGCTACGGGAGGCGCCACCGTATATGCCCAGACCGGGGAGCCCACGAACACCATATCATATTCGCCGGGGTCCCTGGTCAGTTCCTTCAAAGACGGTTTGGCACCCAACATGGCGTGCCATCCGCACCACATGAACCTCCCCAGCTTGTTGGAAGGTGGCTCCTTCTGCAGCTCCAATCTCTGGATGTCCCCGCCGGAGGTCCTTGCCACCCTTTTTGCAATATATTCGGTGTTGCCGTCGAGTGAATAGTAGACCACAAGCACCTTCATACGGAACATAATGCGGCTCTAACTAGAAAGCTTTTGCTTAAGGACCTTCTCTGCCCATTTGCCCGCTTCGAGGTCGCAGGTTTCATTTTCCACCGGGTTAACGAAATCCTTCATGGCAATGATATCGTTCTTATCTTCAAGTGATCTTTTCAATTTATTGCAGGTCTTTCCCGGGTCCCCCTCGGAGCAGGAGAAGAGAGCTATGTTTCTTCCCCTGATATTTCTGTCCGTGATGTAGCTGTAGATCGGGGGAGCGGGAGCCCATGCCCAGACGGGGGTCCCGATGAAGATCAGATCATATTCATTGGGGTCATATCTCTGTCCCTTCAGGGGAACCTTCTTGCTGGGGCGGTCCTTTTTGCCTCCCCAGTAGTAGTTCATGAACTCGTCCGCCTTTATCTTCTTCTTGGTTTCCAGCCTTTCGATGTCCGCATCGATCCTGCTGGCCACCGCCTTGGCAATGCATTCCGTGTTCCCTTCAAGGGAGTAGTAGACCACAAGGGTTCTCATCGTGTCTCCTTCTCATACATTCCATACGGTCCTTATCTATGTTTTCCCAAAACCCTACCCTGTCCGTACTCGTCGAGCCCTTTTTGCTCCACTCCCTTCAGTATCTTCAGGCAGTGGTCCTCGTCGATCCCGAAGACCGCAAGGGCGCTCCCCATTGCCCTTGCGGTGAGCCGGAGATATCTCTGAACATCATAGTTGGCGTCGTTCGTGTCCTCCCGTATCAGCGCCACCCTGTTCTCGTGATGCTTCGCTTTATGGTCCAGAACAACGAAACGGACCTTCTGACCTCCCTTGATGTCCACCCCTTCCCTCTTCAGCAGGTTCATCGCCGAAACGTGCTCGGACCTGGTGGTATACTCGTCCAGAGACCTGGAGGCCCGTATCGTTATCGCCAGGTCACCGGGGTCCACCTCCCGGTCCAGTAGCATCCTGCCCCATCTTCTGATCACCTCGAAGGCATCGGGGAGATGTTCCTGTATCTCCCCGGCGCTCTCTGCGCCTGAAAGCGCCCCTATCATCTCCTCCTGGGCCTTCGCTATGAAGGTGGGTGTGGACCTCTGCCTGCACTCGATCCCCCTGAACTTCATCTCGCCGCTCTCCTTGAGACCGTAGTAGCGGTTCAGGGCCCCCGCACCGTTTGTCTTGTTGGGCAGGAAAACGAGCCATTTGTACACGGCATCTATCCCGATGGGTATGCCTATCTCCTTCCCGGCGACCGATGCGACCTCTTCGGCCTTCTCCCTGGGGCCCGTCATCCACATGGAATCCACTATTCCGTGGAGCAGCCTGAAACCGTTCTTCTCCACAAGGTCCTTTGCCCTCAGTATCAGCTCCCTGGCGTATGCGGTGATGGATTCATGCACCTCTATCCTTCCGAACCTGGCGTTCTTGTAGCCGGTATAGCCGAAGCAGGTTACCAGTACCCACTTCAGTGTATTGGAGGCCTGCTGGAACCTGCCAGGCCCTTCCGGGGGCCTCAGCGGTCCGAGTTCTCTCTCCCTCTCGAATGCGCCGACCACCGCTCCTTCCTTGTAACTTCTCTTGTAGCCGAGCCTTTTTTTCAGTAAGTCTCCAACCACGGAAGGGATCAAACCCTGCTCCTTTTCGCAGAAGCGGTAATCCAGTCCGGGTGCCCTGTTCCGGCTGTTGGGGCAGCACCCGCAGTCGAGTGTCTCCACGGACAGGTTCTTCTTCCACATTATATGCGGATAGAACGATGAGAAATCCATTTCCATCACATCGGAGAAGGCCCCGACCATGGGGTCGAAGATGTGCCCTCCCCTGTCCGATCTGGAAAGCTCCACCGCGGACTTCCAGCCTTCGGGAACGTTCTTCTTCCATCTCACCGAGTGTCCTCTCCTCATGGCCTCCACTATCTCCATGTAGGATATGGCTGAGCCCGGAGAGAGCCTTGCCATGGTCTGGAGCGGGAGCATTGACATCTTGGAGAGTGTGGATAGACCCACGAGACCGCCTTCCCTCAAGAGGAACGAGTTCTCCAGGTCCAGGTGGATCCTGCCCTTCAGGGGATGGTAAGGTGCTTTGTAGCGGACGACGCCATAGGAGAAGTACGATCGACCGGACCTGGACGGTGCTTTGAATGGATCGTCGGTCCTGTTCAGTTTCAATGCGGGGAGCATGTCATTGACCCTGGCCCTCTCGTGGAGGTAGGGGAGCACGAAGGTGTCGCCTCCGAAGGTGGCAACGATGTCGGGGTCCCTCTTCTTCATCTCCCGGACCAGGGAGATGATCATGGCATCCTCCGGCTCCCGCTCCATGGACCATTCTCCGAGACGGACCGACCGTATCGGATCGGTCATCCTCGGCGCGGCCCCTTTCCGATCCGGCGCAACGCGGAGGACGGATGCTCTCAGCGGTGGCAGCGGTTCGCTGCTCCAGTCCCGGTCCCCGAGCAGTCTGTATTCCCCTGTTATCTCCGTGTGTGCGAGCGGGTGGAGGCCGTGCTCGTACATGTATCGGGTGGGGAGCCTGAGATCGACATCGTAGAGGGTGTAGCGCTTGTACTTTCCGAAAGCTTCGATCTCCTGCGCGAGGTCGGTCGTGGACCTGTAGCGGGAGAGCTCGAGCTTCAGGTATCTTCTGGGATGTTTGTCAAGGATGTCCAGGTTTTTTTCCCCCTTTTCGATGCTTTTGATCTCCTTCTTGTCCGAGAGGAAGATCTCAAGCTCCTTGAGGTCGGATACACTGCCGGAAACTGTTATGGACGGATAGTACCAGTGGGAGAGCATGGTCCGTTTGCCGTTCTCCTCCACTATCCAGAGGTCCATGAGGTCCCTCTTGTGGTCCGGACCTATGTCCAGCACCCAGCCTTTCATGGAACGGATTTCCCTACAAGGTAGTTAAAAAAAGGGTGGAGAGAGGGGAGCGAATATAGGATCATCCCTCAACGTATGATGTACAATGATAGCTCTTATTTTCCATTTCATATCCTTTATTTGAATTTTCATTGTTCTTCGAAAACAGATATATACTAAATACCATCATATTTTGTCGGCGAGTTTGGATGAAAAGAGAGCTTTCCCATCTTTTCACGGCTATTTTACTGCTTTGTATTTCCCTGGCCGCAGCTGATGGTCTGAACGAGGAAGACAGAGGAATGACCACCTATCTCTACGGCACTGTGGTTGATTCTGCTTCAGGGGATCCCCTTGAAGGAATCGATGTATGGGTCAGGAATGAGTCCATTCCAAGGAACTTCCATACCAATACGGATGAGAACGGATCCTATGAGGTGCAGGTGGGCGGAGATGGGATATTCTTTGTTGAGGCAAGCTCTCCTTTACACCCCTGGACATCAAAGAGGATAGAGATCGGTTTCTTCGAATGGAAGGAGGTCAACATATCGCTTGAGGAGTACGAGCATGATCTGTACATTGCAGCAAGTTCCAAGTCGGATCTTGCAGGTATTGAGGGAGCGAACGTGTCCATATCGGATGATAACGGGACAATTGCTTTGGACAATAAATATACCAATGAGAGCGGAAATACGTTCTTCGATATCCTGCCCGGCAATTACACATACAAGGTTGAGGCAGAGCATTATCAAACTGAAACGGGTGAGTTCGAGATCAAAGAAGATGAGGCAAAGCATCTTTACATCGATATGGACCTGCACAGGGCTGATGAAAACTCCAACATCACCCTTGAGGACAATAGGTTCAATGTGCCCCTCGGGTCCATGGTTGCCTACTCCTTCAATTCATCCTTTGACACCCGGGCCTGGATGGACTTCCACAGCGATGTGGAGGTAAAGATGATGGAGATGACGGACACCATGTACCTTTATCATAGAGCGGAGGTCCTCGGGGAGAACCTTTCCGATTATGAGAAGCCTCCGATAGAGTTCGATCTTTCACTGGGTCCAGCATACGGAGGGGGCGGTGATATAGAGGTATGGTCCGATACATATTACATCGTCTTCTTGAACGAAGAGGAGGAAAGTGCTTCCGTGGACCTTCTGATCAAATATGATTATGGCGAGCTCGAACCGGTCGGATATGAAGTTGTACCGCTTGATCCCAAGGATGATGCAGTTGAAGAGAACAGTAGTGGGGGAGAAATTCCCTGGACGTTCATCATCGTCATGGGGATATTTTTCGTCCTTTTGTTCCTTGCTTATTCCTTCTTTAAAAAGGACCATCGTTAATGGTCCAGTTCATCCTTCAACAGGTTCAGGAACCTCTCTCTAGCGTGCTTCTCCAGCCACGGGGCATGCCCGCACCTGTCCAGTAGATGGAAGACGTCATCCGGTCTTAGCTCATCCAGGGGGTACTTCACACCTTCCCATGGATGGGGATCGTTCCTTCCGTGTATCGCGGTGGTGGGGCATCGGACCCTGCTCAGTATATCCAGGATCTCACCTGTTGACCTCATCCTGGAAGCCTCACCCCAGACCTTCCGATTGATGTGGAGGTCGTATATTACGTTCGGTCTTTCCTGCTCTATCAATTCATAGGAATCGGCCTTGGACATCAGCTCCCCGAACCTTCTCGGGACAGCTTCCGATGTCCCGGGGGAGCTCATCATCGAAGTGACCCTTTTGAGCTCATCTATCTCCCCCGTGCCGAGCCTCCGGTATCGTTTCCTCATTATGATGGGAACGTATCGGTCCTCCAGCGGTGCGCACCCGACCATTATGAGCTTTTTGATGAGTTGGGGGTGTTCGGATGCCGCCATCATCGAAAGCCAGGCTCCCCATGACCAGCCCACCAGCGTTACCGGGACCCTGCAGTTCTCTTCTATATGCTCCTTCAGCTCTTCGATCTGCCCACCGACCGAATCCTCGGTCTGGAACGGCTCCAGCACGCCCATCTCCGGTGACAGCATCCTTGCCAGCGGTTCGAGCTCCCCTGCCGAACCGGGCCCGCCGTGGACCAGAACGATATCATACGGGGGCTTTCCGTGCTTTCTCATCATTGAGCACCTATTGTGATATCGATTGTTGGAACATGGTAATAAATATTTCATATGAACATATGCTTCCCTTGATGGATGGAGGTCCTTTCATGAACCCGATCAAAAAGACAGCATTTGTTATTCTGGGGATGACCTCACTGTCGCTGGGGGTGATCGGCATCTTCCTTCCTGTTCTGCCAACAACACCCTTTCTTTTGATCTCAGCCTATTCATTCGGAAAAAGCTCAAAGCGTCTTCACCACTGGCTGCTCACCAACAAGGTCTTTGGAAGCTACATTTCGAACTATGCCAGTGGAAAGGGCATCATTTTGAGGCATAAGTTGATGATACTTCTCCTTCTCTGGGCGGTCATACTGACGTCCGCTCTTCTCTTTGTATCCAACATTTTAGTCAAGGTTATCCTTATCTTGATAGCCTTGGCTGTTTCGGTGCATATCGTGTGGATCAGAACCTGCAGAGAAGAGAGAGTCCCCAACCCTTAAGATTGTTGTTCACGATATCCTTACCGTTTATCATGATGGCCAGGTATCTCATTCTGTTTATGATCGTCGCTGTGGTCCTTTTACCCCAACCTTCAATGGCGGATGCCGATGAGCATACCACACTGATCTTCATGGGGGATCTCGTCTTCGATGGAGCGATAGGTGAGCGCATAGAGACCTACGGCACCGATTACCCTTTCGAGGAGATAATGGAGCATATCGATGACGCCGATTTGACCTTTGCCAACCTCGAGACCCCGGTGTCAGATAGAGGGGTCGAGGAAGAAGGGAAGTACTGCACTTTCAGGTCGGATCCCAGTACAATTGGATGTCTGGAGTACGCAGGGATCGATGCTGTTTCCCTTGCCAACAATCACTGTCTGGACTACGGGTACGATGCATTGAACGATACCATGGGATATCTGGATGATGCGGGGATAGGGCACGCGGGCATCTGGTACGACGATCCTATCGAGAACGCATCAATGCAGAGACCTGTCATCCTCGAGGCCTCGGGCCTTACCTTTGGTTTCCTTGCATATACCGAGAATGTCAGGGACCACTGGATGGCAGCGGGTGAGCTCCCCGGCCCTCTTCCTTTGGACCGGGACCTGATGGAAAAGGACATAGTTTATGCCAGGGACCTTGTGGACGTTCTCATTGTCTCCATCCACTGGAGAAAGTGGCCCCAGTACACAAAGTCTCCTGAAGAGGGCGATATGGACCTGTGCCGTGACCTTATCGACCGGGGAGCGGACATCATAATGGGACACGGTCCCCACACTGTTCATCAGGTGGAGGGATACGGGGATGGATTGATACTCTATTCCCTGGGTAATGCCGTGATGGATACCGCCGATGAAAGCTCGGATCACTCCTACGTTGCGAAGGTAAAGGTCGATAACGATGGGAGCATCTCTTCCCTGGAACTGATCCCCACTTACAAGGATACACACAGATATGTACCAATGGGATCCCCGATATCAAGGGATGTCGAGGAAGGCTTCAATATCAGCTACGACGAGGTCTGGGAGATGTACGATGAGGACATCTACGATTCTGTAGGCGGTGAGGAGGGACTGGAACTTATACTCGCCCTCAGGGGAGCCTCATGGTACTTCAAGGGTTTCCTTCTTGTCTCGCTGGTAGTTATCGTTTCAGGGATCTCTTTCATCATATTCCTTCTGAAAAAATGATAATATCATACCGATCGATCTTCTTACCAATGAATGCTTGGAATTCGACAGGGCCTTGCCTGACCGTTGGCGATTGCCTCGTATTCTTTCACGAGTTCATCGATGAGGTGCTTCATTTAGTTGAAGTATGCCTCAACTCTTATTGTGCATCACTGAAACTGGCACCAAATATTTTCGATCAAATGGAAAATTATCAATAGCATCATGGTTATTTATTTAATGGGCCCAAATGGTTAATAGTTAACATACGGAGTCGTTCGATATGGCTGACCTCTTCAGAATGATCAAAGCATATCTGATAGTATGCAGGTACGAATATTTCCCCGGGGAGCTCATAGCCCTCTTCATTCCGATCCTTATTGCAACCAATTCTTTCGAACAGTTCTACAGCATCACCGTCATTGAGGGAGTGATAGCCTTCATCCTGCTCTATCTCAGCGGTTTTCTCATCAACGCATGGACGGATAGAGATATGGATGCGAAGTACCAGACCTTCAAAACCTCCATCGCCTGGGGTGTGAACTACCTGGGGGAAAAAAGATTGAAGACCGCCATAGCATTCCATCTCGGTATTTCGATCATACTCGGTGCTCACATCTGCTATCGGATGGGAGACCTCGTTCCGATGGTCATGATCCTGGCAGGGATATTCTTCGGCTTCGGATATTCGATGAAACCATTCTCATTCAAGACCAGAGGGGTTCTGTATCACATCTTGGCCCTGGGTCTGTGCTGTTTCTTCATACCCCTTGTGTTCATGTTCTACGTTGTATCAGGAGGCTTGACCCTGGACCTCTTCCTCTTTGCATTTGGTTTCACAATGGTACATTATGCTCTCGAGATCGGGAACCAGATCCAGGATTATGAAGAGGACCTTTCCGAAAAGCTTCTAACACCTATTGTGAGGCTCGGACTAAAGAGATCGCTCGGACTGGCTTTGATATTCTTCATGATAGGTCTCCCTTTGATGGTGGCCCTCATGTACATCTGGTTCAACAGGAGGGGATCGATACGGATCGCAGGTCCGGTATTGAACGACTTCTTTACCATTTCATTGATATCGATCGTGATATTCTTCGGATATCTGATAACCATTGTCGGATTGTTCAGAATGTACAGAGAAGCCAACAACGGAGGGAACCTCTCCTCGATCATGGAGAGGATCAGGTCCCACATAAACTATGCAATGTGGCAGATCTCGGGGGTATCCGGTCTCTTCACAGTCTCCATTTTGCTTTTCAGTACGGGTTGATCCCCCGGTTCATTTCTCCTCCGATGGGTGCCTGTTCCGTTCATACGGAAATATACCCCTGTTCCTTGCACACACTACCCGTCAAACCATCCGAGTGGAGTTTCGATGAGGGTGGGATTATTGTCCTTCTCGAATCTCGAGTTCGCAAGGAGACGATCTATAAGACCCCAAGGTCCCAAATAATGGGTAATAGAGGGTAATGAACCCATCTGATGTATTGTTTTTATAGTATGATCTGTCAAAAAAAGAAACAATATGCTATCAAACATATTTCTTAATACGGTAATATGCCTGAAAAGAAAGAAATGCCGTATCAGGTCCTTAAACAAAAAAAGCATTCTACAGAAATGCTTTTTCGTTCAGTTGGCATGTTACACTGGGTCATGGACTCGTCAACACTTCCAGCTTTCGGCTGGAAGGTTCCATGGCCCGCTATTCATTTCCCATCTTGCAGCCTGCAACACCATATATTAATCATCTCTCCTCTCCAGCTCCACCAGCGCCGCCATAACGAGGGATTCAAAAGGGTTCAATCTGGCAGCGTTCGATGACGCCGAAGCATGTCTTCTGACCTTGTTCATCAACCGATCGAAAGCTTCCCTGTCTTCTTTTCTAAGAGCTCTCCTGAAGCTCTCCCAGGTGTGTATCTCCTCCTCAAGGAGCATCCGATACGTCGGACAGGTCTTTCCCATTACGCTGCCTCCTCGATGCTCCCCCGGGAGCCGTAGTCCTCCAGCATGGTCTGGAAGGGGTGCAGCGGGACGAAGTCCCTCCATTGGCTCCCTCTGGTCACCATCCTCACCCTGTTGCCGAACCTGTTGGTCAGGGAAGCCCAGTTCGCGCAGATGGGACTTATGAGCGCAAGCAGCTCGCTCCCCCTGCTGCCCCCCACGGCCAATATCAGGACGCAGGCGCCCCTGTCGGCGGTCTCCCTGAGGGAAGCCATGCAGTTGCTGACCATGGCCCTTGCTTCATCGGCATCCACCTCGGGGTCCGAGAAGAGAGCATCCATGGACGAGACAACTAGCAGGTCCGGAGCCTCTTCGAGCTCCTCGACCCTCTCCCTGATGAGGGAATCCATCTGGTATGCGGTGAAGGCCCTTGCTATCATTATCCTCTCCAGGACCGATCGGGGGTCCCTCCGCTGCATACGGAGCAGCCTTGCCATCGAGAAGGGATCCGCCCTCTGCCCGCCGTCGAGGTAGTGCACCGGATCTCCCCTGCTCGCGGCAAGTACGGCGGCCCTGTCTACCAGGTTCCTGTTGAGGGAGGTCCTGCCCACGATGAGATAGAGCTCCCCTTTTCTGAGCGGACCGAACAGATCGTCGAAAGCCGAAAGACCTGTGATGTAGCCGTCTGCATCCTCATATGACATACTGCAACCTCCGGTTGGGGGATCATGTAAAAGCCCTCCGGAGTTCATAAGCTGTGGCAAGGGGGGGGGGTGTGTGAAGGTGTAGCCGAAGGATCAGGATCTCCCTCTCTCTTTCCATTCGCTCAGGTAGAGCTCGTATGCGGCAATGGTGGCCTTGTCCTTTATGATCTCAACGGGGCTCTTTCCGGCCCAGGCATTGTCCTGCTTTGTGTACTCCATCTCCAGTATCTCCACCATGACCTCCCTTGAGAAGTCGGGGTCCGATCTCCTTCTCTTTGCAAGGTAGTCCAACATGGATCGGAATATCTCCTGGTAGAGAAGATCGTCCCATTCGGTCATCTGATCACCTATATTTCCGTTGTATGCTCCTTCAACCACTCTTTGTGCTCCTCGTCCAGATGAGGGGCAAGTCTGGAATGGACCTCATGGTGGTACCGGTTCAACCAGGTCCTCTCCTCTTCGGTGAGCATTTCCCCGCTCACCAGGTTCAGGTCGATGGGACAGAGCGTTAGGGTCTCGAACCTCAGGAACTGGAACTCGTCCGAGCTGAGTTCCTCGTCGTCCTGGACAAGTACCAGGTTCTCTATCCTTATGCCGTATTCGCCCGCCTTGTAGAAACCGGGCTCGTTCGAGAGCACGTTGCCGGCTTTGAGCGGCACACCGATGTCCTTCGGGGTGATGCCCATGGGCCCCTCGTGGACGTTGAGATAATGCCCTACTCCGTGACCTGTTCCGTGGGTGTAGTTCTTTCCGGCATCCCAGAGAGGCTTCCTTGCGGGGAGCTCGATCTGTTTTCCGGAGAAACCCTTTAAAAAGCTTAGCGTGGCGAGACCGATGTGCCCCTTCAGCACTCTGGTGAACATCTCCTTCTGTTCATCGGTGGGTTTCCCAAGTGTCACGGTCCTGGTGATATCGGTGGTCCCGTTCATGTACTGCCCACCCGAATCGACCAGATAGATGCCCTCTTCCCTCAGTTCCACGTCGCTTTCCGGTTTCGGATCGTAATGTATCACAGCACCGTGCTCTCCGTACCCCGAGATGGTCTTGAAGGAGAGGCCGACGAACATGTCGCCTTGCCTTCTGAACTCTTCCAGCCTATCCGCGGCGGATATCTCGGTGACCCCTCCTTCCGGGACCCTGTCCTCGAGCCATTTCAGGTACTTGACCATGGCAACTCCGTCCACAACCAGACAGTCGCGGAAACCCTGGAGCTCCACATCGTTCTTCACCGATTTCATATCCATTACAGGGGAGCGCTCCATGTGGGTCCTGGTCCCTTTTCCCAGCTGGAGCAGTATCCACCTGTTGGTGGCCTTCGGGTCTATCCAGACCTTGTTCTCCTCCTCCCCGATATCCGCCAGAAAGGGACCCATCTCAACGTATGGGTGGAACCCGACCAGTCCTGAGAGCGCTTCCTCTGCCTTGTCGGTAACCTTGTCCATGTCCAGGAAGATGTGGGCATCTTCTTTCGTTATGACGGCATATGAGATGACCAGGGGATTGAAATCTATGTCCGTTCCTCTGATATTGAAGGTCCAGGCAATGGTGTCCAGGGAACCAAGGACATGCACATTGCACATCTTGTCTTTCATCTTCTCCCTTATCCTGTCCAGCTTTTCCTTTACCGTCTCTCCGGTGTATTCAGAAGGAAGTGTTATGATCGGGTCCTTTGAAGGGGAGGGCCTGTCCTTCCACAGCTCGTCGACCAGGTTCCTCTCGACGTATTTCAGCTTCACACCCCTCTCCTTCAGGGTCTTCTCCAGCTTGTTGGAGGCCTGGACCGATATCACCCCGGGGTCCATTCCCAGATGCTCCCCCTCTCCGAGCTCCCTGGAGACCCATTCCTCCAGTTTGGGGACATCGGGCTGCCCCATCCTGAACAGGTCGATGCCGGACCCTTCGAGCTGCTCCTCCGCCTGGAGGAAATACCTGCCGTCGGTCCAGAGACCGGCCTTGTCCCCGGTGATCACCACATCACCGGCTGAGCCGGTGAAACCGGAGATCCATTGCCTTCTCTTCCAGCATTCTGGAAGGTATTCGGATTGGTGAGGGTCCGTGCTGGGCACCAGATATGCCTCTATCCCTTCTTCCTCCATTAGATCCCTAAGCGCTGATATCCTTTCTTTGGTCTCCATTTGGTTCACTTCCGGATGGCTCCTAATCATCTTTTCATGGATAAACCTATTCGTCGGAGAATGTTCCCCGAGACCTTAATAGGAGCTCTTCATTGAGGTATCATGAAGGAACTGAGAGCGGTCAGGTTCACGGAGAACAGGTCGCGTTTCTTCGCACACGTCTATGAACTGAGCTCCCCTGACGAACTGGAGAATGTACTCAAGAAGCACCGGAGGGACTACAAGAAGGCCAACCACCACTGCTACGCACTGAGGTTCAAGGGGAAGGACGGGGATATCCGGGAGAGGTACAAGGATGATGGAGAGGTGGGTCATCCCGGAAAGGTGCTGTTGGAGCTGCTTCAGAGGGAGTCCCTGGAGTCCCACGTTCTGATGGTATCCAGGATATTCGGCGGAAGGAAACTGGGTGTAGGTGGAGTCTCCAGGGCGTTCAGGGCAGCCGGGGAGGGCGTACTGGAAAGGCTGTGATTCACATCCGGTCCCATATGTCCCTGTAGACCTCGTATATCTCATCGGCCAGATCGTCCCAGGTGGGCAGTTTCTCGAGAAATCTCTTTCCTGCCTTTCCAAGCTTCTTTCTGAGTTTTCCATCGTGGGCCAGCTTCAATATGGCCTCCGCGAAAGGTTCGGGCTCTCTCGGCGGGAGAAGAAGCCCGTTCTTCCCGTCCTCTATGAGCTCCGGCGTTCCCCCCGCAGCGGTGACTATCACCGGTCTCTCGAACTGGAAGGATTCCAGGATCACCCTCGGGTTGCCCTCGTCGGATGCCGAGGAGAGCACAAGTATGTCGCTACCTGCCATCATCCTCAACACGTCGTGGTAGTCTTCCACGAACCCGCGCAGTTCAACGTTCCTCAGGTCGTTCTTTTCCATGTATTCCTCCAGCTCCTTCCTCATGCCACCCTCCCCGACTATGGTGAGCTTGATGGAGGGATCCCTCTCCTGGACGATCCTCATCGATCTGAGAAGATGATCAACCCCTTTGTATGGCCTCAGGGCGCTTATGCAGATCAGCTCTATGTTCCCGTCGTGCTGGTGCGGTTTGACCCTGATGTCCTTTTTGACCTCCTCGGGTATCTCCGGGTTCAGGGAGGGATAGGTGATTATCTTGTCCGGGTCCACACCGAAGGATATGAGCTGGTCCCGGATGGAGGTACCCGTGGATACGTACCTGGTCACCGCCCCCATCTTGATATTGTAGGCGGGATCGGACATGTCCTGCACCTCCTTGATCATCTCCTGTCCGACCATCCTGGAGAAGAAGGAGATGATGTAACCGTAGGCACCGCAGGCATGCGCGTGGATGATGAACTTTCCGTGCTTCATCCTCAACCCGAAGAGCTGGAAGAGGGTAACCGGGGGTAGAACGAGGTATCTCAACGGTTTGGGATGGTCCAGAAGGAAAGGCTGCATTCTGAGTATCCTGATACCGTCCTCTTCCTCCTTCACCGGAGCATTGGGGTCACGGCAGGTGTAGACGATGAAATCCACCCTGTCCTTCAGCCTGTTCATCAGGTTGGAGAAATAGGTGGATGCGCCCCCCTGTCTGGGAAGGTAGACCGGGGACCCTACTAGCACCTTGGGTTTGTTATCCTTCATTTCAGGGCACCTTGTCCAGGCGTTGGCAAGGGTCGTTTGAAGTCATGTTCGTATTTAATGTTTGGTGTGGTCCGAAGAACACTTCAGAGGAATTTTAAATATATGGATAGATTGTTAATCCCCAAGAAGGAGCGGTCGAATTGGAACCGGCAACCATGATACTGATCTTTTCCGCTTTGGGCCTTGTTATCATCATGGCCTGGACCATTTACCGGATCAATTCCCACAGAAAGAAAGTTGCGGATATCGAGGACCTTTCCAGGACAATCGGCGAGAGGGAAGCCGCCAACACGAAGAGCAAGGAGAAGAAGAACATTGACCCGATAATACCCGCTTCGGACCTCCTTGTGGTGATGTACACCAACAAAGGAAGACCATGGAGGGTCCCCGTTAAGCGTGAGATGAAAAATGGAAAGAACGTGATGGTCGTCTCTTCGCGGACCCCGGATACCATCAGAAAAGCCTATCCCGGACTGGAAAGGATGATCTATCTGGACAGGTCCACGGCCCATGAACCGCAGCGGGGGGTATCCGTGATCAATCCCACGAACCTCTCCGGGGTCCTTGACGAGGTGAAAACGGCAGGGTCCAGCAGGGAAGGGTCCGACATAGTTGTCTTCGAGGATTTCGAGATGGTCATCTCCGCAAACGGTCCGGAGAGGAGCATCAGGTTCCTGAACATGGTAAAGGAGCTCTGCATGAAGGACGGGATGTCGGTACTGGTCCCTGTGGCATACAAAGCGGTGAAACAGAGGACCAGGAACCAGCTGCAGGAGGTCCTTGGAACGGTGGTGGTCTGATGGAGATTCCCGGAGATGAGCAGGAGCTGCCGAAGCTCACGGTTGACAAGAGGATACTTCTACACCTCTTCGAGCAGAAGCACTCGGAAATGGACTTCGAGGTCCCCAAGGAGGTCGTGCAGGACGGCATAGCGGAGGCTGTATCGGTCCGGCGGGACAACATTCCAAGGACCATGAAGAAGCTGAAGGGAGAGGATTTCGTATATGAGGTACTGAAGAGAATAAAGGGTTTGCCAAGGAAGAGAAAGGCATACTTCCTGACCGAGAGAGGTATGGAGTTCGCCAAGAATGTGAGGGATTCAGTGGCCTTACACAAGGTCTACCTTGAGCTCTCCGACGGCAGTCTGAAGAGAGTATACCTCAAGGACGTACCTTCATACCTGAACACCTCCATACCCCTCATTGAATTATACCACATGGTAGGAAAGGAGAACCTGCTCAAGGAGAAGGCCATAAGGCGTTATCTCTCCGGGGAGCTCGAGAGGCCCAAGGACGTGAATCCCGAAGGGTTCGTCTCCTTACTGCAGGATGTTCCGCTTCCCAAGAGGTTCTACGGCAGGGAGCAGGAGCTTTCACAGATAAGGGATTGGCTTGATGAGGAAGGGTCCTCGATAATGTCCATAACCGGGATTGCCGGAATAGGGAAGACCACGCTCGCAGCGAAGGTAATAATGGAGAACCAGGGCAGGATGCACCTCTTCTGGTACCGGTTCCACAGGTGGGATTCGCTGAGGAACGTCCTCTTCTCCATCGCAAGGTTTTTGGAACAGATGGGAAGGTCTGGCCTCAGGACATATCTCGATAACAACACCCGTCTGGAAAAGAAGGAGTTCTATTCACTGATCGAGAACAGCTTCAAGGATGCAAAGGCCTTCATGGTATTCGACGATTTCCAGAGGGCCGAGGATGAGATCGTGGACTTTTTCTCCAATCTAAAGGAGATGCTGCCTTCCATGTCCGGACTGAAGATATTGGTGGTGGGAAGGCAGGTGTTCCCCTTCTACGATCGATCTGACGTACTGCTCAAGAAGGTGGTCAGGGAGCTGACCCTGGAGGGTCTGGACAAGGAGAGCTGCAGGGGCCTGCTCAATATAGAGGATATGGACGATGACATCTTTTCCAGGGTATATTCCATCACCAAGGGCCACCCCCTCTTTCTCCAGCTGATCCTGTCGACGGAGGACCTGGAGGACCAGAAGGATATCAAGAGGTACATCTACGAGGAGATATTCAAGAAGCTGGACAAGAAGGACTCCCTGCTGCTGCAGATCGCCTCCGTCTACAGGTACCCTGCCCCTTCGGAGGCCTTCTTCACGGAGGAGGGATTGGACTTCACCATACTGGACCGCCTGATAGATGCTAACCTCATAATGGAGACGTCCTACGACGAGTACGAGGCGCACGACCTCATAAAGGAGTTCTTCTACAACAGATTGACCCCCGGGCAGAAGAAAGAATACCATTCGAAGGCAGCCAATTTCTATATGGAGGTCGGAACCGACAGGGCCACCGTGGAGGCGATGTACCACATGGCGATGGGAGGCCAGGTCATAAAGGCCATGAAACTGGCATCCGCCTACGGAGAGAGGATAATGACCAAGGGTTACGTGGAGCAGTTCTCCTCGGTCCTCACCCTCCTGGAGAAGGAGATAACGGAGGAGACCCAGGAGTACGATGCCATGAGAAGGCTGCTGAAAGGGGAGGTCCAGATGATCATGGGCCGGTGGGACAAGGCTTCCTCCGACCTGAAGAGGGCCGCGGCCATGGCGGAGGCCCAGGGGCGCGAGCTCGTGAGCGCCAGGGCGAACCTGAAGCTCGGGTCCATAGAGAACAGGAGGGGCAACAAGGAGACCGCTGAAAAGAGATTGAAACGTGCCCTGAGGATCGCCCGTAAACTTGACAACAAGGAACAGGTGGCAAGGTCACTGCAGGCCCTGGGGGAGCTCTATTCCACCAGGGGCGAGTTCGATCAGGCGGAGAAGCATTTGAAGGAATCCCTCCAGATCGCCCGGGAGCTCGAGAACTCCTCGCTTATCGCCTCGAGCCATACCAGTCTGGGTATTATCTATACCAACCAGGACAAACTTGAAAGATCCATTGAGGAATTCAACAAGGCCATCATGTTCCTGGAGGAGGAGGACAATGCCCTGGAGATGGCCAGGGTCAAGGTGAATATCGGGACGGTCCTCTCTTCCATGGGTGATCTCGAGGAGGCAATAGTCAATTTCGAGGACTCCATTGAGCTTGCAGCGGATGCAGGGGACCTGAGGCAGAAAGGTTATGCCCTTGCCGGGGCTGCCCATGTCTACATCAGGAACAAGGAGTGCGACATCGCAAGGGACTATCTTGACGAGGCCCTTCAGATATTTTCGACCCTCGGGGAGCAGTTCAAGATAGCTTTGATCAATCTGGATTACGGAAGGTACTATCTGCAGCTTGATGACGAGAAGAGAGCCCTCAAGGCAATGAAGAGATGCATAGATATCATGGAGAAGATGAACCTTCCCTTCTACACCAAAAAGTACATCCGGGAGATCGTGGACATACTGAAGAACAAGGGCATGAAGAAAGAGGCCAGGAAATTCGAGCGGCGAGCTCCGTGATGATCAGGTGAACATCTGGCTGGGAGCGTTCCTTTCCTGCTCCTCCATTCTCTCATTTATCTTCTGAAGCGCATCCTCCATGTCCTCATTCCTCACCGAAGCATGTTTTCTTCTAATTGCGAACATGCCCGCCTCGGTGCAGAGGTTCCGGAGATCTGCACCGGTCATGTCCTCGGTACGGTCCGCGATCCTGCCGAGGTCGACACCCTTTGCCAGCTTCATGTCTTTGGTATGGATGCCGAGTATCTTCTCCCTTCCCTCCTTGTCCGGCATGGGTACCTTGATGATCCTGTCGAACCTGCCCGGTCTGAGCAGCGCCTCGTCGATGATATCCTTCCTGTTGGTGGCGGCGATTATCCCGATCTCATCCAGGGGTTGGAAACCGTCCATCTCTGCCAGAAGCTGCATGAGTGTCCTCTGGACCTCCCTGTCGCCGGTGGTGTCCATGCCGAGCCTCTTGGCACCGATGGCGTCCAGTTCGTCGATGAATATGATGCATGGTTTCTTCTCCCGGGCCATCTGGAAAAGCTCCCTGACAAGTCTCCCTCCTTCACCGATGAACTTCTGGACCAGCTCGGATGCGACTATCCGGATGAATGTACACTGGGCAGAGTTTGCCACGGCCTTTGCCAGCAATGTCTTGCCTGTCCCCGGAGGCCCCTCCAGAAGGACTCCGCTGGGGGGCTTGATACCGATCTTCCTGAATACCCTGGGATTCGTGAGGGGCAGCTCCACTGTCTCCCTGACCTCCTCGATGGGTCCGTCAAGACCGCCGATCATGGAGTAGTCAACATCCGGTCTCTCTATCAGCTCGGACCCCATGATTATTGGGTCCTTGCCCTTGGTCAGGGTCCTCATGACAACCAGGTTGTTCCGGTCCAGTCCCACCCTGGAACCGAGCTCCAGGTTCTCTGTGGTGATATCGTTGGACCTCGTGGTGATGAAGGTCTGCCCGGTCCCGTTCTTCACTATGATCTCTCCGCTGTCCATTACCTCAAGGACCTCGCCCACCAGCATGGGCGGTTTCATTATCTCTTCCATCTGCTTTTTGAGGAGGTTCCGCTCCCTCCTGAGCATGTTGACCTCATCGTAGGCACCGGAAAGTTCCCTTTTATAGGCCTCCCTCTCCAGATTGGTGGTGTACTCGTTGGACCTGAGCTGGCCCTTGAGTATCTTGATCTCTTCCCTGAGGGATTCTAACTCGGCGTTGAGATCGATGTCCTTGTCTCTTGGCATCTCGGATACGCTGGTTTCCTTGTCCTCGGTGGATGACATGGGTCATTCCTTCCGATCGGCGTAGGGAGAAAGGGTAATTATAACTTATTATGAAAAACGGAAGCCCCAAGCTGTCAGATCAAGAGCTTTCCATCCCGCATCACTGTCTCCTGGAAGGCTGTACCCGAGACGATTATGGTGGGGGTCTTTATCAGACCGTCCAGATGTATCAATGCCCTGGCATCGTTGTCATAGTTGGCCCCGATCGCTATATGGCATGTCCCGTAAACCTTCTCGTCCTCCAGCATGTTGCCCACTATCCTGGCGTTGTGGTTCAGACCGATGCCCAGCTCCCCCAGGTTCCGTGCGTTGGTGATGTAATGGTCCAGTTCATCCTCCGGGAGCTTCCCATCCTCCACGAACCTTGCGGTGGTCTCCAGGGCCCTCGAGATGGTGTCGCTCAGCTCCTTTGCTTCATCCCCGCCCTCGATCCTGGTGACAAGGCCTCCCTCGACCTCGCATTCTATGGGGTCCTCGATGATTATAATGCCCCTGTCCGATGCTATTGAGCCGTCGAAGACGATCCTCCCCCGGGAAGCTTTGAGCTCCGGAGATATGAAGCTCTCTCCGGCCGGCAGGTTGCCTCCGGAGCCTGGTTTCGAGAGGTCCCCGTCATCGGACATGGCCGATCTTCCCCTTATCCCTATGTCGATATCTGTTCCTCCCGGTGCATGTATATGGACATTATCTCCCCTGTCCAGGATGTTCTTTATCCTAAAACAGTCATCTCCGAGAGCTTCGTAGTCTATTGGAACGGTCCTCTGGAAGATATCCAGGTTGACCGAGGGCGACCAGAAGCTCCTGATCCTGTCCTCTCCCAAGAGATAGTTGAAATAATGGTCGTAGGTCTCCTTTTCCACCCTGATGGGATCCTTGATGGCATGACGGTCCTTTCCCAGTTTCTCCCTGGAAATGGATATCACCACGTCCGGGTCGGTCCTCAGCGCTCCGAGGACCTCCTCGCCTGCCATGTCCAGCTGTGATCTCACCGGTTGGACCATCAGTGCGGGCTCCGCCCCCCTTTCCAGCGCCGAATCATAGAGCGCCTTGCTTATCATGGCGACTTCCCTGGGAGGATTTGTTATTATCAGGACCCTCTCTCCCTGCTTTACCTTCAGAACATCTCCAATGGCGATCCCGGCCGCTTTTCTCAGCTGACCGGGAAGCCGTCCCAGCATCTCTTGGCTCGTCCCCATCGGTGCACCCCTTTTGTACATAGCATTATTTGTTATTCATCTTCAAGGAATCAAAAATAAGGAAAAAAGGAAAAGGTCTAACGAGACCTCTTCCTCTTTGCTATCCCGACGAAGAGCACCGACATCATTGCCAGTGCAATTATGGCAAAGGCCGGTTCGAATCCCGGGACGGAGAAACCTCTTTCCCTGACATAGAGAGAATAGTCCGCTATGTCGGATACCTCTCCCAGACCCTCTGCCTGTGCCGAGACTATCCTGATCCTGATGGTGGTAACGGAGTTCTTCCAGATGTTCCATTCCACCGGAGTGGTAACGGAAACGGTCAGTACCTGCTCCTGTTTCTCCAGAACAGCGAACTTGTCCTGGGAGAGCTGTATCGTCCAGCCCTTGTCCGCCAGCTTGTCCAGGTTGAGTATCTCAACCCTTAGCCTGTCGTTGGCATTTCCCTCGTTGATCAATCTGAGCTTGAAACCCAGTGACTGTCCCGGGTTGACCTCCACGTAAGGCTTCTCGCATCCGATGGAGAACTGGTAATACTGTTTGACGAATATGATGGCCGTTGCAGCGGGTATGGTCCCACCGCCCAGACCCGGGCTGTAGCTCCATCTTCCGGACACTGAAAGCTGTCCCGTGGTGGACTGTGATGTCTCGATGGGTACCTGGACCGAAAGGGTGAAGGACTGCTGTTTCTGGGCCTTGGAGAAGGTGAGTGCCGGTGGCACCGAAACCGCCCATCCGCCGGCATCTGCCTGCAGGTGGATAACCAGATACTGGACGTTGGGTGAATAGGGTATCTGGGCAAAGACGGTTCCCGAGAAGGTCACTATTCCGTCCTGTCCCGGAGCCACATATGCTGTCTGTTTTGGCTGTGCAAGCTGTATCGTGATCGCTGGAGCGCCAACGGCCTCGACCTCTTCATCCTCCTTGGGGATGAAGACGAACATACTCCCCAGTACGAGGATCATCATCATGAAGGTCGACGCCCTGGCGGCCTTGGTTTTCCAGATCATTTGGTTCCACCTCTTTTTTGATATGGCCGTGAAACGCAGGACCGGTATATTACCTTATCCGGTTCCCGGATCGCATGCCTCATGTACCTCATCGTTCCTGGCATATAAAAGGTGAATGAAACTAAGATGACACCTATATTTAAAATTTGCCTGACCGGTGTGAAAATGATACAGGGATCCTATGATCTCTTCTTCCATGCTCTTGGATATGTTCCCGGCTCCATGATGACCCGGTCCACCTTCACCGACATACCCCTCCCCCCGGAGATCATCTCCTTGAAGTCCATCATGGCCTTGCCAACAGCAACCGCTTCTCCTTTGAGGCTGAGCACCGCAACGGTGCATCCTTTGCAAATGGTTCTGTCCACCGCAGAGATGCCCGGCTTCCCCAGAGGCGCCCCGTGACATACCGCATCCACCGTGGAGTCCTTGACGTATATCTTAGGTATCCTCCTGAGCAGGTTCTCCGAAGGTATGATCACCTTCCTCAACAAGTCCTCCGAGCCGGTCTCCTGGTAATGGACCCATGCATCCTTCACCTGCTGAAGGGTAACACATTCGTTGTGCTCCAGGCTGCCTGACCTGGTCCTTCTCAGCTCTATCATGTTGGCCCCGACTCCCAGCACCTCGCCCATATCGTGGATGAGCGTTCTGATATATGTCCCCGATTCACACCCGATGAGCAGAAGGACGTCGTTCTCCTTCCGGTCCAGGACCTTCATGTACTCGATGGTCCTCTCCCTTAGCCTGCGCTTTACCGCGGACCTCACGGGGACCATCTGATAGATCCTGCCGGTGAAATCGGATAGGACAGCCTGGAGGTTCTCCTTGGGAACCTTTCTGTGGAGATGCATCAAAGCGGCGTATTCCTTTCCCTCCTCCAGGGTGAGGTCCAGCATTCTTACTGCTTTCCCCAGTGCCACAGGAAGGACGCCGGTGGTGTTGGGGTCCAGCGTTCCGTGGTGTCCCGCCTTTTCAATTTCCAGGATATTCTTGATCCAGGATACCACCTGGTGACTTGTGGGGCCGTTGGGTTTGTCCAGCACTATCATGCCTGTGTCCAGAAGAAGCTCCAACGGCCTTGCATCCGGGTAATGGCCATAGCTAGGGTTGGTGTCAATGGATCCCAGTAATTCCAACTTATCGTCTTCTTCCGGCCCCTTCATGGGACCGGAAAAGGGGACAGGATATAAATCATTGGTCCCGGGGTCCGAAAGCTCTTTCAGACCTCAACCTCCCTCGCGAGCCTTCGCATCAGCAGATCGGAGCGTTTGATGATGCCCTCCATTAGATCATGCGTCCTCTTATTCCTCTTGGAGCCGGAAAATCCCCTGAGCAACATCTTCTTCTCCCTGACAAGGAGCCCCAGGTCCTTGAGGAACAGCTCCTCCATCCTGAGCGAGACCTTTTTGACCTTCATACCGTAGAAAAGGCCCAAACCCCGGACCTCCCTCATGGACCTGATGGTCCTCAGGATGTCGGAATGCTCGAAGATGATATCGGTGACATGACCGTGGTACCTCCTGTCAATGTGGCCCCTCAGGACCAACGGCCCGTTGAAACCGGGCACCAGCATTGCGGATATGCAGTTGAAGCATTCCCTGCTCCCCAGGTCCGCCGCACCGGTGCAGCCGGAGCAGTTCACCGAGAAGGTACCATCATCCATGCTCATCCTGCTGTCCCTGTACCCTTCGTTATCTTCATATGATCCCGGCATCAACGCACACCGGGAATATGTAATGAGGTCAACATATTTATTTTGTCCTTTTCTTGGGATATCTTGAGATATTCTCCTGGTCGAGAGCGGACTCCGAACTGTCAAGGAGCTCGTCGATGGTGGCAATCGCCTCATTGATGATCTCCTCCTGAGAACCGTTATCGTACCTTTCCGATCCTTTCCCTCCACTATGCTTGGGGCTTGAGATGATCCTTCTTACTATCTTTTTCCTGACCTTTTTCTCTTTGTCCCGTACATTCTTCTCCGCAGGGGTGACGCCCTTTTCATTTTTTTCTGCCTTTTTCTTCTTGACGATCACTTTTGGTCCTATCCCGGTTCCGCGCTTCCTGGATGCTCTTTCCTCCTTATCGGCCTCCTTCAGGAGTATGACATCGTTCTCGGTTGGCATAATTGTTTTTTTATCTCTTGCCCTTGGAGTTGACGACCTCTTCTTTCCATCTGCCACCCTTTTCTTTATGATCCTCTTCGGTCTGACCTTTTCCTTTTCGGCGGCATCCTCGGATGGATGCCCCTTCCCGACCGATTCTTTCTTTTTCTCCGGCGGATGCTCCTCTTCCTTCGCCTCTTTACTGGTCACGATCCGGTTATCCCTGATCATGAAAGGTATGGGGCCGGGATCGAAGTCGATATTGGACATGGAAACGACCGAAAGCTCCCTCCGGATCTTTCCCTTTTCCGTCTGCTTCCTGAGCTCTATCACACCGTCGAAGACCTCCATTATCCTGCTCTTTCTCTCCTGGTTCATGGTCTCCGATTCGAGAATGAAGATAGAGGCCATCTCCTCCTCCTTGAACTTGGCCCTGAGCCTCTGTATGAAATTATAGACCTGGTTGAACTCGAATATGTTCATCGCCGGACCTATCACGTGAACGAAGGCTATCTTGTTGGTGGAGAAACTGAGTTCTCTCAGACCTTTGTTTATGGCAATGCCCAGATTGGACAGTATCTTGGAGGATTTGAGTGCATGTCCTTCCTTTTCGACACCGATGATCCGCTCTCCCCTCCAAGAGAACCAGTCCACTATCCGCAGGTCGCCCTCCTCTTCGAGCTGGTCAGCATTGAGTCCCTGCGATCTGAGCAGCATTCGTATGGAACGGGGAGGCTCCTTTGAGATGACCATCAATACAGATGAACCTCCCTTGAGTCCCTGGGTCAGCAGTCCGGAGGTGAATATGTCCCTCTCTATCCCCGATGGTGAGATGAAGAGTATGGAATCCCCTTTGGTTATCCCGCCTCCGATCCTGCTGTCCAGTTCATCGATCCCTGTGGATATCTTCAGGTAGAGGGCTCCTTCGAGGAGGTTGTCGGTGAGGTCGTACCTCTCGAGCAGTTCATCCTGCCCTTCGAAATAGTACTGAAAGATCCTTGTGGCCTTCTTCACTGCTTCTTCTTTTCCCAGAAGGAACGTGGACAGACCTACCAGGGAGTTGAAGGCAACCACCAATGCCTCGCTCACCGCCTCATCCGTTTCCTTTGACCAGTGCTCCATGTCGAACTCCACGGTGTTGTTCCCCTTGAACTCCATGTGTCTCAGAAGTTCGTAATCTTCCCTCAGTATGGAGAGTTTCAGCTTGAACGCGGAAAGGTCAGTGTGCTGCGAGAGGTCCCTCAGGTAGGAGTGGAAGATGTCCTCGAATACCTCAAGGAGCCCCTCATGGTCCCTGGACCCCTTTGTTCTTCTGAAGTTCTCCTTCAGAACCAGGTCGAAGGGTTCGGGAACAAAGGAGAGGAACCTTTCATTGTTCCTCACCTCATCCGCGATATCTTTGGTGGCGTCCTTCATGGAGTTTATTATGATATCCTTCGCCAGCTCCTCGCCTATAAGGGAAGATATGAAGTCCATGGACCTTTTAAGCAGTGCTTTTAGAGCATTCAGTGCATCATCGTCATCATCAAGGTTGTTCACGATCCTTCCGCTCTCGGTCAGGGTGAACTTGATAAGCACCGGCCTTTGCACACGTGCTCTCTCCAGTATGATCCTGAATGAGGAGGTCTCCAGTCTGAACTGACCTATCTCCGGACTGGTCATCTTCTTGACGAAGATACCGATCAGCTCTCCGTAGAGTTCCACATCGTTCAAGCAGTTCACTCCCGGTTATCCGATTACCTCGTCGGGTGATACCTCGATACCGTTTTCCATGATGAGAAAAGGATGCTTCAGAGGATCGTGTTTGGTGAACCTCATCTTCTTCACGGTAAGCGTTCTCCTGTATTCTCCCGAGGTGCTTTCGTAATCCAATTTTATCAGCGAATCGGCCACGAACTCCTCGATACCGTATCTGGAGTCGCCACCGCCGATCACCTCGGAAATAAGAAGGGTGGTGATGTTCGCTTCCTTCAGGAAACGTGTGAACTTGAACAGCTCCCTCCTCAGCAGTTCGTTGGATTTGTAATAGACCCCCACAGCTGTTACAGAATCCAGAACAAGTCTCTTTGCACCGCTGAATGAGATGTGGTTCTTCAGGAAATCCTGGAGGGTCTCGAAGCTGGCAAGGCCCCATTCCAGTTCCTCGGCCGAGGAACACTCAACCCGCATCTTGCCGAGGTCTATCAGGTAGTTCTTTCCCTCCTTCTCGAAGGTCTCCATGTCAATGCCGAAGCTGGATGCTGCCCTCAATATCGAATCCCTGCTCTCCTCAAGGGTAAGGTAGATACCTGGCTCGTCCTCATGTCTGGCACCGTTGTAGATGTACTGCATACCAAAAAGTGACTTTGCACTTCCCGGGGGCCCGGTTATCAAATTGATGGTCCTGTCCGGAAAACCCCCATTGATCAGTTCATCCAGTCCCGGTATGTGGGTGGATATTCTTTTATTCATATTGTTCATCCTCCTGATAATACTCTCTGGTTATGGTCATAAGTTCTTCTTTCAGTTCCTCGGACCTGATGGGTCCGATCAGCAGTTTCGCCTCTTCAGCGATATCCTCTATCAGGCCTTTCATGGTCTCACTCTCCTTTCCGTCGTAATTCTTGAAAGCCCTTTCCACTATGAACCTGGAGAGGATCCCGATGAGCGGGTCCAGCCTCTTCTGGTACGCGTCCGATAGTGGGTGTGGTCCTTCTCTCACTTCACTGGATGGCGGGATCATTTACGGATCACCTCCATGACAGATACCATGAGAGGATCGACCTTGTCATCGGGTAGAGACTTGCTGGCTGCAAGTCTTAGAATGTTCTGGGCCATGACATCCCCTCCGATCTCACTTATTCTGGCATAGGCGTTCACAAGGTTCTTGAAACCGGAACCATTGGAATCGTTCAACCAACCCGAGGGAGCCGAACCGAGTATCACACCTGTCATCCTGTACATATCCTCCGATATGTTCTCCAGCACCTCTTCTTCTATGTTACTGTCAATGGAAAGGCGGTATTTCCCCCAACCTACCCTCTCGATAACTCCCTCGTTCCTGAGCCTGTTCACTATGGTGGTCACCAGTTTTATCTCGAGCCCCAGTTCCGTGGAGATCATTTTAGGAGAAAGGGCGTCTAGAGGATGTTCCGAGAAGACATTGGCTATCATATCGGTCTTTGTGGGGTTATCCTTTCCCGTGCGAAGCCTTTTCCTTCTCAAACAAGAACACCTCAAAACGCGCGATATTTCTGCTTAAGCAATCGGATAGATATATAACAGTTTTGTGATATTTCTCATTTTTCGAAGATCAGGGATACATTATCAAGTTTTTCTAGGCTGTATCGGATGATCCGGGCCATGATCGGATCACCTGATGAGGATATTCTTTATCGTATAGGAGATCCAAAGCCATATATGAATCGCCCTGATACATTGATGTGAACTGCGATCCATATCGGTCGAGTGTTATGATGATGGATCGTCCATGTCTTAAACACTCTCCTTCCAGTCATTCGACCCTTTAAATACTCATTGAACAATTGACCTCGTGGGTCGGGGGTTATGAGTTCGGAGCACGATGCTTTTTATCGTGCTTCGATCTTTATCCCGGTCCCACATAACATTGATCGAAGCGTGTTCCAAATGGACGAAAAAGGTATGGACATCAAAGAGGTAGAGGACCTATTGAAGGATAAGGCATCCAAGAACATATCCTTTGGCTCCGGCAGGATATTCGGGTCCATGTGCACATCACCGCATCTGCTGGCACTGGAGACACACCAGAGGTTCAGGGAGTCGAACCTAGGGAACCCGGGGCTTTGTCCCGGAACTGCAGAGATGGAAAGTGAGGTGATATCCATGCTGGGGTCACTTTTTCATCTCCCGGGGGCCAGCGGCCACGTGCTCTCCGGTGGTACAGAGGCCAACATAACGGCGATGTATCTCTCCAAGAAGAAGGGAACGGGAAAGGAGGTCCTTTACCCAATGTCCGCTCATTTCTCCGTCCTGAAGGCGGTAAGGCTCCTGGACCTGGACCCTGTCCCGGTCGAACTGGATGAAGATTACAGAATGGACCTTGCGGACCTTGAGGATAAACTGTCGGATGATACATTGATGGTCCTTGCAGTGGCCGGCACCACCGAGCTTGGTGCGGTGGACCCCATTGATGCGATCTCCGAGATCAAGGGTGATGTACCTCTCCACGTGGATGCAGCCTTCGGAGGTTATGTTCTCCCTTTCCTTGCCGAGATGGGAATGGACGACCCCCGCGTTGGTCCCTGGGATCTATCGGTTCCGGGGGTGACCAGCCTGAGCACGGACCCTCACAAGATGGGTTGCTCCACCATGCCCGCCGGATGCATCCTTTTCAGGGAAAGGAACCCGCTCAGGTATCTTGCAGTCGGATCACCATACCTTACGAGTTCCAAGGCATACACACTTGCAGGTACAAGGGACTCCGGGTCCGTGGCAGCGGCCTATTCTCTGATGAAGTATCTGGGAAGGGAGGGTTATGTCCGTATAGTGGGCTCATGCATGGAGAACACTCGTTACCTGAAGAAGGGATTATCCCAACTGGGAGCCGAACCGGTAATGGAGCCCGTGATGAACGTTCTGGCTGTTTTGCATGAGAAACCTGAAAGGGTACAGAAGGAACTCTCATCGAGAGGTTTCTACATCTCAAAGGTGGCAGAGCCAAGTGCCCTTCGTTTCGTTGTGATGCCACATGTAACAAAGAAGGCCATCGACGATCTTCTATCGGTGATGGAGAAAGTTATCTGAGCTCACTGTTCTTTTTCCCATTTCTCCAGTTCCATGACCTCGGATAGGGTGGATCCCCTCTTTATCTCCTCCCTGATCCTGTTCTCCCTCTCCTTCACATCAAGTGCCCTGTTGGTTACCTCGACGACCCTGTCCCTGGGTATGACCATCACGCCGGAGTCATCGGCAATGATCCAGTCTCCGGGATTCACGGAAAGGCTGCCGCATTCTATCTCGACCTGAAGTTCTCCGAACCCCTTCGGCTCCCCTGCATTGGGTGCGGTGCTCCTGCAGAAAATGGGGAACCCCATCTCCATTATATCGTCCACATCACGGGCGGGGCCGTCGAGCACCACGCCGGATATGCCTTTCATCCTGCAGGACCATGTGGCAAGCTCTCCCCACGGAGAGACGTTCCTGGAACCCGCATCTATCACTATGACATCTCCCGGTGCGGCCTTCTCTATGGCCTCCACTGTCTTCGCCCAGTCACCGTCTATCGTCCGGCAGGTAAAGGCGGGGCCCACGCATTTGAGCCCTGGCCGGATGGGATGGATGCCCACCATCGCTCCCTTCTTGTGCATTGCATCAGCAACGTTGGGAGCTGAGACCTGCATCAGGGCTTCCTTCAACCCTTTATCATCAGAGTATCTCTTGTAGAACCTGGATCCGACCGGTTTAACTTCCTTCATGGCCTTCTTGATGTCCCTGGTGGCCTCGATGACATTGGGGCTCTTGGTTATCGCTCCTCCAACGATTATGATGGAAGCTCCGGCCTCCAGCATAAGATGGGCGGTCTCCGATGTTATTCCTCCGGCCACCGCAACAGGGATGGAGACGGCGTCGCATAGTTCCTTGACCTCCCTGGTGAAGGTCTTCCCCATCATCTGGTCGTCAATGGATACGTGTATGCAGAGATAATCGGCCCCCATCTTTTCCAGTTCTGCGCCCCTGGATGGCTTGTCGGCGACCCCCATCAGGTCCACCATTATGCTGCAGCCGTACTTCCTGCCGGCTCTGACAGCCTCCTTTATGGTCCCGTCATCGGTCACACCCATGACCGTGTTGACCGTGGCACCTGCCTTGGCAACGATCTCGGTCTCGAAACCGCCAGTATCCATGGTCTTCATATCCGCCACGATCCTGCGGTCGGGGAACTCTCTCCTCAATATTCTCAGTGAATCCATTCCCTCGCTCTTTATCAATGGGGTTCCGGCCTCGATCCAGTCAGCACCGCCCTCAAGGGCTTCCGAACCTATCTGGACGGCTCTCTTCAGCTGCATAAGGTCGAGCGCCACCTGCAGCACGGGGAACTCTTCTTTCATGTTCTGCGAATATCCCAGTATCTTATATCAATCCATCCCCGGGACCAAAGGAATGAAATAATCAATTCCATTATCATATGGAGGGCCGGACCATGGAGCATATATTCAGGGCATACGACATCAGGGGCATTTGGAACGAGGACATAGATGTGGATATCTGCCTGGACATCGGAAAGGGTCTCGGCACTCTGATGAGAGATGAGCTGAATATGGGCCGGGCAGTGGTAGGATATGATATACGAAGGACATCACCGGCGTTCCACAGTGCACTGGTATCGGGCCTCCTTTCCACCGGCGTGGATGTTATATCGACAGGAAAGAGCGCGTTCGGTGTCACGCTCCATGCCGGGATGGCATCTGAAGTGGATGTCTCATGTTTCATCACCGCATCCCATCTCGAACCCGAGTGGAACGGTCTCAAGATGTATTATGGGAACGGTGTAGGGTTCCCGGAGGAAAACATCGATAAGATAAGGGATATTGTGGTCGAAAAGGAGTTCAGGTGCGAGAACTGGAGGAATGCCGGCGAGCTCTCCGAATTGGACCATCTGGGCACTTATATCGATTTCTGGAAGGAGCGTTACCTTCCACTGCTCGAGCATAGTGGGATCTCCGCAGGGGTTGACTGCGGGGGAGGTGCCATGAGCCTTTCTGCAGTAGCCGTTCTCCGGGCCTGCGGAATACGGGTTCTGGGTGTTAACTCGGAGGAGGATCCTTATTTCTCCAGCAGGCCTTCGGAACCAAAGCCGGAAAACCTGGGAGATCTAAGTGACCAGGTGTTGAGCAAGGGAGCTGACTTCGGCGTGGCCTTCGACGGGGACGGGGACCGCGCGGTAATATGTGACGAGAAAGGAGATTTCCTCGGTACAGACCGTCTGGGTATACTGATCGCAAAGAATCTCATTCAGGAGAACCAGGGAGGCCTCGTCCTTGCCAACGTGGAGTCATCCATGGCGGTAGAGGATGTGCTGGAGCCCCTGGGAGCCACTGTCAAGAGGATAAAGGTGGGACATACCTATTTGACCATGGAGGCCGAGCGAACGGGAGCCATATTCGGTGTGGAGAGGTCCGGGCACCTGATCGTACCCCATCATGTGCTCTTCGATGATGCCATCACTGCTCCCCTGGAGGTGGCAAGGATGCTGACCAAAGAAGAGAGACCCTTGTCGGAGCTTGCATCCGAGGTACCCTGCTACGGATCTGACGCATCAGCCTTCAGGTGCTCGGACCGGAACAAGTTCGAAGTCGTGTCAAAGCTGACCCGGGAGCTCAGGGAGAGGTTCGGAAAGGTCAATGATATGGATGGTGTCAGGGTGAACATGGAGGAAGGCTGGGTGCTCATAAGATGTTCCAACACATCACCAGTTATCAGGATGACGGTGGAGGCACGAAAAAGGGAGGATCTGGAAAGGATACGCTCGGAGTTCGGTGAGCTCCTGAAGAGAAGGATCGAAGAGATAGATGGGTGAGTCACTGCCTTGTCCGCATCTCTGAGAAATCCTTGATATTGGAAAGGATACCGGACATCAACTGATGGTATTTCTTTTTCTCGGACATCTTCCACTTGAGGTTGAAACCCATTCTCTCTATCCTGTAGTCCAGGTGCGCTTTCAGCAGAGTGCCGTAGGGCCGTGTCTCAACCGTAAAGCGGAGAGTGCCGAACAGGGGCCCCTCCACCACATCCATCTCGATGAAACCGTCGTAGTGGATCACCTTCAACTTCATCTTGCATTCTTCTTTCATTCCCTTGGGTCGAACGTCAATGATCTGGCCGATCCTCATTCGTGCTTCCTGGGGAAACTCCATAACCCCCTTTTCGGTCTGCCCCCAGCTGTGCGCAAGGTTGATATCCGTCAGAACGGAAAAGACATCCGACACAGGCGCTAGTACCTCTTCCAAACTCTCCTCTTGTCCAATGGCGCCCACGTCGTATCACCTCTATAAGAATAACATGCCTTTGAAAGGTGAAAGGTATACGGATAAATATAATTTTAGTGTTTAGATGGACCTTTCACATTTCTGTCCACAACCGATATATATTATGGTTGCATGCGCAACTACATGGATGTCCAGTGCGGTCCGCATTCCATAGGCAGACTGCTTTCCCACATCAACAAGTACACCAGATCATACCTGACATGGAGACTGCTCCATGTAGGCATAGACGGCAGTACCTATGGGACCATGCTCTTCCTGTTCAGGGGGGATGGTGTAACGGAGAAAGAGATCGCCCGCCACATGCTTGTGGACAAGGCAACCACAACAAGGACCATAACCAAACTGGAGGTTGCGGGTTTCGTGAAGAGGGAAAGGGACCAAGGGGACAGGCGTGCCTACAGAGTGTACCTGACCGATAAGGCACTGGAAAAGAAAGGAGAGCTGCTGGAAGCCAGGAAGGATTGGATCGAGATAGTGCTCAGGGGTTTCTCCGATGATGAAAGGGAGATGCTGCTTGACATGCTAGTAAGGATGGAATGCAATCTTCAGGGTGGAGCGGAAGGGGGGGATTAACTTCTCGTCGATTCCAGGTCCAGGGGCCGGATTGGGTCAGACCACCAAGGGTGTGGACACCCTGTTGGGGAACCCGAAGAAGGCCATATTCAAGCTCTCCATACCCATGGTGATCGCGATGTCCGTACAGACCATCTACAATCTGGCGGACGCGATATGGGTGTCGGGCCTTGGTGCCGATCATCTCTCAGCCGTTGGTTTCTTCTTTCCCTTCTTCTTTCTGATCATGGCCCTCGCCAACGGTCTCGGGATCGGAGGCGGTGCAGCAATTTCCCGAAGGATCGGTGCAAGGGACAAGAAAGGTGCAGACAACGTCGCAGGTCATGTGATAGTACTGATGTTGTTGATCGCCACCGCCTTTACGATACCCACCTACCTGCTCCTTCCGGAGGTATTCGACCTTGTCGGGGCAGGTGAGGTCAAGCACCTGGCACTATCCTACGGTCGGATCATCATCATGTTCTCACTGGTCATCTTTTTCGCCAATAACGCAAACGCCATACTCAGGTCGGAGGGAGATACGAAGAGGGCGATGTATGCCATGGTCCTGGGTTCCATTCTCAATATCTTCCTGGACCCTCTGTTCATCTATGTGTTCGGTCTGGGCATCGCAGGAGCCGCCTGGGCCACAATGCTCTCTTTCTCGATCACGGGTATGCTCCTGTTCTACTGGCTCTTTCTGCGCAAGAACACCTTCGTCACCATCAGGCTGCGGAGGTTCAGGTTCCGTTGGCTGATATTCAAGGACATAATGAGGGTTGGTTTTCCCGCCTCTTTGCAGCAGATGTCAATGTCATTCAACATGATGTTCCTGAATGTCATAGTCGTGACGGTGGGCGGGACAGACGGAGTGGCGGTTTTCTCCACCGGATGGAGGATCGTGATGATCTCCATACTGCCCCTGATGGGGATCTCAACGGCTTTGGTGCCTGTCGCCGGTGCGGCATACGGATCAAGGTCCTTCAGGAAGCTCAAATTGGCCCTTTACCATGCGATAAGATACGGTCTACTGATGGAGATAGGCATGTCCGTCCTGATCTTTATCTTCGCAGGCTTTATCGTTCTGATATTCACATGGTCGCCGGATTCTCAGCATCTCAGGCATGATCTCACCATCTTCCTCAGGATGTTCTCTCTCATGTCCTTCACCGCAGCCTTCGGAATGCTGTCCGGCGCTGTCTTCCAGGCCATCGGAAAAGGGTTCAATTCGCTGCTTGTTACCATCTTCAGGACATTGGTATTCGCCCTGACCTTTGCCTATTTCTTCGGGATCGTCCTGGACTGGGGTCTGATCGGTGTCTGGGCGGGAATACTGACCGGGAATGCGCTTGGGGCCGCTCTGGGTTATCTCTGGGTCACATATCATATCAGGTCCTTGATGAGAAGGTACGATATATCGACATCTCGGGAAGGTAAGTGATAAATCATTATCCCTGGAGGGACCTCAGATGGGAACCGGTGGCCGATGGGACCACCTCGAAACCAGACTTGATCTGCCTCTTCAGCTCGCCCACGTGGGATATGACCCCGACCATTCGACCCTTCCTGAGCTCGGAGAGGACCTTGAGTGCGGTCTGCAGTGTTTCATCATCCAGTGAACCGAAACCCTCGTCGATGAAAAGGGCATCCATCCGGATACCTCCCGACCTCGACTGGACCACATCGGCCAGTCCCAGGGCAAGAGCCAGGGAGGAGAGGAACATCTGCCCCCCGCTGAGGGTATGGGCAGGACGTTCCTGCCCTGTATGATTGTCGTATACGTCGATATCCAGACCGCCCTTTGACCTTTTCCCCCTTATCCCGGACCTCCTGAGCAGGAACCTGCCCCCGGAAAGAACCTTCAACCTGTGATTGGATGCGATAAGTACCTCCTCGAACCTCTGGGCGAGAAAGAAACGTTCAAGGGATATCCTGGGAACCGCGTTCCCCTTGACCTGCATTGCCAGTTTTCCGACTACGGATATCTCTTCCTCCTTGGCTTCCATCTCCTTTCTGGAATCGTTTATGCTCTTCAGCTCTCTCTTCACCCACTGGAGGTCCCTCTCCAGGTTGACCAGCTCTCCATGGACCCTTTTCCATTCCTCGGATCTTCTCCTTTCATCTTCCTGGACCCTTTCCAGTGATTCTCTGTCCGGGACCTCTATCTCGAAGGATTCCAGCTTCTCACCGTGGTCAGCCACACTCCGCTTTAGACCGGAAAGTTCCTCCCGGAACCGTTGGATGATATCCCTCAGCCTTCTCTCCTCACCTTCGGTCATGATGGCATTCCTGAGATCCTTTATCGTATCTATTCCCTCCATTTCCTCGATCTTTCTGAGAATGCCTTTTTTCGTACTTTCCGCTCTTTCCTTCGAGGTCTTCAGCCTCTCCAGGCAGGAGGAATGGTCCTGTTCGGCCTTTGCGTTCACTTCCTTTATCTTTACCATTTCCCCTTCCATCCTCGTTATCCACTCGGACAGCTCATTCTGTCTCTTTTTCAGCTTTTTGGATCTTTCCTCCAGGGATCCCAGAGGATCATCGGTGTCCAGGGACAACTCCTCCAGAACAGCAGCCCTTTCATCGAACCTGGTCTTCAGACCTTCAAGGGTCATTCCCTTCTTGTTCAAGTACCCGTTAGTTCGGATCTCCTCTTCCCGAAGGTTCCTCTCCTCTTTTTCCAATCCCTCGATCCTCTCTTCCAGTTCCTGTCTCCTTTTTTCGGTGGAGCCAATATCTTTCTCCTTTGTTCTCAATTCTTCCACCTTGATGCGCAGATCCCGGAGTGGCAGTTCCAATTCCCTGTTCTCATGAATGATCTCTCTGGTCCTGGATCCGAGCTCGTCCATCTTGGTCCCGAGTCGGGTCAATTCCTTCTCCGACCTCGATAGTTCACCTTCTGCCCTCTCCAGCGATCTTTCCGCCTCCGCCACCATCTCCTGTGAGATGTCCTCACTGGTTGGCTCCCGGGGACGAGGATGACGGAGCGATCCGCAGACCGGGCATTCCACACCCTTCTCAAGCGAGGAAGCCAGCTCCCCTGCCATGGAATCCTCCCTTCCCTTCCTGACCTTCTTCAGATCTAATTCTCTCTCCTTGACCATTTCTTTCTTCTTCGATACCTCAGAATCCAGATGCCTGACCTTTTCCCGGATACTCTCTTCCCTCTCCAGGATGGATATCAGGTCCTCCCCGGCCTTCCGTGCCATGGTGATCTCTACAATATTCTCCAGAACGGGAAGGCCCTTGACCTGCCTTATCAATTCTTTCAGTTCATCCCCGATCCTTTTTCTTCTTTCGGAGATGGTCTTCATTTCCTCATGCTTCTTTTCAACCTCCTTTTCAAGAGGTCTCATCGTGGACCGGATTCTGTCCATCTCCTCCACCTTGGGTCGACCTCTATCCAACGATCCGATGCATTCCTTTATAGAGTCCAGTTCTTCCTTCTTCCCGGGTGCCATCTCATCGTATTCCTTTCTGATGGATTCCATTTCACTTCTCTTTTCTTTAAGCACCTTTTCTTTTTGTCCAAGTTCCCTGACGGACCGATCCCTTGCCTTTATGATCTCATCAAGTCTTCCCAGTTCCTCCCTCAGGTATCCTGCCCTTCCAGACAGTTCCAGTCTGTTCTTCAGCGGTTGTATCTCATCGGTTTCCCTTTTCTTCAATTCCCGCAGCTTTTCACTGGCAGTTCTCAAGGCCCGCTCCGTGCTGTATGCCTCTTTGCAGATCTCCAGATGCTTCCGTATCCTTTTCCATTCCTTATCGGCCTTCTTTTCCTCCACGTTCAGTTTGGAGATCTCCTCCATCGATCTTTCCAAGGTGGTTCTGGACCATTCGTCAAATGTCGATCCGTCTCCCGGTCCCCGATCCAATTCCAATTTGTTCACGATGGTCTCGATCCTGGTCTCGTTCCTGGACCTCCCTTCCTTCAATTCGTCAGAGAGTTTCCCGTATCTTCTTGAGAGCTCATCGGATATATCGAAAAAGAGGCTGGAATCGAATAATCTTCTCAGAAGCTTCTCGCGGTCCTTGGTCTCGGCTCTCAGAAGCTCCCTGAATTCTCCCTGTGGTATCATCATCACCCTGGAGAACTGCTCCATATCAAGTCCCAGTATCTCCGCGCACTTGTTGTTCACATCTGTCTTCTTGGTGGCCAGGCATTCTTCTCTTCTTCCTTCGTCTGTTCTCATCACCAGGGATGCCTTCTCGTTCCTGGTCGTTGTCCCTTCACCCTTTTTGACGTGATCCTCGTACTCCAGGGTCCTTTCTATCAGATATTCGGAGCTTTTAAGCCGGAACGAGAACCTGATCCTGGGTACGTCTCCCAATCCCGCGTGGTCGCTGGACAGATGTCCTTCTCTGCCCGAGGGGGTCCTTCCATAGAGTGCGTAGCAGATGGTGTCGAAGATGAAGCTCTTCCCTGAACCGGTGGGTCCGCTGATCAGAAAGAGACCGTCCTCATCTATTCGCGACAGGTCCACCGTGGTCCTGTCAACGAAAGGACCGATATTGGTCATCTCGAGGGAAATCGGTCTCAGGATCTCACCTCCTTCCTCTCAAGTTCCCTCCTTATCTCGTTGAATATCTCCATTGCCCGTTCCCTCCTCTCATCCCATTGGAACCTATCCAGGAACAGTGAGAACAATGTGGATGGGTCGTCAGCTTCCTCTCTTGATACGCTTCCGTGCTCGGATGGTTCGATATGGAGTGAAGGCTGGTCTATTTCTAGTACATGTGGGAACCTCTCCATGAGCTGCTTCTGGATGTCCACCAGGAATCCTTTGTCGGTCAATATTACTGACAGATAGTGGTCCCTGAAGCCGGAATACCTCTCATTCTCCAGCAGATCCTTCATCCTGCCATTGAGGATCGAGAACTCCCTTCTAGGGATATGCGGTACCGGCTCACTCGCTATCTCCCCATTCTCGAGCACCAATCGGAGGGATGATTTTGAGTGATCGGCCTCGGAGAAGGAATAGGGGAGCAGCGATCCCGAATATTCGGCCCTGTTCCTCCCGGATGCCACCTGTGGTCTGTGGAGATGTCCGAGTGCAACGTGATCGAAACCTCTGAACATATCCGGATCGACAAGTCCCTGCCCTCCCACCAGGAGTTCCTCTTTTAAAGCGAAATGAGACAGCCATACTCGATGCCACGGCTCATGCGCTTAAATTCAGCGGATTTCAGGAGATGTATTTTGCGGATAATTTTCCTGCTGAATATGAAATTCATCCCAGGAAGGAATACGTAAACCTGCCTCAGCAGATATTAAACGCCCAGGACAAACAGAAACTATCAGAGCAGGAATATATACAGGCGGCTGTACAGAAAATATCCAGCCTGCTGGGGCTGAATCAGGAAAAATAAATCCTGAAAAATTCCTTTTTCCAGGGCTTGACCATCTTATGGGTAATACCTTTTGCGGCCAGAGATTTTAGATTCATCTGTTTATAACCCCAGAAATCGCTGGCATATCTTTCAGGTATGAAAATCCGGCAGGCACGGCCTCCGGTTGCGGCCAGCTGAAATAGAAACCACGTCTTAAATGCTGCGGATCTGCATAAAGACCCCAGCGACGGATGCCACGGGCCGGCCAGGATGTGTTTTAAAAGCGTCTTTTCTGGAGTCAGCCCCAGTCTGATGACCGGTATATTCTTTTTCCAGAGATCAAGAAGGGCCTGGGAGGTGATTTGAATAGTTGTCTCCAGGTTCCAGGGCCTGTACAGTCCAAGAGCCATTTTTTCAGCCAGAGGAGTTTCTTTTAATACCAGGCAGGGATAAATGCGAACAATGTGCGGAGCTATGCCTCGGACCAAAGCTATGTCCCTTTTGAAAACTGTGTTTCCGGAACCGGGCAGACCCGGCAGAAGCTGAATGCCCAGCTCAAACCCCGAGTCTTTAACCAGGTGACAGGCGTGTACAGCCTGACCGGAGGAATACCTGCGGTTGGATAATTTCAGGGTATTCTGATCAAAACTCTGAATTCCCAACTCTATCATGTCCACGCCATAATCAGCAAGGATAGACAGTTTTTGTTCATCAATACAGTCTGGACGTGTAGAGCAGCGAAGGTGATCCACAGCTCCAGCTTTTTTAAGCTGCCATGCTTTCTTCAGATAAAAAATCATTTCCCGGTTATGGATGGCAGTGAAAGTTCCCCCGAAAAAACCCAGAGAAACTGGTTTCCCGGTCTTGTCATATCTGGCGGAAATGCCCGTGGTCATATCCCGGCCGGTCTGTTCCGGGCTTTTGACTGTCTGCCCGGTCTGGACAAACTGCGAACAGTAAACGCATCTGAATGGACAGCCGGCAAAGGGGATAAACACAGGCCAGACCGGGCTTTTGGACCTGAAGGGTTCAGGGTGTTTAAACTGGAATATCCCGGGGAATGCAGTTTTCATACAAATAAATCCAGGGCTTGCAAAAAAGATTAAGTTTGGATAATGAATGCTTACAGGTATATATAACCGGCTGGAGGTTACAGATGAAAGATTGTATATTCTGTCAGATTGTCCGCGGTGATGTCCCGTGCACCAGGGTCTACGAAACCGAAGAAATCCTTGCTTTTCTGGATATATCTCCTGTTGCCAAAGGACATACCCTGATAATACCAAAGAAACACGTGGTCAATATCCTGGATTTGCCTGCGGATACTGCTCCAGCACTTCAGAAGGCGCTTCAGAAAGTAGGCACAGGTTTGATCAGGGGGCTTAAGGCTGACGGCTTCAACCTGGGCATGAATAATTTTGAGGCAGCCGGTCAATTGGTCATGCATGCCCATTATCATCTTATACCAAGGTTTACGGGCGATGGTCTTAAGTTGTGGCCTCAAATTTCATATGAAGACAATAGTGAAATGCAGAAGACCGCAAAGAATATTCAGTCCGGTATTTCACTTTCCTGAATTTTGACAATCTGTTAAAAAAGTCCTTACCCGGCAGACTGTTCAAAAATTCCAAGCGTCAGTCCGGCACCCACTTGAGTGAATATTTATCGGTATGAGTTATTGCTGCCGACTCAAGTGGGTGCCGGATAAAAAACAAAAAAAGTTCAAGATCAAAGTTTACCCCGCCTGCCTTGTGAAACCTTCTTCTGTTTCACTGGGTGAAACCTTTTTTCGTTTCACAGGGGCGTATTCAGGATACGTAAGAGTTTGAACTTTTTGCAGCGACAAAGCCGATTGGAAGATTTTCAACAGTCTGTTAAGAGAGTAAGTTCTTCGGTTATTGTACAATAGGTTTGTTCTCTGCACCGGCGGGAAGTTTTTTAATCATAAAAGGGAGGAAAAATGGCCAATACTTTAACCAAAGCGGATCTGGTGGATAAGATTTATGAAAGCAGTAATCGTAAAAGATCTGAAGTCAAAGTCCAGGTAGAGCATTTGCTTTCACTTATCAAAAAGGCTGTTAAGAAAGACCATGCCCTGTTGATCAGTGGATTCGGCAAGTTTGAGACTTACGAGAAAAAACCAAGAAAGGGACGTAATCCCCAGACCAGCGAATCAATAACTCTGCCTGGAAGAAAAGTTGTGGTGTTCAGGCTTTCCAGAAAGCTTCGGTCTGAGATTAATCTGCAATAATAAAAGCTCCGGGAATTTTTTCCAAAAGCTTTTGCCGGGCATCCTCAGCAGCCAAAAGGTTGTCAAATTTTCCGGCCTGCACCCTCCACAATCGTTCACTGCTTCTGGAGAATTCCTGGAGTCTCGACTTCTGGTAGCCGGCGCTTTTCATTTCTTGCATAAGTTTTTCCGCGCTTTTCCTTGAGGAAAAAGAGCCTACCTGTACGTAATAATTTCCAGTCATTTCAGCCCTGGACAGGCTGCCCACAGCATCCACCCTTACCCTGACCGTGCCTGGTCCGATCATGTCGATTGCTTTGGCAGCGGCAAAGGAAAGGTCGATTATTCTGTTTTTTGCGAATGGCCCGCGGTCGTTGATTCTAAGCTCCACTACCTTTTGGTTTTCCAGGTTGGTTACCTTTACTTTGGTGTTCATGGGTAAAGTCCGGTGAGCTGCAGTCAGGTCATACATGTTAAAAGTTTCGCCGTTGGAGGTTTTCCGGCCATGAAATTTGGGTCCATACCAGGAGGCGATTCCTTCTTCGGTGTAGCCATCGTGAGTGCTCAGGGGAGTAAATGTCTGCCCCAGCACTGTATATTTTTTCTGGGTTGGATGTTCTGAGGCCGGGAGCACGGGTGCGGTGGCGCTGGTTTCTGATTTGTCTTTCCTGGGGGGCGGGGAGATTTTTTTGGTACAGCTCAATCCGGCTGCAAGGATGAACCCAGCCAGGAAAAGAACCAGAAGTTTGTTTAGAGATTCTTTTTTTGTTTTCATGATTAATTTTGTATACTCTGTCGTGTTTGCGGTCCGGGCATTTTTCAGACTTGGTTGCCGGTTCTGATGCGCGGCTATTAAGTCTTTCTAAAACACAACTTGCAGCAGCAAGTCAATATGAGTGTAGAGGTAATTTGGACAAGTCCGGGTTCCTGTAATTCTTCTGTCAGCAGATTCCTGCTTTTTTAGCCCGAATCAAGCTTGCCTGATTCACTATCAAATTCGTTGATGCTATTAATTTTAAAAAATTGCTATCGTTTTTTTTGATTTTTTAAATATAAATACTAGCAATTTGTTAAAACTTGAGCTATTCGACAGATTAATAACAATGCAGGGTAACAGTTTGTTTATTTTTGGTTATGATCGTATTTAACCCAATGTACTCAATACAGTTCCTGGACTAGGAGAGTCAGGACTGTAGCGAGCAAACCATTTATTACCATCTGGCAAAGGGGGTCAACATGTCACAAGAAAAAGTAGGCGCAGTTATGGTTGTCGGCGGCGGTATCGCCGGCATTCAATCCGCTCTGGATTTGGCTGACGCCGGCTATTATGTTTATCTTGTGGAGAAGTCATCCGGTATAGGCGGGGTTATGTCCCAGCTGGACAAGACTTTTCCTACAAATGACTGCTCCATGTGAATAATCTCGCCAAAGTTGGTTGAGTGCGGTCGGCACTTGAACATCGAGCTTATGACTCTGGCTGAGATAGAAAACATCAGCGGCAGTGAAGGAAATTTCCAGGTTAGTGTTCGGCAGAAACCCAGGGTGGTGGACATGGAAAAGTGCATCGCCTGTAACCTTTGCGCTGAAAAGTGTCCTAAAAAGGTTCCTGACGAATATAATGAAGGGCTTGTCAAAAGAAAAGCCGCCTACATTAAGTATGGCCAGACAGTTCCGCTTAAATACGCAATTGATAAAGAAAACTGCATTTTTTTTGTTAAGGGCGGGAACCAGGGCAAAAAAGGCGGCGGCAAATGCCGGGCCTGCGAAAAATATTGTCCCACCGGCGCCATTGACTTCGATCAGAACTTTGAGGATGAAATCAAGGAAGTCAAAGTCGGTTCAGTAATTCTCACACCGGGATTCAAGTCCTTTGATCCCTCAGCTTTTGATACTTATCAGTATTCCAATTTTAAAGATGTTGTCACCGGACTGGAATACGAAAGACTCCTTTCTTCCAATGGACCCTGCATGGGTCACCTGCAGAGGCCTTCTGACCAGAAGGAGCCCAAAAAGATTGCCTGGCTGCAATGTGTGGGTTCCAGAAATATTAACAAATGCGATAATGGTTATTGTTCGTCGGTTTGCTGTATGTATGCCATAAAGCAGGCCATAGTTACCGCAGACCATACAGCAGGTGATGTTGA
>JAWOCK010000026.1:0-8938 GCA_046483845.1 Thermoplasmatota archaeon | reverse complement strand
AGCATTCCCTGAAGGGTCAATTGCAACTTGCGGATCATATGCATGCCCTGAGTTGTCTGTTTCGATGAGCTGAGCGGTTCCCCAACCTGTTCCTGCCGTGTACCTGTTCGCCAAGATGTTGGATACACCTCCGTCGGATTGGTGCCAGACAGCAATGGCATTCCCTTCAGGGTCAAATGCAACTTGCGGATCGTATGCATACCCTGAGTTGTCTGTTTCTATGATCTGGGCAGCCCCCCAACCTGCTCCTGCCGTGTATCTGTTCGCATAGATATTGTTTTGAGTTCCGTCGTATTGGCGCCAGACAGCGATAGCATTCCCTGAAGGGTCAATTGCAACTTGCGGATCATATGCATCCCCTGAGTTGTCTGTTTCGATGAGCTGAGCGGTTCCCCAACCTGTTCCTGCTTCGTATCTGTTCGCCCAGATGTTGTATCGAGTCCCGTCGTGTTGGCGCCAGACAGCAATAGCATTACCTGAAGGGTCAATTGCAACTTGCGGATCATATGCATCCCCTGAGTTGTCTGTTTCGATGAGCTGAGCGGTTCCCCAACCTGTTCCTGCTTCGTATCTGTTCGCCCAGATGTTGTATCGAGTTCCGTCGGATTGGTGCCAGACAGCGATGGCATTCCCTGAAGGGTCAAATGCAACTTCTGGACCATATGCGGCTCCTGAGTTATCGGTTTCGATGAGCTGAGCGGTTCCCCAACCTGTTCCTGCTTCGTATCTGTTCGCCCAGATGTTGTATCGAGTCCCGTCGTGTTGGCGCCAGACAGCAATGGCATTACCTGAAGGGTCAAATGCAACTTGCGGATCGTATGCAGACCCTGAGTTGTCTGTTTCGATGATCTGGGCAGTACCCCAACCTGAGGTTTGACCTCCTTCCGCTCCCATCAATAATATTGGGGTCAAAAGAAGCAATACGATCACAAGCACTACTAAAACGGGTATTTTCGACATTTATTCACCTTCCCTGATTTATGTATAAAAACCCAAGTATATATAAATAGCAGTGAGAATGAAGGTTTCATAAGAGCCATGTCCAATGAAGTCGGGATGGACAGTGATGGAAGCGTCAGGAAGAGGGTGGAAGGAGAAAGAAAAAGGTTTTTGGAAGGATCCTGAAAGAGAAGGGAATGGAGTTATGAAATACGGTTGATACCAACACGATCTCATAGATGATTTTGTTCATGGATCAATTTTTACTCCTTAGAATCTTTGATATCTTCTCGAGGAACCTGTTGGACCTGTCAATGGCCTCTTCGGACTCCATTTCCTCCGTTTACAGGGATTCCACCCCATAGAACCAATTATGCCTCTCTACACGATACTGGTCCAACCATCCGATTAGCTCCGGTCCCAGGTCCCCCATATGTTCCCTTCTTAGATAGAGAACAACACAATAATGGTTCTTCTCCGTAATACCTTCACTGTAGAGCAATGCTCTGGCAACTTGGAACATTCCGGAATAAGCTGCTACGATGGATTCTTCCATGAACCCTTTCTCTTTGAGTTCAACGGACCTTTCCAGTTTCTCATAGGCCATATCCATTGCTTTTTCTGACATGAGAAGATTTGGTCTTCCCTCTTTCGCAATGTCCGTAACAATCCTCAAGCCTCATTCCATCACCGGTATGTCCCCGTAAAGCGGTATTCCATTCAAAAGTATCTCCAGATAAAAGACCCTGTTGCTCTCTGATTGCCGTTTACATTTCTCGGGTGTCAACTGTAAAAGAGATATGTTTCTCCCTGCTATCTGAAATTTCGGGATCTCGATCCTTTTCTTGGAGGAAGATATCACCAGAAGGTCTACATCGCTATCTGGTCCATCCGTTCCCTTTGCGCGCTGTCCCAGGTCGTGACCTGTTTATAAAGGCATTCTCTCAAACACCTGCTTAAATTCAGATCAAAAATAAATGAAACAAACTGTTTAAAGGATATTTTTGAAAATATAATAAACGATTCAATCCAGTTCTTCTTCACAAAACGGGCAAAATTTCGGGGTCTTTTTAAAATTAAACTTCTCTCCACAATATGGACATCTTTTCATTTTACTAATGGAGGAAGATGTTTTCTCTTCTTCTGATATATCCCAAACATCTTCCTCATTTGATTCATCATCGTCCTGGATCAGATCCCAATCGTCATCTTCATCATAATCAGGACCGAATCTTTCCTCAAAATATGATCTTTCCTCTGACCTCGAATGTCCGTATACCTCTTCATAAGGAACCTCTTGAATGTTATCTTCTTCATGTATTATTGCACTGGATATGAAATTATCCTGTGAATCAATGGTCTCATTTCCATTTATAATAAAATTATCCTGATCATCGATGATCTCGATAGTATTATTTTCCTTTTTATCTTCACTCTGGTCCATCTCCATGAGGAAAAAACGCTTCTTCTTTGATATGAAAAAAGTATCCAATCCAATTAGGAGCAATAGGATGATCGAGATCACATAGAATAATGTGCTATTGTACAGAGACCAGGGAAAAACATAAGATTGGATCAAACCTAAGATCCCAATTACAAAAAGAGATGTCATGGTGGACCTTTCCTTTATATAAAATCTAATTGTTATCAAATATGCCATTACGATACCGATTACTAGGAGCATAATCAACAGGGAAATGTATGAAGTGTAGTAGAGTTGCCCGCTCACTGTTACTTTACCAATGTCCTTTTGCGAGAAATCTGAGAATTTCCCTTTTATTACCCTCCTTTCACTGGTTATGCCTCTTATTGAACTGATATCCATCTTGCCTGTGTTTACCTTTTCTATAGAAATATCGGAAGGGGAAGAAACAACTGCCTGAAGTGTTATCAATTTAGTTCCTGATAGTCCCACTATATTATTCGCATGGTCAAGAAGCTCGCATAATCTCATGCCTGCCCCAGGTAAATCTCCCCATGCCGGCTCAGGTATCAATGGTCCGATCGCATCATCTATATCCTTTAAAAATGAAAAAAGATGATAATCAATAACATTCTTTTTTGAATTCAGATCAAAATCGAAATCAAAGGAGATCCCACCAGTTGTATATATAGAAACAAATTCGTTCTTGATATTTATACTATCAATGATCTCATCCTTCAATCCCAATAAAAAGGTAAGGAAGAATTTTCCGACCTGGTCAATTATATCCTCCCCAATTAGATCCAGGATAGCATTCCAGATCTTTACTATAACATTTCTTAAGTCATATTTTATTTCAGGGATCTCCATCTCTTCCAACTGACCATATATGGAATCCTCTACCTCATCTCTATCGAAAGGTATTTGCAAAGGATTGCTATCTCTTGAGACGGTTGGAAGCCCGATAAAAAGGGAAAGTTTACCTGAATCGATCTCTTCAAGATCCAGATCCATTTCGAACAGGAATGAGATATCAAGAGCTTCAGCTTCATCGGTCAAAGACACCATAGGTGCGTTGGAGAAAAGAAGTAATGCGAGTAGGATTATCGTAAAAAAAGCTATTGATATACGATTAATATTCATAATATCCCTCCTTTTCTATGACATTATGTTTTAGAAACGCTGCAGTACTTTCAATATATTTATTAGAACTTACCTGCATTCCCCTGTTTAGACCCCTTTTCATTTCTTTTAGTCTCTTTTTGGAATATTTTTTTAATTTCGCACTCTTCCTCCTGTAAAGTTTATTGTTAGATCTTATCATATACAATGTCATAATGGTTGCAATACCGATAATTGGTGGAATAATGAATCTGAAAAAGAGAAAGATGTTCACCAAAGATATTATGGTCAATATGATCCGTGAACTTGGGCTATAGTTGTTGATCTTTATGGCAGATATGAAATGAACTATTCCGAGGATTAAAAATACGAATATGGAAACAATAAGTGTTAACATAATTTGTCTTATTTCTCCAAATAAATCCCACAATGAACCACTATAGAGTAGAAGAACCAATAATATTGGACTGACAAAAATGGAAATTATTGCAAAGATAGCATTAATCACGGAAATGAATTTTATTGAACCAGGTGATCTTATTGGAACTCCGAAAATACTTTTATCCCAATCATTGTGTGCCATGTATTCATATTCATCTTTTCTATGCTTCAGACGATCTTTAAGTTTTTTTGTTAAAAAGATCAAAAAGAAAAATGAAGCAATGATGAGAATGATTACAAGTGCTTCCAGTATTGTATTGACACCGATCGAACTTGATAGATCTCCCATCATTATTACACCCCTTATATTTTCAGTTCTTTCCTCCATCATCTTTTGGTTTCATTGAGAATTCCTTTTCAACAACTCTAAATGATATTTCATTCCCTAAGTGATAACAACAATGTGTTATTATAGATTTTGCACATCATTATGTGAATCTCCCGTTGTCTGCGAGTGCGGGACCCTTCATGTACAGGCCCGAACAGGGCACAATGTCTTTTCTTTTCCTTCTTTCAGGTCTCGACATGGGGCCACGTATGGGGTCTCGACCTGGGGCAAATTAGGTTTCGTTGTGGGTCATGGATGTATTTTGGAAGGGGAGATATTTATGGTGTTTATTGAAGTATTATGAGGATATTTGGTGGTTGGTGGGTCTCGGGATAGGTGGTGCATGTCGAAACCTGGTTTAGGAAGGGCCTTTTCGTTCATTTCTATTCCATTTACCATTCCCTACAGCTCGCAGCCCAACTCAAAATATCTTCGTATCTTATCATCATCAAGGATGGTGAAGCAATAAACAAAAAAGAATTGTTTTCTGACCTTCCTGATGTTATCTGAAACCACTTTATTGAGATATCAAAGAGAAGGATCACCTGTAACCTCTACCTCTTATGAATCCCTCATCTACCCATATCCTGTTATCCTCGATGAAGTATTCGAATCGATGATCCCCCACCCTTAGACGGTACATATCATTGTTCTTTCCCCTCATCTTCTTTATATCCAATCCATTGAGTTTATTGTAGGGGTCCTCTACGAGTTTTTTTAGGGATTCCTTGATCCTTTCCTTTTCGCCGGTCCCCAGGATGTATTTCTTTACACGCGGGTGGATCATGATCTCCATCTATATCTCATCCAGGGTCAAATATTCATCCTTTTCCTTCTGAAGCCTTTCCCATCTCTCCTGGATCATCTCTTCTATGTTCAATTCCTCGCAGTAATCCATCAATCTCTCGATAATGTCATTGTAGGATTCGCCCTTCCAACCGTACTTCTTGAGGGATTCCCTTGTTTCCTTATCCAGCTGGATAGTGGTCATCATGTTATCAACATATAATAGTTATATGGACTATATATCATTTATGTTTTGATGAGATACATTCGGTAAGGAACGTTGGTTGTGTATGAGGAATGTCGGTTTTTCATCTATCGAGGGGCAACACCTTCCCTTGGTATATTCTCAAATGTTGAAAAAGTCCCTTATCGAGGACTATTCCCAAATCATATTCCTTCATATATACCCATCATGATGAACCCTTTATCTTCGAAAGATCTGCCAGGTCTTTCTCATCTATCAATAAGAACAACCAAACAGGGATCCTCAGGATTCTCCGATCACCGGATCCGTTCAGGTCCAATTGATCCCTGGTCACGACTATTCCCGTTTCGACATCGAATCGGTCCATGAAACGTTCCAACCCGGCGAGGTCTTTCTTTCCGATATGGTCCCTGTATTTTATCTCGACAGGTATCGGACCGGATAGAACGATATCAACCTCTTCCTTCCTGGGTGATCTCCAGAAACCGGTATCGGTAAGGTTGTTGGCGATGACCGTTTCGATTAGATGCCCCATATCGCTGCCGTCGATGGTTCCCTCTTGATGCTCCAGCATCGCTATCGGTATGCAGCTGTGGGCGATGTAGGCCTTCTTGCTCGTCCTTGCCCTCTTCAAAGCGCTCTTGGTGAAGTTGCGATCCACTTTTATCAGAAAAGTTTTCTGAAGCATGTTTATGTACTCAGATGCGGTGTTCCTATTGATCCCCAGAGCGTTTGCGATGTTTACTATCTCGAACAGTCTCGCTGTATTTCGAGAGAAAATGATCAAGAGATCGTTTACTATATCCTCCCGTCTGGGTTTGATCCTCCTGGATATGTCAGAAATAACCTTCTCGATTACCGATTCCTTGATATATCTCGTGATGAACGATCGATCCGATTGTTCAAGAAGTTCCGGAAAAGCCCCTCTCCGAACATAGTCCTCCAGAAGCGAAATGTAGATCTCCTTATTCGGGAGGAATTTCAGATCATATTCCCTGGAGAAAGATCCTACCTCTATGCTGCTTTCTTGATGAAAATATCGGACGAATTCCCTGAACGAGAGGACAGGTATCATGTGGGTCAATATTCTTCCCGCCAATGTTTCGCGGGAATCCTCGAGCTCCAGGCTTGAAGATCCGGAGATGATCATCTTCAGATCTTCCTCCACATCATAGAAGGTCTTGAGGAGGTCTGGCCAGTTCGGAACCTTCTGGATCTCGTCCAGGAATAGAAATCTCTTTTCGTCCTTTTTCGAGAAGGTCAGGAAGTAATCGATCAGTTCACCTGCTGTCTCATATCTCTGGAAATCCCTGTCATCGAAGGAGATGTATCCAATGTTGTTATCCGGGACACTGCCCTGCAATTCCTGCATTATCTGTTTGATAAGTACTGTTTTCCCCGTTCTCCTCAGTCCTACGATGGCGATGATCTGAGGGTGATCCATGTCTTTTTTTAGGACATGGAACTTATCTCTCTTGAACTCATAGGTGCGGATCGGATCCCCCTTCCATTGAGGGTTCTGTTTGATCAGCAGTCTTCGATGTCGTTCGTCCATGTGCATATATTGTCATGCACGTTTTTAATGTTTGTGCATATTCCAATGTGCACATTTATCAGATTACGGTGGAGAGCTGTATTTTCTCGGAATCGAAAAGGGCCGTTTAGGATTGTGTTGGGGTGATCTACTCGACTTGACAAACGTTGAAGAGATTGTCAATGCCTTGGGGGAGGTTTTTGTCTTTGAGGGGGGATAGGTCCTACAGATATCAGATGAAGATTTCAAACAATGTCATATCTTCATCGTAAGTAACGTCACATTTGGATCCCGAGATAAGTTTGAGAACAACTTTGTTCGTACACGATGGAAACAACGTTTCTCGTGGTCGGTTTATATACCACCTGACGTTGGTAGTAATTGGTTGAAAATGGATAAGTGGGATCTCATCTTTAAGAAATTTGATCCCCTGGGCGGTGAGATAAGGAACGTTTGTTGTATATGAGGAACATCAGTTTTTATGTCACGCATCCTTTCATGTACGGAGGTCCGGAGAGGACCTGAAGAGATATCATTAGTGGAAGAGGTCTCGTTCCAATTGATCTTCAGATCTTTCATCAACCGATCTCTTCTGAGACCAATACCTTGTATCCATCTTCTTCCAGTTTACCTTCCACATCTATTAATATGTCTTCAAGATCCTGAGGGTTTTGAAGAAGAGTTGTGAGATCACGGTCCCATTCCACTTTTGATATGCCGATCCGTACAATCGGTTCCTGGCCCATGACCTCCATCTTCTTATGGAAAAGATCAACATCCGTCTTCGCTTTCGACCTCAGAAGGAACCACACATCATACAGGTCCCTCCCCTTGCCTCTCATGCTCAAGGCTCTCAGTTTCTCCGCCAGGACCTCTTCCCTGGAGAGGGACAGGACGTTGACAACACCTGTTTCGGGATATCTGAAGAACAGCCTCGTCCAGACAGGTTCCCTGAAGATATCATTCCTTTTGGATATCTCTATCATTATCGAACCCATGGACCTTTCGGTACCTCCATATAAAGGACCGGCATACCTCAACCTTGCATTCACCTTCAGATCGTCCTCTCTGTAATTATCTATTCTTCCCGTTGATCCGTATCTTTCCAGGGAGGAGGATGCCCTATTCAGAAGGGACCTGATATCGATTTTGCGAAACAAAGTGAAATCGAGGTCCTCCGAGAACCTGTCGAGCCCGAAGGCGTGCTTGATGAAGGTGCCTCCCTTGAAAACGAGGTCGCTATCATTCCTGTAAATCTCCCGGAGGAACAGGGATTGGATATAATCCTGTTCCAGCACATGCAACGGAAGATCTCCCCCGTGAAGTTCCCGCAATTGCTTTCTCGTGAGCATCAGACCACCCTGTTGATGTGAAGTTTCCATTCCTGATCGGGTTTTCCCTCATCGGGTCCTTTTGGGTCCAGTTTGGTATATGATGTTATCGATCCCTTCAACCTGTCTCTGTCGAATTCCATTTTCTTTTTTGTCAGTAGATAACCCAGGCGGGACGCGGTAGCGGAACTTTTGGTCATCTCACAATATTCAAGTAGCTTTTCGAGGTCAAGGTCCGAAGGTATTGAAGCTAGGATATGTTCGATACCGCCGGAATGATCCGGATGTCTCAATGAATCCATTATCGATTTCTCCCTGTCGGATACGATGACCCTTCCTATCTTCTCGTAACCGAAGAACAGTGGTTTTGAAAGGGTTACATAGACTATTCTTTCACCTCTTATCTCCAGTGGTCTCTTTCTCATTGTAGATACCATGAACACCTTTCTGGGGACCTGGTCCGTCATCGAATGGAAATGGAGTGCGCTCCAAAACCCCAGATATGAAGGCTTGAAGAGGTCTGAAGCTATCTCGTAGATATCGAGTTCCTTCATGGTGTCTGTTAGGATGTACTTCCCTCTTTCAGGAGAACGTATCAGGTCCTTTTCCTTCATGCTTTTTATTATTCTTCTAGTGTTGTTCTCGGAGATGTCCAGGAACCTCTCGATGTCAAGCGGTGTGAAGGTTATCATATCCCTGGAATCGATCTCCTTTATGACCTGGGATTCCCTTTTTGATATTGGAGTTCCTTTCATGTAACTATATAGTATATATTTCATATAAATAAGTTACAAGTATTCTACAATGATTAAAGGATGTGAAATATTAC
>JAWOCK010000069.1:0-20793 GCA_046483845.1 Thermoplasmatota archaeon | reverse complement strand
CTTTCCGCAGGAGACACATCTCTCGTCGATCCCCTGACGGATCCTTGCTTTTCTTACGATCTCTTCATCATCCACAAATATCGGGGTCCCGTCGCTCTTCCATAATACGGTCATTGATATCACACACCGTCCTCACCGGTTTACCGGGTAGGTAACTGACTTAGATATGATAATCTTTTCCATGCTGCTTTGTCTTTTTCCTTTCTCTTTATGAGATCAAAACCTTTATCTTAGAGCATACCATAAGATATGGTGTCGAGGGTGGTACATGTTGTTTTATCAACGCACTCAATCCTCTCAACCACCCTCGGCTCTTTTTATAAATGGGTGATGAGACAGGGGGGCTCCGGGGGTTACGTATTTCTTTAGCGGGTTTTCTCGGGGGAGAAAACCCTGTATGCTCCTCCTTCGGGGAAGGAGGAGATTGCATGCAGAACTCGTCATATCCCTTTTTTTCCTTCCCGATATTCATCCTCAGCTCATCATCAATGATAAACAGATGAACTTGCTTCATCTTATACAAAGATACATGAAAAAGTCGTTCGGTGAAATAATGACAAAGAACTTACCTCCTCTTCCCGTGGGCGGACGGGATCTAAAGATTTTTGCAGGTCCGCCCCTTCGGGAATGCCTGCTCGCCTCCATGATACGGGGAAAGACGTTCAAGATAATGAGGAGAAGTAAAGATTGAGATATTGATCTCATACTTATCTCAGGTTCGGATACCATTTGATCACATCCAGCAAGAATTGCATTTGAGGGCTCAATAGGCCTTAGAACATGGATCAAGTTGGGATGATAATAGGGCACCAAGTAAGCACTAAGTAGGCACCAAGTAAGAGCTTAAAAAGCACCAAGTAGACCCGGAATAAGAGATGCGAGGGCGTCAAGTGTGCGTCAGACCTGCGTAAGGGTAGCGTCAGAGTGCCTGCCGAGGCCGAGATATTGAGTTTCCACATTGATCAGATGCCCTTGACCTTGATATCATTTGCAGGAGACGCTCTCGTTCAATGTTCTTCCGCGATCCATCTGGCACATTTCCCGGTGCCCCCCTCTTCGAAGAAAAGATAACAAAGGGGATCTTCACTTGAGTTCCGTCGGACTGCAGAGGTTCTCTCTTTCATTCGCTGTCCTTCCGGACGACCCCTAGGGACGCAAATGAGAACCGCACGTTAATATAGTTCCTTGCTTATTGTGTCTGCATGAACCGGGAGAGCCTGATGATCCATCTGAAAAACATAAATTACTGGTGGACCGAAGGATCGGTAAAGGATGCGGACCATGGGATCATCCGAAGGAATTACATCAAAAGGATCGAAGAGAGAACGGAACTCCAAAGGATCATCTGCATCTCGGGTGTGAGAAGGTCCGGTAAATCCACACTTGTCTATCAATACATCAGAGAATTGTTGGAGAAAGGTGTGGAACCAAAAAGGATCGTCCTGGTCAAGGTCGACCTCTGCCTCAGGGACCTTGATGATCTCCGTGATATCATCTCGGTCTACAAGGAGCTGACAGGCATCGATCCTCAAATGGAGAGAATATACCTATTCTTCGACGAGGTGCATTACATGGAGGATTGGCAGGTCCAGGTCAAGGAATTCATCGACATGGAATATGAATCCCGCATTTTCGTCCTTGGCTCCTCGGTTACAATGATGTTCAAGGATGCCTCCGAGAGTCTGGCCGGAAGGATCTCCTTCATACATGTGGATCCGCTTTCTTTCAGGGAGTATCTGAAATTTTCCGGATTTGACCTGCCCGATGAAGTATCACTTGATGATATGCATAAGGCCCTGATAGACAAGAAGGATCTGATCCTCCATCATCTTGGCAATTACATACAAACAGGAGGATTTCCGGAGTGGTTCAAGATCGATGATCTGGAGAGGTGGAGGAGGATCCTCTTCGAGGATTATCTCTCACTTATCCTCATGAAGGATATCGTGCATGTTTTCAGGATAAAGGATCCCAGACTTCTGGAGAACCTCGTCAGGGAGGTTGCACACCTCAGTTGCGAGAGGTTTTCGTACAAGGGACTTTCGGACAGATTGGATTCCGACAGGGAAACCATCAAGCTATACCTCTATTACCTGAAAACATCGGGACTTGTCCACGTCATGAAGGTCTATTCCAAGAAGAAGATCTCCAGGGAGAGATCGGAAAAGAAGATATCCTTCTTCGATGAGGGAATGAGAAAGGCGCTTACCCTAGATCCGGGAGGGACAAGGTTCTCCGAAGTAATGGCTGCCTCTCATCTTACAGCCCTGGGGAAGGAGATGAACCATCTCTTCGAACCCCATTACTGGAGGGGTGACAGGGAAGTCGATTATGTCTATGAGGACAGAAACTTTCTGATCCCTGTTGAAACCAAATATCGAAATGATCCGGATGATATCAGTGGTGTGATCGAGTTCCTTGAAAAGTATCATTCGAAGAGAGGGATCATAGTAACAAAGGATACCTACAAAGTCGAGGACCATGGAGATACCGGGGTCATCCGATTTATTCCATTATGGTTGTTCCTTATCAGCGATCATGAAATGCTTGGATTCAAGTGACCTAAAAGGAAATGGCCCTGTAAGGAAACCACCCAGACAGAAAGTTGGGTGTAAGCGAGGAAAGGATCATGGCCTTGCCACTGCTATCGATATTACTTTAAAGGCCCCCTCACAGGATTGGACTCGGGATAGGCCCCTGCCAACATCTGTCTGACCAGAACTGCAATATCAGGATAATGACCACGAAATGTTGTTATATGGAATCAACCGAGAATATCATTGGCCTCGATTTCCAATGTTATCGGGTTCATTGTCCTCATTTTTGTCCTCAATGTCCTCATTAGTTCCTCTTTTTTGTCCTCATTAGTGTCTTATTTGGTATGGGCCCACCGTCAAGGGTCCCTGAATGTCCTCTTCATTCATGATAGATCACCTTCACATAATCTCCAATTTTGCATCGGTTCCTGGATCAACATATCAATCCGATCCCATCAAGAAAGGGAAGGTCCTGCATCAAGGATAAATGTTTCCCATGTCGGCCCCTTTGGTTTATGGAATTTATTTTTCTATAAAGGTGGAAAACCCTTCCTGTGAAGAATGATGAAAGCACACCAGATAATGACAGCATCAAGGTAGAGGTGGTCCTGAAGGATGAATCGGTCTGGTTGACACAGAGATCCTTGGCTGAACTATTCCAGACAACTGTTCCCAATATCAGCATGCACATTCAGAATATTTTCAAGGAGGAAGAACTCCATCCTGATCCAACTATTAAGAAATTCTTAACAGTTCGAAATGAGGGAGGAAGAGAGGTAAAGAGACATCTGGATCATTTCAACCTTGATGCTATCATTGCCGTGGGATACCGTGTCAATTCCTACCAGGCCACACAGTTCAGGATATGGGCTACGAAGACATTGAGAGAATTTCTGATCAAGGGTTTTGTTCTGGACGATGAACGATTGAAAAATGGGAACTCCCTATTCGGAAAGGATTATTTCGAGGAACTTCTGGAAAGGATAAGGGAGATAAGAGCAAGTGAACGAAGATTCTATCAAAAAATTACGGATATCTATGCTCTATCTGCTGATTATGACAAGAACTCACCGATCACGAGGAAATTCTTTGCAGAGGTTCAAAACAAACTTCATTGGGCAATAACTGGAAAAACAGCTGCCGAGATTATTTACGAATCAGCGGATCCCAGGAAATTAGAAATCACTTCAACATTGAACTCACCCCCCTATTCACAGATTTAATGCCTACTCCAAAAACCCCACCATTCCACAGATCCTTTTTCCAGGACCTTGAAACGATGAGAAGGTCCCAAAGAGGACCTCTCCGGGAAAAACCATTACCTCTCCATGAAAACATATAGAGGTATATTCTAAACGAGTTCATTCAAAAGAGATGAAAACAACTAAATAGTCCTTAACGACTATTATATAATGGTGGTTATATAACCGTCATCAAGAGAAAGGAATCAGAAGAGATCAGAGCATCCGGCGGATGGCTTCTGCTCTACGGAAGAAGAAAGGTGGGAAAGACCTTTCTGCTCAAGAACTTCATAGATACCGATATCCATTACCTGGTAAAGAAGAATGGTATCATCATCGACACCGAGGATATTAACAACTCCTTCGAAAATCTGAATGAATTTCTGATCACCTTGAAAAAGGACCTCCATGAAGAGAAAAGGACCATTGTGATAGATGAGTTCCAGAGATTGCCCTCCGATATCTGGGACGACATCTCTCTATTTCATCCCGAAGGTAGATTGATCGTGTCGGGTTCGTCCTTCAAGCTGGTGGACAGGGTCCTTTCCGATAGTTCTCCTCTGCTGGGTCTTTTCTATCCAATGAAGGTCCCGCTTATCGGCCATATTGACATCCTCAGAGGGCTCTCGGAAAATATGGAGATAATGGACGCGATCGAAATAGCTCCTTATGCAAGGGATCCATGGACAATTCCATATCTCACTTCCAGGGACCGTATTCACAGCATGGTCAATATCCTCAATACGATCGTTCCTTCACTGATCGGAGAGGTTTTCACGGAGGAGCACAGGGAGCTTTCCAGGAACTATCAGGCCATCATTTCTCTGGTTGGCTCCGGGATGCAGGATTACGATAGAATGGGGAAGGTCCTTCACGACAGAGGAATAGTATCCAGACCCTCTTCCTCCAGTGTTATCCCGTATCTCAGGAACATGGAGAGGATGGGACTTGTGACTTCATACAGGGTATGGAAGAGCAAGAAAACGGTTTACAGATTGACCTCTTTCGTCATGAGGCTCTACTACTATCTGGATTCCAGGTATGATCTGGAGGACAGGGATGTCCACCCCGACGAGATAAAACCCACGATCGATAGGCAGAGGGACCTGGCAGTCGAGGAGTTCCTGGCTGGACTGTTCGGTGAACTGTCGGGGGGGAGGGTTGAGATCCAGAAGGACCATGACAAGGAGATCGATATCCTTGTAACCAGAAGGAACAAACCATATCTCCTGGGGGAGGTGAAATGGGGAAAGAGCACGAAAGCGGATCTGGATAGATTCCGTGAGAAGGTGGAAGACTATTCCTGCAGGAAGATCTTCATTTCAAGGGAGAGGATAGAAAGGGATGATGAGATAGAGGTCCTCTTTCCCGAAGATATTCTGGATATGGTAACCGGGAATCTGAAAAGGTCCCCATGAAGGAATTCCTGTGTATCTGATCGATGTTGAATTCTACTGAAGAAAGGACCTTGAAACGAGGAGAAGGTCCTTCTTTAAAGAAAGGACCTCTCCGGGTATGTAAAACCCATTACCTCTCCATTATCCCGATGTTGATCGATGGTGAAATGAACCTTGATCCCGGATACTTATTCATGGATGAACAAGTCCTTTATATACGACCTATACATCCATACACAATAGGTATTTATACTTGTAAAATCATTGTAAATCAATGCATGACGAGATCATAGACAGATTCGTTTCTCAGACACCTGTTCTCATGAAAGAGTATACGATCGACAGCAGGGGTCCCTTGCCCAAACGGCTTGCTCTGACCTCAATCAGAAATACACTCGACAAGGCCCTGGAACAGGGAATCGGTCAACCCCGTGTCATAATGATCACTGGACTCCGGGGAGTTGGAAAGACCACGATAATGTTCCAGTTGATGCAGGAGATGCTGAACAGGGGATGGCCGGAGGAAAAGATCCTCTATCTGCCCATGGACCAGGCTCTGCTCTCCGGGAATTCAATAACGGACCTTGTCAACGAATACGAAAGATCCGTGATAAGAGGATTAATGTCAAAGGCAGACGGCAAGTTCCTGTTCTTCATAGACGAGGTCCAGTACAGTCCGGATTGGAGCCTTCAGTTGAAGGTCCTATCGGATTCCATTCCGAATGCGATCTTTCTGGCATCCGGTTCATCGGCTGTCCAGATGGATATGTCCGCTGACCTTGCAAGGAGAGCCACAGTTCATAGAATTCATCCCCTTTCATTTCTCGAGCAGTTGATCCTGCCCCGTAGGACCTCGATCGATCAGGATACAATTGATACCTATTTCTCATGTCTATTTGAAACGAAGGATCCCGAAGAGATCATCAACAAGTATCCGGATGCTTCCAGGCCTTTGGTGAAGAAGCTCCGAGAAACAGGGGGATATGATCCGGGTACCATGGAATGGTTCCTGCTGGAGGGTGGAATGCCCTGGATACCGACCGAAGATAAGAACAGGAGAAGGATGTACGATATTGTTGAGAAGATCGTGGAAAAGGACCTTCCCAAGATCGGGGATCATGATCCGCATACGTTGAGGGCAGTACCAAGGATATTGAGTCTGATCGCTCCCTCCCCTGACATCAGTTACAATTCGATCTCGAGTGACCTGGACTCCGTGGGCCTAACTTCCGTCAGGCGAGTTATGGAGACACTCGTAAAAAGCCAACTCATCTTCGAGGTTCCAAGCCTTGGTTCGGTCAGGTCCTCGGGAAGGAATGAAACAAGGAAATACTTCTCATCCCCGGGTCTTGCATCTGCAATAATCGATACTGCGGGGTTCGATCCCCGGAGATCTCTGGGTCCGCTGGCAGAATGCGCCGTTGCATCAGTACTGAAACATCGTTTGGATACGATCCCAGGGGCAGGTCTTTTCCACGTATCCGGCAAGGGTCAGGCCGATCTTGTCCTTGAGATGGGGGGAAGACGAATAGTGATCGAGGTGGGCATGGGCAGAAAGGATGAAGGGTACCGACAGGTGTTCGGATCGATGAAGGCCTCGAAGGCCGACCTTGGTATCATCGTTTCCAATTCCGGCAAAATGGAATGCAGAAGGAATGCCATCAAGGTCCCAATGAAGGAATTCCTGTGTATCTGATCGATGTGCTCTCTCATATCCACATCAACGCCTACTCAGTGCCTCCTCTGCCTCTACTTGGTCCCTACTTGGTCCCTCATCGCCCTTTACTTGGTCCCTACTTGGTGCCTCAATGGGTCTTTCAAGGCCTTCTTCCTTTGCTAAAACACCCTCAACCTCAGTTGAAGATGGTTTACCTGCCGCGGACGGTCCGGGAGAAGGTCCAAAGGATATGTCCTGTAGTTTACTACACGACCATCCGGTAATGAGACATGGGGGTATAGGGTCACATTTCTTTAGGGGAGATCTTCGGGTGAAGATTTCCGCCAGAGATTATGCAAAGCGTGGCCCCGACCTTTTCAAAAGGGTTAAATAATAGTTCAAAGAACTTTCAGCTTTTCTTATATACATGGAAGATGGATGATGAGATAATGACACGGTTCCCCCAGAAGCATATCATACCGGGGAGCCGACCTTTCCTGCTCACCTGATAAACCCTGAAACAGCAACCCCCCCAAGCCCTGTCCTCGGACAGGGCAATATGGAACTACGCAAGATGCCCGGGTGGAATAGCAACCGGCTGTATCCCCCACGTCTTGACCTTCGGTCCTCCGAAGAGATCCGCCCGGGCATGACAATTTCCTTCTTCTCCAACGTCCATGTGATGTATTTGGTAAGGCCATCCATACAAGATTTATATAGTAGTGAAAATAATGGTTTTATGCGGAGTGGAGGATGTTTTTTCAAGACATCAAATCCTCTCTTCCCCAACCCCCACTCCGTGGGATGGGGGCATTCCGCCCCCATCCACCAATGCAATTTGTCCTAACATGTACATGGATTTCCACACATTAATCAATAAGAGTTAAATATCTACAATATGATTATGTACCAACGGGATGGGCAAAGAATAATGTTTTTTTGTAAATCACGCATTCAATCCTCTCTTCCTAACCCCGTCCCGTTTCGACAGGCGGCATCCCTCGTTCGCGAGTGAAGTGCCTGCCTGTCACTCCAAAGCGTGATGGACCCGAACACATACTTCTACTGCCCCATCTGTTCTTGCATCTGGTTCCTGTCAATATATCTCGGTCTGAACCTCTGGATTCCAAGGACATCGTCGAGGTATATCAGCTCCGAGGTGATCACCGCCGGATACATGGCAACCTGGGCCACGATGTTCAGGAGGGGGACCATGGAGACCAGTATGGTCATCATCAGGAAGAAGAGCCCCATGAGGTACAGGTCAGTAAAATGCTTGAAGTAGAACTTCCAGGCTTCAAGGACCGACTCCACCGGACCGGTTCCCAGCCTGTTCCTGATCAAGAACGGCAGAGGGATCATCCCCATCTGGATGGGAGCGATCGCCAACATCAGGAAGATCAGTACCACCATGAACAGTACCATCGCAAGAGGGTTAAATGGCAGGAAGGTCGCCGATAAGAAAAATATCATGAAAAGAGGAAGTGTGACGATCCCGAAAAAGAGCAGGAAGTTGAAGAAGAATACTCCAAGAAGGGGGAACTTGTTCCTCCATCCGTACCTGAAAACGTCCCCGAACCTGACCCTATGTCCCTTCTTGATCCTGTCCAGCGCGTAGACCTCTCCTCCAAGCATGATCGACATTGCAAGGGATTGGACAGTGATGGATACCAATGTGAACAGAGCGTAGAGAACGATCAGGATCACCATCATCCCCATGATATCCGCTTCGGCCATCAACGGGAAGAACATCATCGGTATGACCAGGAGCACGGCAAAGGGGGTCACGATAAAGTTCATGATCATCTGGATCAAGAAGCCTTCACCTGCCACTGTCACCGTCTGATTGAAGTTCTCCTTGAAAAAATAAAGCGTTTCGTTCAGGACCTCTATCGCCCTCACTCTTCATCCCCCGGTTTACCTTAATCATTGCATCTATCCTATATGTATCTCTTCATTCCTCGATCGCCGGATCGAAGGAGCTGAAGGATGCCTGTCGGACCCGGGATCAACCTTCTGCTTTTGCCTGGTTGCCCAATTCATTTTTCGACAAGTATCTCCGTCAGTTCGGGGTGGAGCTCCTTTTGCCCGATCCTCTCCAGTACATCGCTGCTTTCCAGCTCCCCCTCTTCTGTCATGAAGGAGGTGAACAGCTCGAGAGGGGTCTCGTCGAAATAGTAGTTGAGAACATCTATGCCCCTCTCCGGCTCCATCAGTTCCACGGGGGGATGGGGGACCCTCGTGAACGGACTGTAACCCGAGGCGATCAGCTTATCGATGTTGAACGCCGATATGGACGGCACACCGGTCTCGCCCGCCGCCGATACCACCCCCAGGGTGCCGATCTTGTTCACCACACCTTGGTCCGTCACCGAATCAGCCCCGACCAGTACGATGTCCGCCCATTTCGTCTCCTGGGGAAGCGCCCCGTCGGCGACCATGGTAACCTTCAATCCCTTTGATGCAAGCTCCCTGGCAGCGAGCCTGCCCTCCATCGCGGGTCTTGCCTCGGATATCACTATCTCCTTTGCGGCGCCCTTTTGATGGGAGGCGGTCAATATCTCAATAATGGTTGAACTGTTGGAGATGGTCACTATCCTGGAAGCCGAGAGCGTCTTCTCCACCGCGTTCCCCACCAGTTTGGACAGGTCGGAGGCCCTCTTCTGCTTCTCCCTTTCCAGCAGTTCTGTCATGTTCTCGCCTTCGTCAGCAGCCCTGAGGATCCGATCGGTGAGGTTGACCAATCCAGCCATGGAGCAGTGAACTGATATTATTTCCCGGAGGACGTCTCTTTTCATACGGTCTTTCAACCCGTTGTCCTCCATTTCCATGAGCAGTCGGGTGACCTTTCCTATCATGGTGGTGGACCCCGAGGTATTGTCCTTGAGGATGTCCTCCAGGGATACCTTCCATTCCTGTGGGAGGTCGGAGATCATGTACTACCATTTATGGTCCAATCGATAAATAGTTTACCGCTGTTGGGGTCATTGGTGTGCAAAATGGAAAAGACCATCTTCGGAGCGGGATGCTTCTGGGGCGTCCAGGCATCCTTCGACCAGCTGGAAGGGGTAGTGGAGACCGAGGTCGGATATTCGGGAGGTCACACCAAGGACCCTACCTACAAGGAGGTATGCTCCGACCGAACGGGACATGCGGAGGTGGTGAGGGTGGTCTTCGACCCGTCCGTCATCTCCTTCAGGGAGCTGCTGGACCATTTCTTCGAAATACACGACCCAACCACCCCGAACCGTCAGGGGCCAGATATCGGTTCACAGTACAGGTCGGTGATATTCTACGGTTCAGAGGGGCAGAGGAGGGAGGCAGAGGAAGCAAGAAAACGGTGGGAGGGTAAGTATCCAGGGAAGATCGTGACCGAGATCGCGGAAGCGGGACCATTTTACAGAGCGGAGGAATATCACCAGAAATACTTCCAGAAGAACGGCTACACCGGATGCGGTATAAATATTTGAGACGGTCCTTCCATCGGTAAGGACCTAATCTATGAGATCCCTTTCGTAATGGACCAAAGAGGGATTCGGGAAAAATAATAAGGTCGCCGGAGAGGGCGATCAAATTGACCAGGCAACTGAATGGAGTAATTTTCCATGCTCACTGGAATTCATGGGCTTCTTCATCGAAATAGTAGAATTCCTTTCCACTCTTAAAAGAAAATAATATAAAAAGACGTTATAGGAATTTACTCTGGAATTCATACATCTCAATAACGTTATCCTTAAGATAATAAAAGTCATCAACATTCTGTGTAACCAATTTAGTCGGATGACACAATATATGTCCTGAAATTAAATAATCCATCGTGTGTTCATTCCATGGATGATGCATATTACATGTTTCAACAAATTTAAAGGATTGGTTAATTTCATTTGGTCTAAGAGGTTCAATTCTGATCCCATTTTTATTTAGAAAACTCATTAGTTGACCTTCGCTCTTTCCTTTATTAATTACAAAATGGTACTGTGATTCTGCATATGTGATAGCAGAGATCATTTTCCGACCATAATAATGGCTAAGACGATCAATGAAGGTTTTATCACTAAAACAATTTGTATCAAGATATATGGGATCATTATTATGCAAACGATCACCTTAATTTAGATCTATATGAATATTTCCTAGTTTTCAGATCCTCTATTATGTCTTCTCCATCATATAGGTCCTCATTTATGTCTTTGATCTCATTAAGCTCTTCGATTCTCTGTTGTAATATGGAAAAAACCTCATCAGATGGTTCAAATCCCTTTTCAACTAACTTATTAACTTCGTCTATGAGTTCATTGTTTCGATTCTTAACGTCATATGGTAGTAGACTCTTCCAATGTTCTATTACATCAGCAGGAACATTCTCATTCTGTTTAAGCCTTAAATAATAACAAAAATGAAACCAAAATGATTCATTTATTCTAATTAGTGATTCATAGTCAACCTTGGATTCATTAACAATATAATCAAACGATTCTGACCAAAGTTGATAGGAACTTTGCATTAATGGTATGTTATATCCAACATTTTTAAAATCAGATTCTGCAATTTCTTTTTGTTTTATGATATTTTCTAAATGAATGTTCTCAAAACAGATGTCTATCTCATTTGTGAAACCTAAAGACTTTCTTATCTTTCTGAAAGACCTTTGAAAATCAAAAGGAGCAAATGAATATACTTCAGATACAATCCTTTCAATATTATCCATTGAAGAATCATTAAAGATCCTCTCTAATTCTTCATCAATATATTCGATATATTCATCATTTCCCAAATGTAGGTCAATGCCATCCCAAACTACTGTGGTTCTGAGATAATCATGTTCTCATGTAACCTCATTTGGAAGGCATCTTCTTACAACTTCATCTCCCCATCTATACCAACAGTGTGGTAATCTCAAATCATATTTACTTTTCGATCTATGATGCAGAATACTCATTACTTTATTGAAATAAACTCCGGTAGGAGGTCTACTCTCCTTATTGTGAAATTTATTTATTGCTAAATAGACGGCCTTTTCTAATGGGGATGATTCATTAGTATATCTTAATCCTTCCAAGTTAGCACCCCCTTGAAGGTGTTCCGAAGGTTATTATTACTTCTGTGTATAAAAAAGCATCATACGGAAGATCAAGGATAACAAACCACTCTGGGCCTGAAATTCGGTATGTATAACTTCTAAATATCATGACCTTCCGGCCAGTACATTTATTGATATATTTTCCTTCTCCGTCCGGTGTCCCAAGGGTTCTCAAATGTATATAAATATTTACAGCTGTTTGATCGGGTCCAAGACCCGCGCTGGGACCGGCTTACGGACCTTCAGAGCTTCACGTTCTCCTTCACCAGTCTGGACATGAGCTCTATCTTCTCACTGTCATCCTTGGAGAGCAGCCTTTCCATATCGTCCACCTGCTTGGCTGCGGCGAAGGTGTCCCCGTGGACCAGCAGAAGCGGTATCCCCTTCTCGTCCGCCTTGGAGATGATGTTCGCCGTGGGGACCTGGTTGTTGGTGAGCACTATACCCGCGGTGTCGGACGCCAGGGCACCCAGTATGATATCGCTCCTGTCCCCGGAGGTGATTATCAGTTTGCCCTCCTTCTTGAACAGCGGGCTCTCGATGGCCTTGCTCCCGGTCATGGCGCCGACGAAGATGTTCTTGACCAGATTCGATAGTCCCTTGTTGCCGGCAAGGACCTTGGCGAAGAGCACGTTGGAGATGTGCTCCATGCTGAAGTATGTCAGGTCCTTCTCGTAGGGGATCAATCCCAGAAGCTCTATTCCGAGATCCTTCAGGGTGTCTCCGTTGATTATCATGAAGTCCTCCGGGTCCATCACCTTGTTCAGTATGATCCCCTTGAAATTCACTTCACTCTTCTTGATGTAGTCGTGGATGAAGTGTATCTCATCTATCACCTCGTCCTGCTCCCCGCTGAGCATGAAGACGAGCTCCGCATCCAGGGTCTTGGCCACCGTTATGGGATCAAGGAATAGTGAAGATCCGTAGGATAGGTCCTTCCCCCCTTCTATGAACAGCATCTCGCAGTCCTTTTCGTTCTTCTCGGCCATCTCCTTGAGCTTGGCCTTTATCCCTTCCCTGTCGTACATGAAGCGCAGCTTGGAGTGATCGAAGCCCAGGCTGAGGTCCTCGGGGCTCTCGTTCAGGTCCAGGAGGGAGCTTATCAAAACGGAATCATAATCCAGGAGCCTCTTCTTCCTGTAAAGGATCCTCTCCCCGAAGGGCTTCATGTATCCGATCCGTTCTTTACTGCTCTTTCCGTAGCCCACGACGAAGCTCGTCTTTCCGGCTCCCCTTTCCATAGACGCGATAACTATCCTCTTCATTTTGAGACCTCCTTTTCCTTGGCGATCATTATCCTGATATCCACTACTTTCACACCTTTCCCCCTTTCGAAGACGAACAGGGGGTTTATCTCGATGTCGGTTATCCTCTTGACCTTCCTGATGAGGGTCCCGACCTTTATCATGACCTCTATGAGCTCCTCGATGTCCTTGCTCTCCTCTCCCCTTACACCGAGAAGGAGCGGATACGAGCGAATGTCCTTCAGGAGCGATATTATCTCCTCCCTGCTCACCGGGAGCGCCCTGAAGGAGACATCCTTCATGACCTCCACATAGATGCCGCCCAGTCCGAACATCAGTATGGGTCCGAAGGAGCGGTCCCTTCTGGCCCCTATTATCGTTTCCAGACCCTGGGGCACCATCTCCGATACCTCTATACCGTTTATATTGGCATGGGGGTCATAGTTCTTGGTGTTGCGTACTATCAGCTGGTAAGCATCCATTACCTCTTCCTTGTTCTCCAGGTCAAGGGCCACTCCCCCGGCATCGCTCTTGTGAAGTATGTCCCGGGATACGATCTTCATGACCACGGGAAAGCCGATCCTCTCCGCTTTCTCCACCGCCTCCCGGATGCTCTTTGCGACGAAGCTCTTCGGGGTGGGTATCCCGGAGGCATCCAGGACCTTCTTGGCTTCCCTGGAGAGCAGGAAGTTCCTGCCCTCGGAAAGGGCACCGTCGATGACCTCTTCTATGCTCTCTTGGTCTATCTCGGAGACCGCCACTTCCGATCTCCCCTTCCCTTTGTTCTCCATGAACCGGTGGAGCACACCAAAGGAGGAGACCATCTCATAGACGCCTTTGAACGCGGGAAGGCCGCTCTCCTTCAGCTCGTTGACGCATTCTTCCACCTCCCTCCCGCCTACCAGCGAGAATGCTATCGGCTTCTCCTTCGACATATATTCGTTATGGATGAGACTGATCATCTCCTTGTATGAATCCTTGTCGAAGTCGGCGGTCTGGCAGTATAGGGCCATGACGCTGTGTATCCTGTCGCTCTGGAGTGCCGCCATCAGGCTATCCTTGTAGACCCCGGCGGAGGCCTGTCCGGTTATGTCTATGGGGTTCTTGGTAGACCCGAAGCTCGGTATGGCCCCCTGGAAGGTATCCTTGAGATAGGTGGGCTCGTCGAGAAGATCGATATCGAACTTCTCGCAGGCATCGGTGGCGAGCACCCCTATCCCCCCTCCGTTCGTTATTATCACGCTGTTTCTGCCTTTGGGAAGGGGTGAGTCCGCCAGGAACTTGATCCAGTTGAAACCCTCGTCCAGGCTCTCTGCCCTGAAGACGCCGCACTGTTTCATGACAGCGTCGAAGACATCATCGGAACCCGCCAGCGAGCCCGTGTGGGACGCGGCGGCCATGGCCCCTCTCTTGGACCTCCCCGATTTGATGACCACCACCGGCTTCTTTCCGGAGATCCTCTTCAGCGGTGCAAGAAGCCTCTCACCGTTGGTTATCCCCTCTATGTATGCCAGAATTACCTTGGTGTTGTCATCCTTCTCCAGGTACTCGAGCAGATCGTTCTCGTCCATGTCCGCCTTGTTGCCAAGCGATACTATGCTGGAAAGACCGATACCTTCCGAGGCGGTCTTTCCTATCATTGCAATCCCGAGTGCCCCGCTCTGGGTTATTATTGCCACCTTTCCCTTCTTCACTCCCTTTGGACCGAAGGTGGCGTTCAGGTCGACCTTGGAGGAATAGATGCCAAAGATATTGGGGCCGAGTATCCTCATGCCATAGCTCTTGGCGGTATCCACGATCTCTTTCTCCATCTCGTTCTCCCCCACCTCGGAGAAGCCGGATGTTATTATGGTCAGGAAGGAGACCCCTTTTTCCCCGCATCTCTTGACCTCTTCATGGACGAAGGAGGCAGGTATGGCGATCACCGCCATGTCCACGGGTCCCTCGATATCGGTTATCTGCCCATAGGCCTTCATGCCGAAGATCTCCCCGCCCCTGGGGTTCACCGGATAGAGCTTGCCCTTGTAATCCTCCGAGGTTATGTTGTCCATCAGTTTATACCCGATCTTTCCCTTGGAATTGCTGGCCCCTATGATCGCAACGGAGCCCGGTTCAAAGAACTTCTTGATATCCGGACCTTTTTCCATGTCTTATCTCCTCCTAGAAGGTCATGGTCAGTTCGTAGACTCCCTCTGATAATTTCTTCTCTATATGGAACCCCATCTTCTTGAACAGATGGAGCATTGCCTGGTTGCTGGAGATGACCTCCGCCGTGAATCCCAGAAGGCCCTGTTTCTTGGCCAGTGTCGTAAGGTATTCCAGCAGCACCGATCCGATCCCCTGGTTCTGGTACTCGTCCCGGACCACCAGGGCCACTTCCGCGGAATGGCTCCTCTCGTCTATGCCGTACTGTCCTATGGCGTAGACGACCTCCTTCTCGCTGTCCCCGTTGGTCACGAGGATGACCTTCTCCTTGGTGTGGTCCACAACAACGAACTCCTGGAGCCTTTCATGGGGGATGTGCTTCCTTACGGATATGAACCTCTTGTAGATGCTGGAATCGGAGAGCGAATAGAAGAAATCCTTGACCAGGGGCTCGTCGGAGATCCTCACCGGCCTCATTATGACCTTGAGCCCCTTGGGCGTAGTCCTGTAGGTCTCCAGGTCCTCGGGATATTCTCCCCTCTTTCCCGGAATGAAGGCCTGGTCTTTGTATATGATGCCCTTGCTCTTCGCCTCCTTTATGAGCCAGGGCCTGAACTTCGGGTGTGCTATTGCGATGAGGTCCATTGCCCTCTCCCTTATGTTCTTGCCGTGGATGTACGCGATCCCGTACTCGGTGACCACATAGTGCACGTCACCTCGGTTCAGGGTGACACCTGCCCCCTCGCTGAGGAAGGGAACGATCCTGGAGATGGTATCGTCCTTGGCGGTTGAACGGAGGGTGAGGATGGTCTTTCCCTTCTTTGCCAGGACGGACCCCCTCATGAAATCCGCCTGGCCACCTATTCCGCTGTAGAACGTGGAGCCCACCGATTCCGCCGAGGCCTGGCCCGTGAGGTCTATCTGCAGTGCGCTGTTTATTGCCGTGATATTATCGATCTGGGCAATGGACAAAGGATTGTTTGTGTAATCAATGGGTCTGAACTCTATCATGGGATTGTCATGTATGAAATCGTATGTCTCCTTCTTGCCCATGCAGAAGGTGGCTACCGATTTTCCCTTGTTCACGGTCTTTTTGGTGTTGTCTATTACCCCTTTCTTGATAAGGTCAATTATCCCGTCGCCCAAGAGCTCCGTGTGGACCCCCAGGTGTTCCTTTTCCGACAGATGCGCCAGTATCGCATTGGGCATGCTTCCGTAACCCACCTGGATGGTGTCCCCGTCCTGAACTATCTTTGAGACATACTTTCCTATCTTGCCGGCTATGTTATCATCCACTGCGGGTTCGAACTCGAGCAGGGGCTCATCGTGATGGATCAGATAGTCCACATCGGTGATCTTGACGAAGGTGTCCCCCAGAACACGGGGCATGTTCTTGTTGACCTGGGCTATCACGATGGAGGCCTGTTCTATTGCGGCCTTGATTATATCCACCGAGATGCCGAGGCTCATGTAGCCGTTCTTGTCCGGAGGGGATACCTGTATCAATGCCACATCAACATCCACGAAACCCTTCTTCAGAAGTGCCGGTATCTCTGAAAGGAATATGGGTGTGTAATCCGCGATCCCCTCGTTGACGGCTTCCCTGGTGTTCTCACCCACGAAAAAGGAGTTATGCCTGAAATTGGTCTTGAACTTCTCGTCGGTGTAGGGAGCGACCCCCAGTGTCCAGATATGGAATATCTCCGTATCGAAGAACGCCTTCGGATGCTTGCTGACGTATTCCACCAAGGAGTTGACCAGGTACTGAGGCTCCGAGCATGCGGTCCCGATGAATATGCGATCTCCTCTGTGTATGTTCGAAAATACCCTGTCCACCGATACGAACTTGTCGGGGTACTCGGAGCGGAGCCTTTCCAGTTCCTCTTCTACAACTTCTTCTTTCAGTAGACCACATCCGTCCAGGACCGTTTGTACCTAATTTACGATGATATTAATATTTTACTCTATGTATATTACATCTACCTTGCAAATATGTCCTGCATGTCACATAACAGAGCATGATTGAGGTTACATTGTAACATATGTTGAAAGAGCTAATAAATGTCCGAATAACCTTAAATTTCAGCCATGTAACGGATGGGTTGAGGGAGGTGTTACATCTTGTTTACGTGGGCGTCCAGAGACCTGGGCATGTAACATTTATGTGGAACAAGGATTGATTAGGGTCCTCGCCCATCGGATAGTTGAGGTAGACCATGAAGAAGAGACCGGTGATGGATACAGGATATCAAAAAGTGATAATATACCCCTCCGAGATCGGGGAGAAGAAGATGAAGAAGCTCTTCGACCTGCTCTCCAGGGAACATATTCCGATCTCATACGAACAGTATTGATCCTGCACCAATAAAGGGATCCCGCTCAGGGGACCCTATTTTCTTTTGATCTTAAGGGTAATTAACATCGTTATCAGATTTGCAAAGATCACAAGTGCTGTTATGATGGAACAGATCGTGATCCAATCTTTCTTTGTTTGGATAACAAAGATCTCCGGAATGAAGATCGCCATCACCGTTATGGTAAAGATCGATATGAAGCCCGTAACCGGGAGCAGTGGTTTTGGAAGATGCTTTCTCTTTGTGAACAGATACATGATCCCCAGAGATAGGAGATAGATCAATATGAAAAGGAAAACGTAGTAGATGCTTGGAACATACAATTGGGACATATTGAACAGAAACGGCAACCCCTGCCTGGATTATATCATTTATCTGGATCAGTTTGAAAATGGCATATATTTTTCACCATTGTATCGAACAGATAATATACCCCAACAAGGAATGTATCTTCATGGGGAGCGGGAATATGGAACAGAAAACAAAAAGGAATACCATAATTGCCGGTGTTGTATTCGTCAATATCATTCTCCTTGGATCGGCAGGGATATATTATTTCTTCATCCGGGACACCGAGGACTATTACGAGCTCAACATTGGTGACCGTGTTCTGATCGATGATGACTCCACCGATGCAGGTGTTGAAGATATTGTATCGGGCCACAATCAGTTCGCCGTTGACCTCTACAGGGAGCTTGTCAACGGATCCAGGGACAATCTCATATTCTCTCCACTGAGCCTGTATATCGTTCTATCCATACTCTATGAAGGGGCAGGGGGAGAAACTGCCCAGCAGATAAAGGAAGCGCTCTATCTCATGGATGATGATGAGACCAGGAGATCATCTTTCTCGAGGATCCAGAATGAACTCGATGGCAGGGAGGGAAGGGTGGATATTGCACTTGCCAACGGACTTTTCGTTCAGGATGGAATGGATCTCAGGGAAGCTTTCCGGCAGATGATAACGGACCACTACTTTGCAGAGACCGAGAACATGGATTTTTCATCCGATCCCGAAGGATGCAGGAAGTCCATCAACGAGTGGGGGAGCGAAAAGACCAACGGCCTCATACCCCAAGCACTGCCTTCAGGTACGATTGATCCGTCTACCGTTATGGCGATCCTCAATGCGATCTACTTCAAGGGAGAATGGGACATTCCATTCGACAAGGGCGATACCTATGACCAGAATTTCTATCTAACAGAAAACAGGACCAAAGAGGTTCCAATGATGCACTTTGACCCGGATGATGTGAAAAATGATGTTGACTTCCTTGTATACGAGGGAGAGGATGTCGAATCGTTGGAGCTCCTTTACAAGGGAGGATCGATATCAATGACCTTCTACAGATCCCCCCAGGATGGAGGTGAATATTACATGGAGGACAGGATCGATCCGGAGAGCATATTCGAACTCGAGAAAGACCTGTCAGGAAAGATGATCGGCGATGCCCAGGAGGGAGCATCCGAAAGGGAGCTTACAATAAGCCTTCCCAAGTTCTCCATGGATCCTGAGATGGACCTGGAAGCTCCGCTCAGATCCCTTGGTATTGAAAATGCCTTCGGACCTGCTGACTTTTCCAATATCACAGGTTCAGCGGGTCTCTTCATAGGCAGCATCGGGCAGAGTGCCAAGATCAAGGTTGATGAGAAAGGGACCGAAGCAGCTGCAGTGACCTATGCGGCGATGGATAGATCCATAGGTCTGTCATTCGACCTGAACCAGCCCTTTATTTTCACAATTCAGGACAGGGAAACGGGATTGATACTGTTCATGGGAAGGGTGATGGAACCCACCTGGGAAGAATGAGATCACTTATAGCCGATCTCACTGAGGACCTTCTGTATCTTCTTCTTTCTTTCAAGTTCCGAGCTAACAATGCTCTTTAAACCAAAAAGGAGAACACCGATCACAAAGACAGAAAAGAACAGTATCGCGATCCTTTTAAGAAATGTTGAATCCGGTGACATGATCATTCTTATTGATGCCCAGGTAACGAACGTTCCAAGGAATAGGAAGAACAAAGACCAAACAAGGATGTTCCTTTCAGGGGATCTTCTATCGAGGACGCTCAACCGGATCACCGCTAATGTCGAAAACGCGCAGTCCGATATATTTTTACGATTGGTTAATAGTTTTTCTCTTGTTGATATTTCAATATCCTTCCTTATTCATATCATAAGATGATAGACATTTCACAGTAATACCATAATCCAATAGATAAGCAGCTGTTTTCTTTTTCAAATGATGGTTATCACAAGACCAGAATACTGAACAACCGGACAAAATTGCACTCGCGAGATGAAGAGCATCACTTGCATAAAGAGAAAGGTCAATTTCAATCCTATATGTAAGGTCCAGTGCATCATCGCGTGCCCAGCTAAGCTTGCAGGTGCTTGCAGGTGAAAGTCCTGCTTTGGTAAAACCAGAGAACCAAATAGCATATACCCAGCGTCCGGGGCGACCTTGGCGCTGAAGCGGTATGTAAAACCTCATAGGAGGCGCAAAATGACAGTCCGTAACGCATGCCCAGTTAAGTCTGCAGGTGCTTGCAGGTGGAAGTCCTGCTTTGGTAAAACCAGTGAGCCAAATAGCATATACCCAGCGTCCTGGGCGACCTTTGCGCTGAAGCGGTATGTAAAACCTCAAAAGAGGTGCGAGTTGGTAGTCCGTAACATCGAAGTGAATACTGCTGCGTCGATACTGTCAAATTCAGAGAAAGTTGAGCCCGAGTTACGGAGGCGAAGACAGCAGGCATCATCAAGATACTGGATATGCGGTGATGTCCTTCTCCGGCGTATAGGTAGCGGAATGCCAACACAGTATCTGCAGGAACTGGGGAGACCTCATATCGTCTCCGAATTCGAGTCTTGGAATATAGCAGTGAATAGGAGTAGCCAAGGTATAACCAGCAATGGGAAATCCGAAGCGATGCGGTGTGAGGAGTCGGAGGGGGTCATAGTACCAATGATTGCGTGGACAACACAACCACGCATAGGAAAGGACCCCTACTTTGATCGAGTTTGGAATGGAGGTAAGTGTTTGTGAATGCGAAAGCTAACAACACCAAAGACAAGGTACAACAACTCCATGAGAAACTATACCTTGCAGCCAAGATCAAAACGGTCGAAAGCGCA
>JAWOCK010000087.1:0-13558 GCA_046483845.1 Thermoplasmatota archaeon | reverse complement strand
GTGACCAGAGGACACATGAAGGTGGGAGGGTTGGTTGGTGAGACCGGTTATGGAACTATCACGGACTCCTCCTCCGAAGGAATTGTAAAGGCAGAGGACCTCTACATCGGTGGTCTTGTTGGTGATGGAGGATACGGAAGTATTTCCAAATCATTCTCGAATGTTGATGTATGGGGAGGAGCGGAGGTGGGAGGTCTTGCTGGAAGGAACCTCGGAAACATCCAAGAATGCTATTCAACAGGAGATGTGAATTCCACCGGATACAATGCGGGAGGTTTCGTAGGAGAGAATATCTTTGGAACCATCAAGAACTCCTATTCCACATCCATTGTCACCGGAAATGTAACAGTTGGCGGATTCTGCGGGAAGAACGGTTGGTGGACATCCTATCTCGAGGATTCATATTCCAGCGGTCATGTTTACGGCAATTTGAATGTGGGAGGTTTCTGCGGATCGAATCAGGACACGGTATCGGACTGCTTCTTTGACAACTTAACATCGGGAACGAACTCATCTTCCGGTGGAACCGGAAAAACGACCAAACAGATGATGGACAAGGACACATTCTCGGATGCTGGGTGGGATTTCAACATCTGGAACATAATCGAGGGAAGGACCTATCCATACCTCGATGACATCGAGTATGCCGACCCTGTAATTATCACCGAGAACGTGGAGGATGCATACGAGGACACATTGTATTCCGTTCACTATATCTCTTCAAATGAGGTCCCCGGGCATACATACTCCACATGGACCATCTCAACGAATGCAGCATGGTTGACAATGTATAACAACGGGACATTATCGGGAACGCCAGAGAATTCCCACGTCGGCCCATATCATATAAAGGTGATCTGCACCGATGCGAGACAGGTTTCCACATCCATGGAGTTCGATCTGACAGTGCACAATACAAACGATGCCCCGATGATAACCTCAACAACGGAAGGGAACGCAACGGAGGACCTTCTCTATTCAACACAATTCAAAGCATCTGACATCGATCCGACCAACGATACATTGACATGGTCCATGGAGACAGGACCTGACTGGTTGACAATGAATTCCAGTACAGGATGGTTGAACGGAACCCCCACAAATGATGATGTTGGAACCCATGTGGTGAACATCTCTGTGAGTGACGGAAACGGAGGAAGCGACTGGACCAGGTTCACCATAACTGTTGAGAACACAAACGATGATCCCACAATAACAACGAGCCCTCAGGGATCGGTCAATGAAGACTCTGTCTATTCCATATACCTTGAGGCAGAGGACATCGATCCCGTTTCCACATCGTTCTTCTGGTCAATGGAGACAGATGCTTCATGGCTTGCATTGACCGGAAACCATCTGTATGGAAACCCGAAAAATAAGGATGTGGGTTCATACTGGGTCAACATCTCTGTCAGGGATGGACACGGAGGATCGGATTGGCTGAACTCCACGATAGTCGTCATCAACACCAACGACGATCCATTGTTCACATTTACCCCCGACACCACGGCAATCGAGGACATCTTATATTCAACAAGGCTCACAGCCGTCGATCCCGATCCGACAGCGGATACCCTTCTATGGGCACTGGAATCAGGTCCGAATTGGCTGACGGTCGATAGAAATACCGGTTGGCTGAACGGGACCCCTACCAATGATGATGTTGGATCCCATCACATCAACGTATCCGTCAGGGACGGTAACGGAGGGCTTGATTGGAAGGAGTTCACCATAACAGTGATCAATGTCAACGATGATCCGGAGATCACAACAAGGACCCCTCCTTCCACGGTGAACGAGGACACAGTTTACTCGGTGCACTTCTCCGCTGTTGACATCGACCCGACACCAACAACCTTCGAATGGTCCATGGAAACCAATGCAACATGGCTCTCACTGAATGGTAACCACCTGCACGGGACCCCAACAAATGATGATGTGGGTATATACGAAGTGAATATAACACTGAGAGATGGTGATGGAGGATCCGACTGGAGATACTTCACGGTGGAAGTGATCAACACAAATGATGATCCGTATTTCACCGTCGATCCTTGTACCAGGGCCACAGAGGATGAGTATTACAACACAACACTGGAAGCAGAGGACCCGGACCCGACCGATGACTTACTTACATGGAGTCTGGTAAAAGCACCCGCATGGCTCTCGATCGATCCGGAGACTGGAGTACTCAGTGGAACACCGACCAACGCGGATGTGGGCATTTGGGGGATAATTGTCACCGTTTCGGACGATAACGGTGGTTCCGCAATGATCGAGTTCGATCTCACCGTTGAAAACACCAACGACGATCCGGTGATCATCACCGAACCAATAACCGAGATCGAAGAAGATGAGGAATACTTCCTCAGGCTCATTGCAACGGACATCGATCCGGGTATCACCACATTCCAGTGGGCATTGGAAACAAATGCTTCCTGGCTTTCACTGGATGTTGACACGCTCAGAGGAATTCCGGAAAACTCCGATGTTGGTACCTTTTACGTCAATATCACGGTTTACGATGGGGACCATGGACATGATAATTTATTCTTCTTGATCGATGTGACAAACATCAATGATATACCCGAGATCACCACCGAACCCGCCACACAAGCCATGGAGGATGAATATTACAGCGTGTATTTCGAGGCAGTTGATGTGGATGAAGGTGACCGGTTGCAGTGGTCCCTCTCTGCACCCGATTGGCTGAGTATCGATCCCGAAACGGGCCTTCTCAACGGAACACCCACCAACGATGATGTGGGTCTGCACTGGATCAAGGTAACCGTAACAGACCTCGAAGGAGAAACAGATTCCATCTCCTTCATGCTGGAGGTCATCAATACGAATGATGCACCAACATGGATCCGACTCCCGGGTGACTGGAACATGACGGAGGAGGACCTTCTAACGGGATATGCAAGTGCCACCGATGTGGATGGTGACACATTGTCCTACTCCATATCATCCACCCCGGAACTCGATATAACCATCGATCCTGCAAGCGGAATGATCCTGTGCAACATGCCCCCGCCCGGTTCCTACCAGGTCACAGTGACAGCGACCGACGGGACAGAGACCATTGATACCACATTCCACGTCAACGTATCGGAGGTCCCGGATGTTATCATCCCGACAAAAGAGACAGATACCGATTCCGATGGAATGCCCGACTGGTGGGAGGACCTCTACGGACTCGATCCCGAGGACCCATCGGATGCAGAAGGGGACCTCGACGGGGACGGGATCACCAATCTTGAAGAATTCAAGGGAAGGACCTCCCCAACGGAGGATAACTCGGAACCCGAAGAGAAGGGGACCAGCCCGGTATTCTTCATATTGATCGCGATACTGGCAATCCTTGCCCTGGTGTTCCTGCTTCTCTTCATACTGAAGAAACCTGAAGCGAATGTTGTCGAAACCGGGCCTCAACAGGAAGAGGGACCATCGGATATGGAAACGGATGTCCCGGATCAGGATCTGGAAGGGCAGGGCCCACCGGAGGTCCCGGAAGAGGAACCCATCCCTATACCGGATGGAGGATCTTCCGATCCGATCACAGAAGGTCCTTGACCGCTTTCAGACGGTCCTCCCTGGACCTTTTCTCCGTTACGGGATTCCATCCATCATGCAGTTGATCGGTGTACTGGGGCCTCTCCTCGTTCAGGAATATTCCTATTGGCCATTTCTCCTTCTTCATTGCAAGTTAGAATGCCTCGTCCCTGCACTTGGTGCATACGCCGGTTGAAAAATATAAAATTGTGCCGATCGAAAAGCGCAGAACCATCTCGATGATAATGGACCAATTGGAATGTAGATGAAAATATTTCAAATATCAATTGATCCTATCCAGATACCCCTCCAATTCACTTTTGACCTTGACAAATGAAGGTAAAGAACCCATAACCAGACCTTCAAGATCCTTTCTCCAGATTCCTTTCATCTTACTTATTCTATCAATCACCAGATCCTTATCGAATCGAGAACCACCCGGTGTCAATTTCCTGTTTACCAGATTTGCATCAGGTAAAAAACCCTTATTGAAAAGAAAATAAAGATCATAGATATCCCTTGGTTTATCCCTTTCCATAACACATCTGATCTTCTCTGCACAGATCTCGATAGGATCCAGTACCTGCATTTCAAAGGAAGGAATATCGCCATACATCGTATCCATATGTTTCCTTGAATAATTCAATGGCCTTTCTCTTGAGCTTAGATTGATCGTGATCCGGGCCATGCTCTCCTTCCTTCCATCGTAAAGAGGGCCCCTGATGGAGAATCTCAGGTTGGTCTCGTTTTCATGTTCCTCAAACTCTCCAATCGTACCTTTCATGGAAAGAAGTTCCAGCTTTCTCCTGATCCTCTCGATTTCACGATCAGGTTTTATCCTTTTTTTCAGTAAATCCATATCCAGATCTTCCGAGAAACGGTTCAAACCATGAAATTTATAGAGGGCAGTTCCACCCTTGAACACAAGAAACCTGCTGTTTTTGGAAAAAAGAAAGAGCAGAATTTCCAGAAGATAGTCCTTTTCGGCATTGATCAGGGACAATCCCTTCAATTCGGCAACATCGATCAGATCCTTCTTTCTAATCATCTTTCATTCCTCTTTTATATTGACCATCAATTTCCAGTATGGATCCTTTTTACCCTCTGGAGGGAAGGAACTTTCAAGAGGCGTGATCGTCTGATAGATCATATCATGCAGCTCCTTTGATCTGATGAGTTCAAGATGATCGAGGATCCAACCAAGTCTCTTGGCTCCTGCTTTGCTACCTGTTCTGATCATCATTTCGATCAATTTGTCTATGAAGAGCTTATCATTGTTCTGATCGATCACATCGACAATCTCTGGAATGGATATCTTCTTCAATACTATGGCATCAACAATGGCTTTTTCAGGCTCTGCCATGAAAACATCCATATCTGATATCCTGTTCTTCTCATAACCGAACAGTATCTTGTCCGTTATCTTTACAAATGAGATCAGGTACCCCTTGAACATCATCTGTTCGATCCTGTTGGCAGCAGGTGTGAGAACATCCAACCTGTAAGGAACCTGTTCGGTGAGCCCATGAAATCTCAGTGCATACCACAATGAGATATATGAAGGCCAGATGAGAGATGAGGCAAAGAGAAGTGGATCGCTGTGGACAGTATAGGAGTCTCTCTTCAACCTGTAGACCAGTCCCTTCTTCGATAGTCTATGGAGGACCAACTTTGAATAATCAGGCTCATTGCCGGTGAGTAGTGACAGATCGTTGACACTGAATGTCGGATATGACTTCAATTCTTCAAGCAACCTGTAAGTGGCAATTTTCACAGTAAAGGGAAAGGACTCCACAGATATTAAACTTTATTGATCGTTAGTTAACACACCTGATAACCTACGTATGGCTTTTTTTACTGATATTCGACAGGTACCTGCGGATGAAGGATCTCCTGATCCGATCACAGAAGGTCCTTGACCGCTTTCAGACGGTCCTCTCTGGACCTTCTCTCCGTTACGGGATTCCATCCATCATGCAGTTCACCGGCGAGGTGAAAAGCCTCCTCTATCGTTCCGGGGCTTGCCACTACCCGCGGGAATTCACCGTGACCCTGATGCAGGGCGAATTCAAGGTCCGCCTGCTCGGTGTATGTGGGAACACCGGTGGAAGGTCCGGGTCTCGATGACATCACACAAAGAAGGGGGACCTCACACATTCCAGCAAGAGACAGAGCCTCCTCCATCAATGCGAATCCTCCTCCGGAGGTCCCCAACATGGTCCTTGCCCCTGCGAATGCGGAACCGACGGCCATGTTGGCGACACCCACCTCGCCCTCGGGATGGACAGTGACAATTCCAAGTTCCCTGTGATGGGCAGCATAGTAATGCAATATTGATGACGCGGGTGTCATGGAGTATGCAAAGTAGCCATCCAATCCTGCAGCTATAGCTCCAAGTGCAATAGCCCCGTTGCCGGAGAGTACCGAATTATCGCCTGTATGGCCATCTGCGGTATCCCGGAGGGCTCCCTGCAACTTCTTCAATTCTGTCCATGATAGATCAGCTATATGATTATATATTCATTAAACCATTTGGAAAACGTTAATGAAAACATTGGTACTCTGCGTGGATAGGGACGACGACCTTGGAGAAAAGGCAAAGGTCACGAGTCCGGTAATTGGCCGCAAGAACAATTTGAAGGCCGTTATAGCCCTGGGCATGGAGGACCCGGAGGATTCCGATGCCAATGTAATGTTCATGGGATTGAAGCTCTACAAGAAGTACAGGGACCTCGGCAGGGAGGTCGAGATAGCCACCATATGCGGTGACAGGATGGTCGGAATGCAGTCGGATGCCAATCTGGTGAGGCAGTTCTATTCCGTGATAGAGCAGTTCTCACCTGACACCGTGGTGCTGGTCTCCGATGGTGCGGAGGACGAGGTCATACTCCCGCTCATATCCCAGAGGGTGCAGATAGAGCACATCGCCCGGGTGGTGGTGAAACAACAGCAGAACCTGGAATCCACTTACTACATCATCATGTCCGCTTTCAAGAACCCAAAGATAGGCAAGAAGATCATCGTTCCACTTGCACTTATGTTCATGTTTCTCGGCATATTCATGGGAATAGGATACATGGAGTTTGCAATAGGTCTGATGGTGATATTCCTTGCCATATTCCTGATGATAAAGGCGCTCAACGTCGAGGAACAGGTGTCAAAGGTCCTTGAGGATATGCGGGATGCTTTACGTACCAAACGTTATTTGCTGTTCAGCGGTGTATTTCTCTCGATCATTCTGGTCATGGCCGGTTTCATAATAGGTTTCATGGAGGCACGCCAGCAGGAGGAACTGCCAAGGTTCATCTTCGAATTCCTGAATGCTGTATGGATCTGGGTGCTGGCATCCGCGGCACTCTACACGATCGGCAACACGCTTGATACCTACGTAAGGACGAACCGGTTCACCAGGTCCACGGGGGTCATTCTGCTCTCACTGGGAGCCATATACTTCATTGCCCGGGTGGCGTTCTCCTTTCTGGGATACGCATTTGATTTCACCTCGGGCCAGTTCGACTGGACCGAGAATGTGATATACATCTTCGTTGGTGTGCTCCTGCTCTTGGTGGGAGGGCTCTTTTATACCTATAACAAGTCCAAGAGCCGGGGCAGGAGAAGGACAGGCTGGATGAGATAAGGAGCATGGAACATGCAAATGGTCGACTGGCTGCCGATCTACAGTGAGCTTTCCAAAGACCTCTCTCTGGACCCCGCCAAGGATGCGGAAGCGGGAAGGGTCCTGGCCGAGCTGCTCAAGGAAAATCCCAACATAGAGCCTCCCGAAGAGGTTATGCTGGAGCTAGAGCGCATCGTGACCGACAGGAACGTGTTCGTCCTTGGAGCCGGACCCGACCTGGAGGAGGAGCTCTCCATTCTCATCTCCCAGAAGCAGGCCTCCGGTGATTGGACCGCGATCTCCAGTGGAAATGATGTTCTCATAACAGCTGACGGTGCCACTTCCCCGGTGATGTCCAAGGGTATCCTTCCGGATATCATAGTGACCGACCTTGACGGGGGTGTGGAGGACCAGATAAGATGCGTTTCCAGGGGCTCAGTGATGCTGGTCCATTCACACGGGGACAACGTAAACCGCCTGAGGTCCGTGGTCCCGAGGCTCCATGGAAGTGTCATCGGGACCACTCAGGTCAACCCCTACGACGCCGGTGGACTTTTCAACTTCGGAGGATTCTCAGATGGTGACAGGGCGGCCTTTGCCGCCGACCATTTCAGGGCCAGGTCGATCACACTGCTGGGTTTTAACTTCTCGGAGGTGGCGACGAAGCTCTCCGAAGGGGGGCGCAGAATGCCTGCCCTTTCCCCCGAGGAAGAGAGGTTCAAGTTCAAGAAATTGGCATGGGCGAACGTGCTTCTTGGCACGATCGGGCCCCCCGAGGTAAAGTTCTTCAGCGACAGCAACCTCTATTGAGCTTCATTCCCTTTTCAAAAGGTTTTAAATACATCCAGGGTTTAGCCCCTTTGCTCAAGGTGGTATGGCATGGCAAAGAGCTTGGACCCAGAGATAAGGGAGATAGTCGAGTCCAGAAGGCTCCACAAGAAGATCTGCATGAGATGCTATGCCCGCAATCCTGTAAAGACCAAACAGTGCAGGAAATGCGGATACAAAGGCCTAAGGATGAAGGCCAGGGAAAGCAGGGGACAGTAACAATCCCTGCCTGTGATAGACTTTTCTATTAGTTCACCAATGAGGGAGCATGGGAGATATCTACCTCTGCTCCAGGACCGAAGTGTTAAGGGCGATCTATCTGGATACCGGAAGGTCCATCGGTATTATCGGGGCCCCGGAGGAATTCCTGGAATGGATCGAGAAGCTTCTACCCATGGATTCCGTGGTAGCATCCGAAGCGGCCTCCCTGAAGGGAAGTGAACTTGATGTGGTCATAGGATGGTTCGGGGACCATGTTCCCGAAAGCGGGGACATCGAGGAACTGCGAAGCGGCCTGAAAGAAGATGGTGACCTCTGGGTGATCGTTCCCATTTACGCTGCCGACAATATTTACGATATGCTTTCAATGCCGGACCCTTCGCCTTCCGGTGAATTGAAGCTAACGCTGACACGTGGTCACATCCTTTTACCCCTGATAATCGGTCATCGAAAGTCCAGGAGACTAGACTGATCGCCCATGGAGAGTATCCTCCTTGAGGTCTCCCAGGTCGCCCTCGCTATCTCGGGCAGGCACCCTTTCTGGAGCACATGGTCCATCAAGAACTCCCTTGTCCTGGGGTCGCCCGGATAACCGCTTCCGATATCTTTTCCGTAAGTTGCTTTGTACTCTTGGACCCTTGTGTCCCTGGTGACCTTCGCAAGGACCGAAGCCGCACCAACAACTCTGTGGTTGAGGTCGGCCTTGTGCTCGGATACCATCTCCCATTCGCTGAGATCGATGGTGGAGGAGATCTTATCCGATATCAGCCTACAGAATCTTCTTTCATCAACGTCTGCAGCGTCCATCACTATCCTTCCCCTTCCAGTTATCCCTTTTTTCAGTCTATGTTCGATATTGCCCAGAAGGACACCATCCACCCTCATGTCCCCTTCGATGAGGGAGGAAACCACCGTGGAGAAAGCGGACACCTCGATCGAGTTCATGGTCATGGTCCTTCTGAGAAGATCTATTGACCTGGCCGGTATCTCCAGTATACAGTATGAAGAGGCCTGTGACAGGATTTGGAAGGCTTCCTGTCTTTTTTCGGGGGACATCAGCTTGGAATCGCATATTCCCAACTTATTCAGATCAAGGACCTTCTCATCGATCCCAACGGCGGCTACAACCAGAGGTCCCAGCACCGGTCCCCTTCCGGCCTCGTCGACACCGATGTCCATGACACTCAATGGTGAAAGGGGATGATAATCCTTTCATCTTGGGATATTTTGATGACAAGTAATAAATCCCAACCATGTAATCATAAAATGATGAGCTGGAAGGAGAAGTTCGAGGAAGCAAAGAGAAGAAGGACCCTGCTGTGCATCGGTCTCGATACCGACATGACCCGTTTCCCCGACGATCTGAGGTCAGGTGAGCTCCCCCAGTTCGAGAGGAACAGGGAGATCATCGATGCCACCTCCCACACCGCGGCTGCGTTCAAGCTAAACCAGGCCTTCTACGAGGTAGAGGGAAGGAAAGGTATGGAGGCCCTGGAAAAGACAGTTGAATACATCAGGAAGGAGCACCCCGGCAACATGGTGATACTGGATGGCAAGAAGGGGGACATAGGCAACACGTCAAAGGCTTATGCCAGAGCGGCCTATGACCGTCTTGGTGTGGACTCCGTTACGATAAATGGTTACATGGGCCGGGATGCCGTCACTCCTTTCTCCAAAAGGAGGGACAAACTCGTCTTCGTCCTCTGCAGGACCTCGAACAGAGCTGCGTCCGAGGTACAGGACACTCCGGCCCCCATGGAACCGCTGTTCATGAGGATGGCCACCCTGGTCGATACCTGGAACTCCAACGGCAATCTGGGAATGGTTGTGGGTGCCACCTACCCCGAAGAGATGGGCAAGGTAAGGGAGAGGGTCGGTTTCGAGATGCCACTGCTGGTCCCCGGGATAGGTTCACAGGGCGGCGACCTCCGGAAGGTTCTGGAGATGGGAACCTCTCATGCTTCTTGCGATATTCTGGTGAACGTGTCAAGGGGGATCATGTTCTCCTTCCTGAAGGAAGAGCATGCCGATCACGTGGAATCCGCTGTCAGGGCAGCGGAGGGATACAGTTCATCGATAAGAAGGGAGATGGAAGGACTCGGGAGATGGTAGAATGGCAGAGGAAGAGGATTATGCTATAGAACTGATCGTGAAAAAAAGTCCCATATCTGGCTCCGGTATTGTCAGGGTCAACACCCGGATACTGGATAATGAGGATTTCGTGGAGGGGGGACTGGCACTTGTCAAATGCGGAGAGAAGAATGGAAGGGTCATGAAGCTCGTTGCGGATTCCATGATGGAGGAGGGAATGACCTCCATACGGCAGAAGGACATGGAGCGTTTGGAGGTTGAGGAAGGCGAGAAGGTCACCCTGCATTCTTACAAAGGCATCAAGAAGAGATTGATGGAGAAGTTCTTCACATAGGAGAAGTGATCATACTTGCGCCTCATCGACAGGATCCGAAAGAAGACGAGCAGATTGGGGGTCCCCACGGTCCTTGAAGCCGTAAAGGAGAGATTGGTGGAGTTAAGCTTCAATATTGATAACTATGATATATCCAGCGGAAGGATAGAGGCCAGACGGAACAGACTGGACAAGATAGTACTGGGTCTTTATCGCAGGGCATGGATAGAGGTGAGGTTCGATCCGAAGAAGGAGGACCTCGTGATAAATGTCAGATGGGGAGGTCTCTATTCCGCCGTGCTTCTCACAGGGATCTGGTTCTTCGCTATCTCTCTGGCCGTATTGAAGGATCTTGGCCTCCGCGGGGTGATGCTCTCATTCATGCTGGGGCTTCTGGGGATCTCCATGAACCTGATATTCTTCTACATAATGAGGGTGAGGTTCCTCAGAATGGTCAAAAGGGACCTGCTGGATCTGGAGAGCCATCACAGGGAAGGATGAGGTCTTCATGCCACTTCCATTCCGGAAGAGGCCTGGCCTTCCTTCTTTTTCTTCCCCTTGACCTTCACAGGCGGCATTGGCATCGGGGGTGGCAGATTCACCTCTCTGGAAAGGATGACCGCTACGGGCATGCAGCTTTTCATTATGGATCCGTGGATCTCCTGGGCCGGACCGTCGGGCATATTGCCGGTCTCCGTCCATTTCTCGTAGAGCTCCTTTGCCTCACCGGAGAACGTGATCCTCCCCTCCATTCCCACAGTTCCCAGTCCGGTATAGGTCGCGGTGAACCTGAAATCGACCCTTGCCTCATCCTCTTCGGTGAGGTAGATCTGCGATACATTGGAGTTGACATCGATCCTGATGTTCATCTTCTTCCCCATGGCACCTACCCTCTTGGCCTCGATGTTGATAAGTTCTGTCTTCTTTATTGTCATTGGGATCATCTCCCTTTCGGGGACTTTTACATTGGTAAGGTCCTTCTGTTATAACCCATTTTTTGTCCTGCAATTCGATGAATGTTTAAACGGTTGAGGTCAATGACCCGATGATGACGAGGCCTCGGTTCAAGCATGGACCCCCAAGTTTATGGAAAGGTATCAGGTACATGATCATCGACGGTTATGTCGACGAGCCCGCGCTTTTCGGCGTCCCCCCGTTCATTGCTCCCCAGGTCCGTTCCATGGCGGGAGGAATGGTATCCGGAGGAGCCTTCCCCGAAGAGATCGGTTATGCCACCATTGACCAGCTGAGGGCAGGGGGAGGCGGAGTGTTATCTGACATCGGCTCACTGGAACTCTTGGTCATACTGGCCGGCTGCAACGTCCCCGGGAAGTACCTCCGGGGTGAGCCGATCTCCAAAAGGGAGGTTCGAGCTCTCTCGGAAACGGGGTTACCCGTGATCCTGGTCGGTCCTGCGGCGGAGAGGTTCTCCGGCCTGGACGTTGAAAGGACAAAGGGCGATCCCGGTGTCGTCTCCTGCGAACTCGTCTCTTCAGGCAATATAAAGGATAGGCAGAGGACCCTGGAGGAATGGAACACACATCTCAAGGAGGGCGCCTTCATCGTGAAGAGACACCCGGACCATCCCTCTCCTCTGATCTGCGAGATAGAGACCACAAGAGGGTGCCCGAGGTATATCAGTGGCGGTTGTTCGTTCTGCAGCGAGCCATGGAAGGGACCGATGGTGGTGAGGGACCCCGCGGATATCGTAGAAGAGGTCGCAAGACTGGCTTCTTATGGAGTGGAGAACATAAGGGTCGGGGGCCAGTCGGACCTGGTCTCCTACGGATCTTCTGATATCGGAAAGAGCGATGTCCCGGAGCCCGACCCTGAGATGCTCCATGAACTGATGACGGGAGTGAAGGAAGCCCTCCACGGTGGAAAAGGTGTAAGGAAGGCGGTTTCGAAAGGAAGAAGGAGCGGTATCGATACCGGTATGGTTCACACCGACAACGCCAATCCTGCTGTGATCTCAGCATATCCGGAAGCATCCAGGAAGGCGCTTCAGGAGATCGTGAAGGGGAGCACCTCCGGAACGGTCCTGGCACTGGGTCTGGAGAGCTCGGACCCGGAGGTGAAGGAGGAAAACAACCTGAACTCGGGTCCAGAGGAGGTGTTGGAAGCTGTGCGTATCATGAACGAGACGGGCAGGGATATCGGTGAGAACGGAATGCCTCGTTTACTCCCGGGTCTAAACTTCCTCGGCGGGCTCCCCGGACAGAGCGAAGAGAGCTTCGATATGGACATCGAACTCCTCGGTCGTATCCTCGATGAGGGTCTTATGCTCAGGAGGATCAACATCAGGGGAGCTCTGTTTCCGGACAGGGACGGCACATTGAAGGCCGTCCATCTCAAGGGAGCTCTGGAGAAGGCATTCAGGAGGTTCAAGGAGAAGGTCAGGGGAGATTTCGACCCGGCTTTCCTCCGCAGGATGCTTCCTGTTGGGAGCATCCTGAGAGGAGTTTACCTCGAGGCAAGGTCGGGGGGGACCTATTTCGGAAGACAGATCGGGTCTTATCCGCTTCTTGTCGGGGTCCCTCATACGGTCGTGCTCGGGGAGCACATTGATGTATGCGTGACCGACCATTCATCGAGGTCGATCACTGGTTTCGGTACACCTTTCGATATCAACAAGGCATCATTCAGTGATCTCCAAGCGCTCCCGGGGATCGGAAAGAAGAGGGCTGCGGCATTGTTCAGGAAGATGCCGTTGAAGAGGGAGGATATAGAGGAGATCGAAGGTGCTCCGGATTGGTTAGCTCGAAACATATCCTTCCGGGAGAGCTGATCGATAACTCGGATCACAAAGGAATAACTGACATCTGTCTTCAGCGGTCATCCGGTCTTCGACACCATTATCGGAAGCATATCAGCAGGGAACCCGATAACCGGTTACATAATAGTGGGGAGGTCCTGAAGCAAGGTGTCAGCCTCTT